>JADGOB010000062.1 GCA_017883185.1 Acidobacteriota bacterium
CTGATAGCGGGCCTTCCGTTAACCTGGCCAGCGGAGACGCCGTTAATTCGGCCTATCGTTCTTCAGGAGCGCCACCTGCGACATCGTGGCAATCCCCCAAGGTCAACTCTTAGGTTAACGCCTATGGGGTGCCGCCAAGCCCCGGGCCACTTCGAAGCGGGCGATCGCGTCCGACTGCCGAAGCACGTAGCCAATCTCGTCCACGCCGGCGAGGAGGCAGGCGCGCGCGAAGGGGTCGATCGTGAAGGCCGACGTCTCGCCGCCAGGGAGCGTGACCACCTGTTTCTCGAGATCGACGGCGACAATCGCGCCCGGCTCGGCCTCGACGCGTGAGAGCAGGCCCGCGTGAATCGAGGGCGACAGTTGAATGGGCAGCAGGCCGTTCTTGAGCGCGTTCTGCCGGAAGATGTCGGCGAACGACGCCGCGATGACGGCGCGGAATCCGAAATCGGCCAGGGCCCACGGCGCGTGCTCGCGCGAGCTGCCGCAGCCGAAATTCCACCCGGCGACCAGGACCGCGGCACCAAGGGCTGCGGGCGAGTTGAGGATGAACCCCGGTCGCGGGGTGAGGTCGGCCTCCATGCGCCAGTCGGCAAAGAGGCTGGCGCCGAGGCCGGTGCGGCTGGTCGTCTTGAGGAACCGTGCGGGGATGATCTGATCGGTGTCGATGTTGTCCCGGGCCAGTGCGACAGCGGGTCCCTCGAACCGGGTGATCGGGTCGCGCGTTTGCGTCATGACAACCTCCTCGGGTCGGTGACGACCCCGGTGACGGCTGCGGCGGCGGCCGTCGCCGGGCTGGCCAGGAGCGTCCGTCCGCCCGGGCCCTGGCGCCCCTCGAAGTTTCGATTGCTGGTCGAGACGGCGCACTGGCCCGGCTGCAACTGGTCGCCGTTCATCGCGATGCACATCGAGCAACCCGGTTCGCGCCACTCGGCGCCCGCCTCGCGGAAGACGCGGTCGATCCCCTCGGCTTCGGCCTCCCGCTTGACCTGCTGTGAGCCTGGGACCACCAGCGCCCTGACCCCAGGCGCGACGCGGCGCCCGCGGAACATCGCGGCCGCCTCGCGGAGATCCGACAGGCGCCCGTTCGTGCAGCTGCCGATGAACACCACGTCTACGTGGAGTCCGAGCAGCGGCTTGCCCGCCTCGACCTTCATGTAGTCGAGCGCCCGCCGAAGCGCCTGCCGGGCGACCGGGTCTTCGATCGATGTCGGGTCGGGGACAGGGGCATCGATCGCCACGCCCATGCCCGGGTTGGTGCCAAACGTGATCATGGGCGAGAGCGAGCCTCCGTCGATCGACACCTGTCGATCGAACGTCGCCCCCTCATCCGTCGCCAGCGCCCGCCACCGGGCGACCGACTGGTCCCACTCCGCATCCGTCGGCGCCGACGGGCGCCCGGCCAGGTAGTCGAAGGTGGTCTCGTCGGGAGCGACGAGCCCCCCTCGCGCGCCGGCCTCGATCGACATGTTGCAGAGCGTCATCCTCTGCTCCATCGACAGCGCCCGGACGAGGTCGCCCGCATACTCGATGACGTGGCCGGTCCCGCCGTCCACGCCGATGCGCGCGATGATCGCCAACACCAGGTCTTTCGCGGAGACAGCGGCCGGCAAGCGGCCGGCCACCTCGATGCGCAGCGTCTTCGGTCTCCGCTGGAGCAGGCACTGGCTGGCGAGCACCATCTCGACCTCGCTGGTGCCGATGCCGAACGCCAGCGCCGCGAAGGCGCCGTGGGTGGCGGTGTGGCTGTCACCGCACACGATGGTCATGCCCGGCCGCGTCAGCCCCAGCTCGGGCCCGATGACGTGGACGATCCCCTGGTTCGGATGCCCGCGGCCCGCGCACGGGATGCCGTACTCCGCGCAGTTGGCCTCGAGCGTCGCCACCTGGCGCGCCGCAACCTCGTCCTGGACCGGCCACTCCGGCGGAGTCGTCGGGATGCTGTGGTCGACCGTCGCGAAGGTGAGGTCCGGCCGCCGGACACGGATGCCTCTCGCGCGGAGACCGTCGAAGGCCTGGGGTGACGTCACCTCGTGGACCAGGTGCAGGTCGATATAGAGCAGCGATGGCGCATCCGCGGCGGATGAGACCACGTGAGCGTCCCAGATCTTGTCGATGATGGTGGGCATGGGAAAAAGGGGTCAGGGATCAGGGATCAGGGATCGGGGACCAGGGATCAGGGGTCGGGGGGCGGGGAGCATGGAACACGGGGCGGCGATCGCGTCGCGGACCGCCTGCCCCACCTCGCTCGTCGTCGCGGCTCGAGCCGCGGGCTTCAGGTCCGCCGTGAGCCGGCCCGACGCGACCACCTGATCGATGGCTGCCTCGATGGCGCGCGCCTCGGCGTGCAGCTCGAAGGTATAGGCCAGCATGGCGGCCACCGACCCGATGGCGCCAAGCGGATTCGCGATGTTGCGGCCGGCGATGTCCGGCGCGGACCCGTGCACCGGCTCGTACAGCCCGGCGCGAAGCCCCGAGGAGCGACGCTCGCCGATGGACGCCGATGCCAGCATGCCAATCGAGCCACTCAGGACGGCCGCCTCGTCGCTCAGAATGTCGCCGAAGAGGTTCTCGGTGAGCACGACATCGAATCGCCGCGGGTTCACGATCAACTGCATGGCGCAATTGTCCACCAGCAGGTGGTCGAGGGTCACGTCCGGATAGTCGGACGCCACCTCCGTCACCACGCGCCGCCAGAGTTGCGAGTTCTCGAGGACGTTCGACTTGTCCACGCTCGTCACGTGCCGCCGGCGGCCCCTCGCCAGGTGGAACGCGACCCTCGCGACGCGCTCGATCTCCTCCCTGGTGTAGCTCAGCGTGTTCACCGCGCGCTCGCCGGGACCGCTGCCGGTAATGCCTCGCGGCGTTCCGTAGTACAAGCCGGACGTCAATTCCCGTACGATCAGCAGATCTGTGCCCTCGACGACCGCGTTCTTGAGCGGGGAGGCATCGAGCAGGGTCGGCCACGCGCGTGAGGGGCGGAGGTTGGCAAACGTGCCGAGCGCCTGCCGCAGCGCGAGCAAGCCTCGCTCGGGCCGCTGGTCGGGCGGGAGGCCGTCGAACCGCGGCGCGCCGACGGCGCCCAACAGAACGGCGTCGGCGTCCCTTGCGGCCTGCAGGGACTCGGGCGGCAGCGGCGCGCCAGCGGCCTCGATCGCCGCGCCGCCGATGAGCCCGTCCACCGCGTGCACAAAGTGGCCGAACAGGTCGGCCACACGGCGGAGGACTCCCATGGCCTCCGCGGTGACTTCCGGCCCGATGCCATCACCGGGAAGAACGAGAACCCGAAGCTCCATGGGCTAGCTCGCCGCCTCGAGTCGAGACGCAGACGCCATCGCCGCGATCTCGTCGTCGGTGACGCCCTTCTTGCGGTCGGCCAGCGCGATGAACTGCCGGTAGACCGCGTCGATCTGCGCGGGCGTGAGCGTGAACCCCAGCCCCTCGCAGCGCGCGCGGAGGGCGTGGCGGCCGCTGTGCTTGCCGAGAACCAGCCGGCTCTCGGGGACGCCCACGCTGGCCGGGTCGATGATCTCGTAGGTGGTGCGCTCCTTCAACACGCCGTCCTGGTGGATTCCGGCCTCGTGGGCGAACGCGTTGCGGCCGACGATGGCCTTGTTCGGCTGCGGCCCGAAGGCGATCAGGCTGCTCAGGAGCTGACTGGCCGGGTAGAGCTGCGGAGTGTTGATGCGGGTGGAATGGGCCAGGCGGTCGCGCCGGACCTGGAGCACCATGACGATTTCCTCGAGCGCGCAGTTGCCGGCGCGTTCGCCGATGCCGTTGACGGTGCACTCTACTTGCCGCGCCCCGGCCTGCACGGCGGCCAGGGAGTTCGCGACCGCCAAGCCGAGATCGTTGTGGCAGTGGACGCTGATCGCCGCCGCGTCACCGACGTCGGCGACCAGGCGCGTGATGGTCTCGCCGAATTCGTCGGGCGTGCAGTAGCCGACGGTGTCGGGGATGTTGACCGTGCTGGCGCCCGCCGCCACCGTGGCCCTCGTCACTTCCAGCAGGAAGTCGATGTCGGTCCGCGTCGCGTCCTCGGCGGAGAACTCCACGTCGTCCACGTAACGGCGCGCGAGGCGCACCGCTTCGACGGCCTCGTTCAGCACCTGGGCGCGCGTCTTCCGGAGCTTGTACTTCAGGTGATTGTCGCTGGTGGCGATGAACGTGTGGATACGCGGGTGCTCGGCTTCCTCGAGTGCGGCCGCCGCCCGGCCGATGTCAGCCGGGCAGGCCCGCGCGAGCGCGGCGACCGAGACGCGACGAGTGTCGCGGGCGATGATGCGCACCGACTCGAAATCGCCGTCCGAGGCGACGGGAAACCCGGCCTCGATGATGTCCACGCCGAGATCGACCAGCTTCGCCGCCATGCGGCGCTTCTCGCGAACGTTCATGCTGCAGCCGGGCGACTGCTCGCCGTCGCGCAGCGTCGTGTCGAAGATCAGCACGCGTTGAGCCATAGACTCCCTCCTGAAACCTGGGCCACTATGGCGCGCGACTGAGGCATTTTGCAAATTGATAATGCGTGGCAGATAGATAATATTTCATAATGACATAACGTTTGCTGATACGCAGGTGTACGGTCCCTGGGCCGGCCATCAAAGGAGTGTGCCATGGAGTGGTACTTGCTGCAGGTGTTCCGCGCGGTGGCGACGGAGCGGAGTTTCTCCCGCGCGGCCGAGAAGTTGTTCCGGACGCAGCCGGCCGTCTCGCTGGCGATCCAGCGCCTCGAGGCCGACCTCGGCGAGCGGCTGATCGATCGGGGCGGGAAGGACCTGCTGCTCACCGATGCCGGGAAGTTGGTACTCGACTACGCCCGTCGCTTCGACAACCTGCGGGCCGAGATGGAGAACGCGCTCGCCGAGTTGCGCGACAACTCCGCCGGGCGGCTGACGGTGGGCGCCAACGAGTCCACCACGCTCTACCTGCTGCCCCACATCGCCGCGTACCGGCGCACCTACCCGCGCATCCACGTGCAGGTACGGCGCAGCCTGTCGAGCAAGATGCCGTTGCAGGTGGTGGACGGCGACCTCGAGCTTGGCGTCATCAGCTACGACCCGCAGGACCCGCGCGTGGCGTCCACGGTGATCTACACCGATCACCTGGCCTTCGTCGTGTCGCCGCGCCATCGGCTCGCCTCGCGCAAGACCGTGTCGATTCGCGACCTGGGGATGGAGACGTTCATCGCCCACAACGTCGTGTCGCCGTACCGGAACCTGGTGCTGCGCGCGTTCGAGAAGTACAAGGTGTCGCTGCACATGGACGTCGAGATGCCCACCGTGGAGACGATTCGCAAGCTGGTCCAGGCGAACGAGGGGGTGGCGTTCCTGCCGCGGATGTGCGTCGAGCAGGAGATCGAGCGGCGAACGCTGTGCGAGGTGGCGGTGAAGGAGTTGAAGCTCGCGCGCCAGATCCGGCTGGTCTACCCGGCGCGCCGCGCTCTCAGCCACGCGGCCAACGCGTTCCTCGACCTGGTGAAGCGCGCCTGACGCTTGCCCACGATCAAACCACAAAGCTCACAAAGAACACGGAGACGGGTGTACGTGGGGATGTGCTCTTTGTGTCCCTACTCGACTGGTTGCCGTCCGTCAGACGCCCCGTCGTCTCAGCTCTTCCTTGCCGACACTCCTCAACGCGTCGGCGTCGAGCGTGTCGCTCCTGCCCGGGACTTCGCCCGGCTCCAGCAGGATCACGTCCGTGAGCGCGGCGACGTGGCGCAGGGCATCGACCGGCATCTTCCTGCGGGCGTGAGCGAGGAGCGACTCGAGCGCGTCGGCCGCCTGCCGGGCGGCGTCGAGGTCCGTGCGGCTCCCGACCACGCGAAGGTCAATCGCGCCGTGCTGCGTCCGCTGGCCCACTTCGACCTCGGCGATCAGCGCGGCGGCGACCCGCCCCTCGCCGATCCCAGACAACGCCCGTTCCGCCGCCATGCGCACCGTCGCCGCGCGCTCGCTCAGCGTGTCCACCAGGGCGTGCGACGAGGCCGGCCCGATGGCCACGAGCGCGTCGGCGGCCGCCTCCCTCACGCTGGCCTCGCTGTCTTTGAAGAGGGCGGCGATGGCGGCCGACGCGCGTGGATCGCCGAGGCGGCCGAGCGAGGTGACCGCGCCGAGGCGGGCCGAGGGGTCGCGGTCGGCGAGCGCGGCGATCAGCGGATCGACCGCCGCCGCGCCTTCGGCGGCAGCCTCGTCGAAGCGGCCGTGCAGCGCCGCGTGCACCACGCGCTGCGAGGCGTCGGTCGGGGCCCATTCGAACGACTTCAGGGCGGCTGAGATGGCCGCCTTCAGTTCGCGATCGGCGGCCAGGAAGGTGGCGACGAGCGCCGACACCGCGTCCGGGGTGCCGATCGCCGCCAGCGCGTGGACGGCCGCGTCGCGGACCTGCCGGTCGCGGTCGCCCAGGGCCGTGCGCAGGGCGTCAACCGCCGTGGCGTGGCACACCGTGGCGAGCGCGTCGGCGGCGCAGCGTCGCGTCACCGGATCCTTGTGGCCAAGTGCCGTCCTGAGCGCGGGAACCGCGGCAGGTCCGGCGGCGCGAGCCAACGCGGCTGCGGCCGCCTGCCTCACGCTCGATCGATCGTCGGCCAGCATGGAGGCAAAGGCCGACTCCGCGTCCCGGCCGCCAATCGCCCCCAGCGCCTCGATGGCCGTCTCGCGCAGCTTCGCGTGGCGATCCCGCAGCGCCTCGAGCAGGGGCCCCACGCTGGCCGCGCCAATCCGGCCGAACGCCTCGACGGCCGACGCCCGCAGCGCGGCCGCGCCCGCCTGGTCCTGGACCTGGTCGGCCTGCTTTACCGCAGCGACGAGCAGCGGCACCGCTGCCGCATCAGCCACGACCCCGAGTGCCTCGACCGCCGCCTGGCGGACCGACCATTCCGGGTCGTCCAGCAGCGGCTCGAGCGACGCGATCGCCGATGCTCGTCCCCGCACACCCATCGACCGCGCGGCACGCTTCCGCGTGTCCGCGTCACGCGACTTCAACTGGAACGATGTGAACAGGCCCACGCACGTCCTTTCGATATCGGGATCATAACAGCGGACAGCCGGCAGCGGACAGGGGACAGGGGGCAGAGACACCGTAGGGGCGACCGGCCGGTCGCCCACGGGAAGGGGGATAGCGGCAACAGGGTCGCGCACCGCGACGGCAAGAGGGAGTAGAATTGGCCCGCCTTTCACTTTGACGAAGGAGAACGTCATGCGTGGTTCTGCCCGATCGTGGCGCATCCTCATCTGCGTCCTGGCGCTGCTCGTGCTGGCCGCATCCGGCTGCGGTCCCCATGTCGAACCTGCCGACCTCGTCCTGACCAACGGCCATATCGCCACCGTCGATTCGGCCAGGCCGACGGCGGAAGCCATCGCCGTGCGCGGCGACCGGGTGGTCGCCCTCGGCACGGTCGCCGAGATCAAGCCCTATGTCGGCCAGAAGACCGAGGTCATCGACCTGGCCGGCCGGTTTGCCATGCCCGCCTTCACCGAGTCGCACGCGCACTTCATGGGCGTCGGCGAGGCGAAGCTGAACCTCGAGCTGATGAAGGTACGGAACTGGGACGAGATCGTCGCCAAGGTGGCCGATGCCGCGAAGAAGGCTCAGCCCGGGGAGTGGATTCTCGGGCGCGGGTGGCATCAAGAGAAGTGGGACAAACGGCCGGTCGGAGCGGTCGAGGGCTTCCCCACGCACGAACTGCTGAGCAAGGCCGCGCCGAACAATCCGGTGTTCCTGACCCACGCGAGCGGGCACGCGACCATCGCCAACGCCAAGGCGATGGAATTGGCCGGCGTGACCAGGAAGACCCCGAACCCGCCGGGCGGCGAGATCATCAAGGACCGCGCGGGCAACCCGATCGGCGTCTTCCGCGAGCGGGCGTCCGGGCTGGTCGGCAAGGCGCTGGCCGAGGCCCGGGCGAAGCGCACACCCGAACAGGTGGAAGCCGACGCCGTCCGGGAGGTCGAGATGGCCGACCGCGAGTACATCTCGAAGGGCATCGTATCGGTGCACGACGCTGGCGTCGGTTTCGAGACGGTGGACCTCTACAAGAAGCTCGCCGAGCAGGGAAAGCTGAACGTCCGGCTCTACGTGATGCTCAGCGAGAGCGCCGCGAAGCTGGCCGAGAGCGGGTCGAAGTACCGGATGATCGATGCGGCAAACGGCCACCTGACGGTGAGGGCGATCAAGCGGTTGATGGACGGCGCTCTCGGGTCGCGCGGCGCGTGGCTGCTCGAGCCATACGCCGACATGCCGACGAGCACCGGCCTGAACACTGTCGCTCCCGAGGAGATGCAGGACACGGTGCGCTTCGCGATCGAGAACGGCTTCCAGGTCAGCACCCACGCGATTGGCGACCGCGCCAACCGCGAGACGCTGAACGTCTACGAGGAGACGTTCAAGGCGCACCCTGACAAGAAGGATGTGCGCTGGCGCATCGAGCACGCGCAGCACATCAACGCGGCCGACATCCCGCGGTTCGGGGCGCTCGGCGTCATCGCGGCCATGCAGGGGATTCACTGCACGTCGGACGCGCCCTACGTGCTCGCGCGACTCGGCGCGCCGCGCGCCGAGGAAGGCGCCTATGCGTGGCAGAAGCTGATGAAATCGGGCGCCGTGATCGCCAACGGCACCGATGCGCCCGTGGAAGCAACCGACCCGCTGCCCGGTTACTACGCGCTCGTCACACGCAAGCAGAAGAACGGCGAGGTCTTCTACGGAGATCAGCGGATGACGCGCGAAGAGGCCCTCAAGGCTTACACCCTCAACGGCGCCTACGCGGCCTTCGAGGAGAAGACCAGGGGCTCGCTCGCCCCCGGGAAGTTCGCCGACATGACCGTCCTCTCGGCTGACATCACCAAGATCCCCGAGGAGGACATCCAGAAGGCAGAAGTGCTCTACACGATTGTCGGCGGCAAGGTTCGCTACAAGAAGTAAGGGCCGCGGGCAAGCGGTGTGATCGCCACGAGCGGTCCCACCGCTTGCTCGCCCGGATAGACGACGCGCTCCAGGAACAGGCCGGACGCCGGTGCGGTGACCTTTGCCGGGATGGGCGACGCCGCTTCCAGGAATCGCTCCACATCGTCGGCCGTCAGCCTCCCGCGCCCCACCTCCACCAGGACGCCGACAATCCGTCGCACCATCTTCCACACGAAGTGCGATCCGGTCACGCGAACGAGGATCAGGTCGCCGTCCTCTTTGAGTTCGAGCGACCCGAGCTGTACGAGCGTGGATATCTCGTCGGGATCGCTGTCGGTGAACGACCGGAAGTCGTGCATTCCGACCAGTGCGCCCGCGGCCTCTCGCATCGCGCGCACGTCGAGGTCGTCCTTCACCCACCAGACGAATGGCTTCGCAAACGCCGTCCGCCGCCGCGTCACCTGGTAGAGGTAGCTGCGCGACACGGCATCGTGGCGGGCGTGGAACCGGTGGGGGACCGGCTCGATGCGGAGCACGTTGATGTCGGCGGGAAGGACGTCGTTCACCAGCCGCCGCAGGAGCTCAGGCGCGATCGTCTTCGGCACATCGAGGTGCGCCACCTGCTGCAAGGCATGCACGCCGGCGTCGGTGCGCCCCGATCCCTGGAGGTCGGGCGCCGCCACCCCGGTCGCCTCCCGCACGGCCCGCAGCAGTTCACCCTGGACCGTGCGGGCGTTCTTCTGGACTTGCCAGCCGCTGTAGCGCGTGCCGGCATATTCAATGGCCAGGCGGTACCTGGGCATCGCGTGTCGCCTCTTCTCTCTGCGGGCAGCCCAGCGAAGCTCCGCCGACAGATTCCAGGGACCCACGGAAATTTGCTCCAATCGTCACGATCTCAGCCCTGGAAGATGTCTGGCGGTGGCCGCCTTACCGGCAGGAGAGTACCACATCCCCGGATGCGAGACTCCGCAGTCCCGACGAAGTAGAATCGACAACAGGGATTCAGGAGCCTGGATTCGGGATTCAGGGGGGAGCGCGCCGATGTCGATCATGAGGAGCGTGCTGTTGGCTGGAGCCGAAAGCGTGTGGCTGCGCGAGAAGGCCATGCGGTATCCGTTCGTTCGCCGGTCCGTGTCTCGATTCATGCCGGGCGAATCGGCGGACGAGGCGCTCGACGCGTGCCGGCGTCAGCAGGAGCAGCACGGGACCGGGACGATTCTCACGCACCTTGGAGAGAATCTCTCGAGTCTGTCCGAAGCCGAGGCGGTGACGCGCCATTACCTGGAGTTGATCGACCGGGTTGCGGCGATGGGGCTCGACGTCCAGGTGTCGGTGAAGCTCACCCAGTTGGGCCTCGACCTCGGACTCGACGCCTGCCACCAGAACCTCTGGCAGATCGTCGCTCGCGCCGAGTCACACGGGAACACCGTCTGGATCGACATGGAGAGCACCAAGTACGTCGATCCCACCATCGAGTTGTTCCGTCGCGCGCGCGCGCGTTCGCCGCGCGTCGGCCTGTGCCTGCAGGCGTACCTCTACCGCACGAAGGCGGACCTCGAGGCGCTGCTGCCGCTCGGCCCCGCCATCCGGCTCGTCAAGGGAGCCTACCGCGAACCGCCGGACCTGGCGTTCCCGAAGAAGGCCGACGTGGACGAGAACTACTTCCAGTTGGCAGCGCGGATGCTTCAGCCCGACGTGCCGCAGGGCACCTTCCTCGGCATCGGCACGCACGACGAACATCTGGTGGAGCGGTTGCGGTCGGTGATGGCGTCGCGGCCGGCCGGGCCGGCCTCGCACGAGTTCGAGATGCTCTATGGCATCCAGCGCCCCCTTCAGGCGCGGCTGGTCGCCGAGCGGGCGCCGCTGCGCATCCTGATCAGCTACGGGGAATTCTGGTTCCCGTGGTACATGCGGCGGCTGGCCGAGCGCCCGGCCAACGTGTTGTTCGTCGCGAAGAGCATGTTTGCGAGGTGATCCCGGCGCATGCCTTGGTGAGGGGATGAAGGGCACCCTCACGGTGAAGTGATGCCCGATCCCAGGAAGCGCCGGATGAGGGGCGCCTGCCGGTCGTGTTCGAGCAGGAACGCGTCGTGGCCGGAGTCGCTGCGAATGCAGCGATACGTGACTGACCGGCCGACCGCGTCGAGTGCGCGGGCCACGCGTTCGAGTTGCGATGGCGGATACAGCCAGTCGGATGAGAACGTCAGCAGCAGGAACCGGGCCCGCGTGCGCGCGAGCGCCGACTCGAGCGACCCTTCCCGCTCCGCCAGGTCGAAGTAGTCGATCGCCTTCGTGAGGTAGAGCAGCGAATTTGCGTCGAAGCGTTTCACGAAACTGGCACCCTGGTGATCGAGATAGCGTTCCACCTCGAACTCGGGCTGTCCAACGACAAACCCGAGAGGGCCACGCGACCGCCGCCCGAACTTCCGTTCCATCCCGGCGTCGGACAGGTAGGTGATGTGGCCGAGCATCCGGGCCACGGCCAGGCCAGACTCGGGCCCGGCGCCCGCTTCGTATCGGCCCTCTCGCCAGGCGGGGTCGGCGGTAATCGCCCGCCTCGCCACCTCGTTGAACGCGATCTGCTGCGGCGAGTGACGGTCGGTTGCGGCGACCGCGACAACCGACCGGACCCACTCCGGATGGATCACACTCCAGGCGAGCGCCTGCATCCCGCCCATGGACCCGCCCGCGACGCAGGCGAGCGACGTCACGCCAAGGTGTTCGAGCAGCGCGCGCTGGACGCGCACCATGTCCCAGATCGTGACGACAGGAAAGTCCGGGCCATGTGGGAGGCCGGTGGCCGGATCGATCGACGCGGGGCCGGTGGTGCCGTAGCAGCCGCCCAGCACGTTCGTGCTCACGATGCAGAACCGGGAGGTATCGAACGCACGCCCAGGGCCGATGAGCTCGTTCCACCAACCTGGCCTTGCGCCGTCCTCGTGCCAGCCGGCGGCGTGCGCGCCACCCGAGAGCGCATGGCACACCAGGATCACGTTGGTCCGGTCGCGATTCGGCGCGCCGTACTGCTCCCAGGCGACGGTGATCGCGCCGAGCCGGCGGCCGCAGTCGAGGGTGATCCCGTGGTCGAACAGCGTCGTGAATCGGGTGGTCACCCGGTCCACCGTTGTCGAAGCGTCCGCGATCGTCATCATCCCACCAGCAGGAGAGGTTTCCGGTTCACGGCCGGCCGCTGCGATGCGACGATGGCCTGTTCGAGGTCGTCCAGGATGTCCACGATGTCCTCGATGCCGACCGACAGCCGGATGTAATCGTCGGTCACGCCGCACGCCACCCGCTCTTCCGGCGACAGTTGTTGATGGGTCGTGGACGCCGGGTGGATGATAAGGCTCTTCGCGTCGCCGATGTTCGCGAGGTGACTGAACAACCGCACCGAGTCGATGACACGTTTCCCGGCGTCCCATCCCCCCCGGATCCCGAACCCGACGATCGCGCCAGCCCCGTCCGGTAAGTACCGTTTCGCGCGTTCGCAGTCGGGATGATCGGGCAGTAGCGGGTAGTTCACCCAGGCGACGTTCGGGTTCCCATGCAGCCACTCCGCGACGGCCAGCGCGTTGCGGCAATGTGCGTTGATCCGGAGGGGGAGCGTCTCGAGTCCCTGCAGGAACTGGAAGGCATTGAACGGCGACAGGCATGGGCCGATGTCGCGCAGCAGTTGCACCCGCGCCTTCGTGATGTACCCGGCTCCCGGGCTGGCCGCCTTCGAGTGCAGGCCGAACTGGTCCCAGAACACGAGGCCGTGATACGACGGGTCGGGCTCGGTGAACTCGGGAAATCGGCCGTTCGCCCAGTTGAACCGGCCGGAATCGACGATCGCCCCGCCGATCGACGTCCCGTGGCCGCCGATGAACTTCGTCAGCGAGTAGACGATGATATCCGCGCCGTGGTCGAAGGGGCGGAAGATGAACGGCGACACCGTGTTGTCCACGACGAACGGGATACCGTGGCGATGCGCGGCATCGGCGATCGCCTGGAAGTCGTCGACGTTGTTCTTCGGATTGCCGATCGACTCGGTGTAGACCAGGCGCGTGTTCCCGTCGATCGCACGGTCCACCTCGTCCGGCTGCGACGAATCGACAAACCGGGTTTCGATCCCGAATCGTGGCAGCGTGTGGCGGAACAGGTTGTAGGTGCCGCCGTAGAGGGCGCGGGTGGACACGATGTTCTGGCCCGCTCGCGCGATGTTCAGCACGGCCAGCGTGATGGCCGCCTGCCCGGACGACACGGCGAGCGCGCCCACCCCTCCGTCGAGCTGAGCCAGCCGTGCCTCGAGCACGGCGGTCGTCTGGTTGGTGATGCGCGTGTAGATGTTCCCGGGGGTTTCGAGCGCGAAGACACTGGCCGCGTGGTCGGCCGACTCGAACACGTACGACGTGGTCTGGTAGATGGGCACCGCTCGCGCCTTGCTGGCCGCGTCGGGCACATGACCGCCGTGAAGCGCGATAGTGGCGGGACGGAACGTGTTCGGCTCAGGCATGGGAGTCCGATCCTTTCGATGACGAGGGTTGAAGGGAAGGCCAGTTGGCCTCGACGTTCGACGAGCACGACGGAGAAAGAAGGCGGTGGCGTTGTTCCGCAATTGCGATTAGGTCCGAGACAACGGCAACGGCGGTGGGGTTCCCGCCCGCGCCTTGCCCCGCGAACACCGTCTCGCCGCCAACTTCGCCATCGACGACGATCACGTTCTGGCAGCCGTGCGCGCGGGCCAACGGGCCGTCGAGCGGCACGACGGCCGGGCCCACCGAGGCCTTCACCATGTGCGGCGTGCCTTCAACGCGCTCGGCGCTCGAGACCTGTCGGATCGTGCAGCCGTTCGCGCGGGCGTGGGCCAGGTCGTCGGCCGTGACGCCGGCGACCGAGGCGCACGGGATGTCCGATGGGCGCACGTGGATTCCGAAACCGACACCGCAGAGAATGGCGAGCTTCGCGCGCGCGTCCAGCCCTTCGATGTCCGCGGTCGGGTCCGACTCGGCGTAGCCGAGGGCCTGCGCCTCTTCGAGCGCGTCGTGAAACGACAGCCGATCGCTCTCCATTCGCGTGAGGATGTAGTTGCAGGTGCCGTTCAGGATGCCGGTGATGCGGACCAGCCGGTCGCCGGCAAGGCCGTCCTGCACCGCCCGGATGACCGGCACGCCACCGGCGACGGCGCCTTCGAAGCGGAACGACCGGCGCTGGCGCGCGGCGAGCGACACGAGCTCGGGGCCGAACTCGGCCACCAGTTGCTTGTTCGCGGTGACCACCGATTTGCCCGCCAGGAACGCCCGGTGACTCCACTCGCGCGCCGGCTCGATCCCGCCAACCAGTTCCACGACGACGTCGATGTCCGGTTGGAGGAGCGACTCGAACCGGTCGCTCCAGTCGACCGTTGCGGGTAGCCAGTCGGGTCGCGCAGGCCCGTCCCGCCGCGTGCACACGCGCACGAGGCGCGCACGCGCATCCCGGCCGCTCGCCAGGAGCCGAGCCACCGCCCGTCCGACCGTTCCAAACCCGATGAGACCCACTCGCACTGGCATCTTCGTGACCTCCCTCTCCGCCGGCCGCCCAAAGAAAAAGGGGCCGTCACCCGCAGTCGCTTGCGGATGACGGCCCCTGGTGGAACCTCGCCTGGTGGCGCTGTCAGGTCATCCGCTGCTGCGGCTCCGCATGGACATGGCGGACACGGTCCGCATGCGCATCGACATGGGCATCGACATGTGCAGCGACATGACAACGAAGGCGATAGCAGCAGTCAGAGACGAGAGCGTCATGATCTGGTCCGTACAAAACAACACCCGCCGGCTGGAGCGTCCAGGTCGGCGGGTGCAGGTGCGTCCGGTTATGTCTGGTTCTAGCCGATCGCGCGCACCACGCCGACACTCATGCCCATTCCCATGGGCATCGGCATCGACATCATGAAGGTGCGGCTGGTCAGCATCGAACTGGAGTATCGCAGATAGCGGAACGATTCGTCAACTCCTCCTCGGAACACCCCTCTGGGGAACACTCCTCCCGTTTGGACCCGGGACGAGGTCCGGGTATAGTGAGGGCTTCTTTTCAAGGAGTGAGACATGTCTCTCGCGGATACGGGTGTGACCCGACGGGGCTTGTTGACAGGGATATTCGGCGCGGCCGCGGCGGCCACGCTTGCCGGGAAGCGGGCTGAAGACGCGGCGGACGCGAAGGTTCGCGTCGTCCGCGTCGAGTCGCCCAGGGTGTGGAACGGCGAGGCGCGCGATCCCAAGGTCATCGCGGCGATGCTGGAGCGCGGCATGACCGCGTTCACCGGCCAGAAGAAGGCCGAGGACGCCTGGCGGCAGTACTTCAAGCCCGGCATGCGCGTTGGCCTCAAGATCAACCTGCTCGGCCGCCCGCTCCTCTACACCGCGCGGGAGTTGACCGAGGCGGTGGCGACGGGCGTGATGGCCGCGGGCGTGAAGCCGGCGGACGTCATCGTGTGGGATCGCCACGCGGATCACTTCGGGCCGACCGACTACAAGCCGGGCACGGGCCGGTTGGGCGAACGAATCCAGACGGGCGGGCGTTACGACGCCGCGAAGATGCTGCATGCGTCGGGTGGACCGTGTCCGCTCGACACGACCGTGGCCGAGACGGACGTCACGGTCAACCTGCCGGTGCTGAAGGATCACGGCGGCTCCGGCGTGACGCTGGCGCTCAAGAACATCGCGTTCGGGTGCTACAGTCACCACCGCCAGGCGCACGGCGGCAACTGCGACCCTTACATCGCAGAGGCGTACCAGCACTATCTGACGCAGACGAAGATCCCGTTGATCATCCTCGACGCCACAAAGTGCTGCTTCGACGACGGCCCGCAGCCGCGGAACCCGGACGTCATCTGGCGCGACAACGCGATTTACATCGCGACCGATCCGGTGGCGCTCGACGTCGTGTGCCGCCAGGTGATCCTCGACAAGCGAAAAGCCGCGGCCCTGAGCGACAAGATGCGCCAGTCCCGGCACATCGAGACGGCAGCCGAGAAGGGGCTGGGCGTCGGCGACCTGAGCCGGATCGACCTGGTGACGATCAGAGTCTGAGAGCCGGCAGCGGGCAGCAGGCAGACAGAAGACAGCAGACAGCAGGTCGAAGATCGAGGGAGGGGTGCAACCGTCTTCGGCGGTAGCGCCCCTTTTCATTTCTGGCAGCGGGGGCACCAGTAGACATCTTCCAGGGCTGAGATCGTGACGGTTGAAGCAAGTTTCTGTGGGGCCCCTGGAATCTGTCTTAGGCGCGGCCGTCTGCCCCGCGAGAGCCAGGTTGAGGGCGTGTCCGCTCTACTTCGGCCTTGCGGCCTGGAATCCGGTGGCCCGCTTCACGAAGCCGGCCTCCACGAGGAACGGCGCCAGCGGGTGGCGCGTCGCCTCGGTCTCGTCGATCTCCGAGATCAGCATCCCGGCGCGATCACCCTCCGCGGTCGCCAGCGAAAATAGGCCGCGCGCGATCTCGCGGGCGAACAGGCCACGTGCGGGCTCGTCCTCGGGCAGGAAGGTGAGGAACTGTCGATCGGCCCTGCCCACGTAGGCCGCGAGGTGACCGTTGACCAGGATGACGCCGGCGCCCACGGACCTGGTCGCGCCGCGTTTCTCGCGCGACGACGCCGGCGCGTCCGGCCGGGATGGCCACTTGAGGATTGCGCCATACGGATTGGCGGGATCCGTGGCGGCCAGGCAGACCGTCTGGGGAACCTCCGGATCGTCTCGAACCGAACGCAGGAGATCCACCGCCGCTGGCAGCGCGAACTGCGTGGCGCCGAGACCTCCGACGAAGTATCCACGCCGGATCCGGCCGGCCTCTTCCATCGCCTTGAGCACGTCGTACACGGCGCTGAACCCGCCAGGGAGATTCTCGATCGTCACGGCCTCGCGCGTCATGACTCCGTGGCGATTCAGCAGTTGCTGCGCGGTGGCGGCCGCCCACCGCGTCGTGGACGGGCGCGCCGCGGCTCCGGACTCCACCAGGCCCCATCGACCTTCCGCCGTGGGCGGGGTGAGGCGCCGCGAGCGGAAGGGCGCCGCTGGACCCCGGCGGCGTTGACGCGGCGACGGTTGCGTGAATGCCCGCAGCGCATGGAACGTGTCGTTGGTGACGAGGCCGCGCCAGGCGAGGTCCCAGAGCGCGCTCACGGTTTCGCCCGGGTAGCCGCCGCCACAGGCCACGTGGAGGGACGAGAAGAACGAGGCGCCTTCCCGCCGAAGGTGCTCGAGAATCGACCGGCTGCGGCCATCGAATTCGGCGATTCCTGGCGAGGACGGCAGCAATTGGGCCAGGTGGTCGGTCAGGTACAACGCCACGCGTCCATCCCGTTCGCCCAGTGGCTCGACACCGACCCACACCACTTCGCCGGCGCCGCTGAGCAGATCGAGATCGGACGAGCGGTATCCCTCGATGCGCGCCGGCAGGATCTCGCGCTCCAGCAACGACGCGGCGACCGGCACCCCCTGCAGTTGCTCGACGACGTCGAGCAGGGCATCCGGTCCGTGTCGCCGCGTCAGCAGGCCGTGCCACGCCACCGAGAGCCGGCCGAGCGCCGCGGCGCTGACCGGTTCCACCTCGTGCCGCAGTCGCGCCAGTGATCGCTGCCGGATCACCCGGAGCACGTCGTTCTCGCACCACTCACGCCCGAGCCTTCCCGGCGTGAACGTGCCCTGCAGGACGCGGCCCCGGGACGCGAGGCGGGCCAGCGCTGCCGCCGCCGTTCCCGCCGAGATGCCGAACCGCGAGGCCACGGCCTCGGTCGTGAACGGACCGTGCGTGCGGGCAAAGCGGAGGACGAGGTCGCCCAGCGGATCGGCCACCGGCTCGAGCAGCGACGCGGGCAACCCTGTCGGCAACCTCGCACCGAGCGCGTCGCGATAGCGGGCCGCATCCTCGACGGCAATGAACCGTGCGCCGCGCCCGACCGGCACCTCGAGAACCCGTCGGGCGGAGACGAGCGTGCGAATCGAACGGGCGACCTGGTCGCTCGCCGAGCGGGCCGCGAGTTCCTCGCGCGTCAGGTCCCCGATGCGCAACAGCAGGTCGTGGACGGCGTCAGCGCTCCTGGCACGGTAACGCGGATCGGCGTGCTGGAGCTGCGCTTCCACCTCTTCGATGACCCCGGCGTCCAGCAGCTCGCGCAGCTCGATGTCGCCCATCAGGTCCCGCAGCTGCGACTGGTCAACGAGGAGGGCCTGCGCGCGGCGCTCGGCCAGCGGCGCGTCGCCGTCGTAGATGAAGTTCGCGGTGTAGGCGAACAGGAGAGACGCGGCAAACGGCGAAGGGGTGTCGGTATCGACGGTCGTCACGTGCATCGTCCGCCGGGCCACGCGCGCGAGCACGTCGAGCAGCGCCGGCACGTCGAACTGGTCGCGCAGGCACTCCCGGTAGGTCTCGAGCAGCGCGGGGAACGACCCGAATCGAGCCGCGACCGCGAGCAGGTCCGAGGCCTTCTTGCGCTGCTGCCACAGTGGCGTGCGAGTGCCCGGACGACGGCGCGGCAGGAGAAGCGCCCGCGCCGCCACCTCCCGGAAGCGCGCGGCGAAGAGCGCGGTGCCGCCCAGTTGCCGGAAGAGCAGCCGCTCGGCCTCGTCGGGCGGCGGCAACAGCAGCGACGGGTCAGGGGGTTCGTCCGTGTCCGGGAACCTGACGACGAACCCGTCGTCAGACCACATCGTCTCGACGTCGAGGTCGCGTTGCTCGCGGATGCGAGCTTCGGCGGCCATGGCCCACGGCGCGAGCACCTGCCCGCCGAATGGCGCGAGCACGCACACGCGCCAATCGCCGAGCTCGTCCCGGTAGCGTTCGATGACGAGCGTGCGGTCGTCGGGAACGACCTTCGTTGCGCGTTCCTGGTCGGAGAGGTACTGCAGCAGGTTCTCGGCCGCGGTGCGGTCGAGATCGTGTTCTCGAATGAGTCGGCTCACCGCCGCGGCCTTCGGCATGCCGCGCAGTTCGCGGACCAGCCGGCCGATCGCGAGGCCGAGTTCCAGCGGCCGTCCCGGTCGGTCCCCGTGCCAGAAGGGCATCTTTCCGGCCTCTCCCGGGGCCGGCGAGACGATCACGCGATCGTGCGTGATGTCTTCGATGCGCCAGGTCGAGGCGCCCAGCACGAACGTCTCACCCACCCGCGACTCGAACACCATCTCTTCGTCGAGCTCGCCAACGCGGGCCGCGCCCTTTGCCGCGCCGGAGAGGAACACCCCGTAGAGTCCACGGTCGGGGATCGTGCCCCCGTTGATGATGGCGACCCGGCCGGCACCCTGGCGGGCGGTCAGCATCCCGCCGATGCGGTCCCACGTGAGCCGCGGCCGCAGATCGGCGAACTCGTCCGACGGATACCGGCCGGAGAGCATGTCGAGGACGCCGTCGAAGATCGGGCGCGACAATCCCGCGAAGGGCGCGGCGCCGCGCACGGCGTCGTAGAGGCCGTCCACCGTCCACGGCTCCATGGCCACCATCGCCACCACTTGCTGCGCCAGCACGTCGAGCGGATTGCGCGGGTAGCGGGTCGCTTCGACGAGCCCCTCATGCATCGCCCGCGTCACGGCCGCGCAGGCGACCAGGTCACCGCGGAACTTCGGGAAGACGATCCCTCTGCTGACGGCGTTCACCTGGTGGCTCGCCCGGCCGATTCGCTGCATCCCGCTGGCCACCGAGGGCGGCGCCTCGATCTGGATGACCAAGTCGATCGCGCCCATGTCGATTCCCAACTCGAGCGACGAGGTGGCCACCAGCGCGGGGATCCGCCCGGCCTTCAGGGCGTCTTCGATGTCCAGACGCTGCTCGCGCGAGAGCGAGCCGTGGTGCGCCCGCGCGACCGTCTCGCCCGCCAGTTCGTTGATCGCGCCGGCCAGCCGCTCGGCGAGGCGCCGGCTGTTGACAAACAGGAGCGTCGTGCGGTGTGCCCGGATCAGTTCCAGCAACCTGGGATGGATTCTGGACCAGATGGAGGGGGCCACTGTCCCCCGGGAGGCGGGCCCGCTCGGGATCGCGACCTGTTTCGCCAGCCTGGCCAGGTCCTCCACCGGCACTTCGACCGTCAACGCCAGCTGCTTCCTTTGCCGCGCGTCGATGATCGTCACCGGCCGGTAAGTGATCGCGCGACCCCCTGCGTTGAACTCATCGTGCACAGCGTCGGCGCCTGACATGCGCGAGCCGGCAGGCTCATCCGCCGGTTGGGTGTTCCCAGCCCGTCTCTCCACTCCCCCAAGAAAGCGCGCCACCTCGTCCAGGGGACGCTGCGTGGCGGACAAGCCGATGCGCTGGACACGGTGCGGGCACAAGGCCTGCAGGCGCTCGAGCGACAGCATCAGGTGTGCGCCGCGCTTGGTCGGCACCAGCGAGTGGATCTCGTCCACGATCACCGTCTGGACAAAGCGCAGCACTTCCCGCGAGCGCGATGTCAGCAGCAGGTAGAGCGATTCCGGCGTCGTGATCAGGATGTCCGCGGCGTCCCGGCGGAACCGGGCGCGCTCGGACGCCGGCGTGTCGCCGGTCCGGACGGACACCTCGGGCAGCACGAACTGGTCGCCGCGCGACTGTGCGGCAAGGGCGACGCCGGCGATCGGCGAACGCAGGTTGCGCTCCACGTCCACCGCGAGTGCTTTGAGCGGGGACACGTAGAGCACCCGGCAGCGGCGATCCGCGGCCGGCCGTGGAGCGAACATCACCTGGTTGATCGCCCACAGGAAGGCCGCCAGCGTCTTGCCGCTCCCGGTCGGCGAGAGGATCAGCGTCGAGTCGCCGCGGGCGATCGCCGGCCAGCCGAGCGACTGGGGCGCGGTCGGGAGTCCGAACGACGAACTGAACCAGGCGCGAACGGCCGGATGGAAGAGATCGAGCGGTCGCGCGGCGGACCTGGCCACCACGCGATTCTACCGTTTCCGTTTGTCGAGCGGGTCGCCGAGTTCGACGGCGCGTTGATTGTCGAGGCGCTGGACGTGGCCGCGGGCGTACAGACGCGGGCCGCCCGGTCGCTGGGCATGAGCGAGCGACACACCTGCGCTACAAGCTGCGGAAGTACCAGCTGAGCCAGGGCGGAGACGTGACGGGCGAGGCGGAGGCGGACGACCAGCCCGCCACGTAGACATCTTCCAGGGCTGAGATCGCCACTGTTGAAGCAAGTGTCTGTGGGTCCCCTGGAATCTGTCTCAGTCCATGTCCCGCAGTTCGTCGTCCAGTTGCTCCTCGTACGCGGTGCCGTTCGCGTCGGCGCGGGGTTCGGGAGGGGCGGCCGGCGCGGCGGACCCCGGCGTGCGGGTGCCCGTCATCTTCTTGACCAGTGCAACCAGGCCGATCCCGCTGACACCGAAGACCACCCAGGGCGTGAGGTAGAGGAACCGGCTGAATCCCTGGTTCGGGGGTTCGGCCAGGATCCTGGCCCCGTAGCGGGCGACGAACGCGTCGAGCACCTGCTGCCGGGTCATCCCAGACCCGAGCCATTGACGGATCTGTTGCTTGACCTCGTCGGAGGCCTGTGACTGGTGATCCGACACCGGCTGCATCCAGCAGCACGGCGCGATGACCATGTGCTCGATCTGACGCGCTTCCTGCTCGAGGGC
>JADGOB010000063.1 GCA_017883185.1 Acidobacteriota bacterium
GTGCTGCGCGCGTCGCTGGAGAAGTATTTCACTGAACTATGCCGGGCCCGGCATAATGCTGAGAGATTTGTTGACCGTCGCTGTCCCAGAACTCCGTTGGTCAATTCCGTCCTGGAGGGCTATTCTCGGGCCTCCGCCATGAACGTTAAAACTCCTCTGGCCATCGCCGCGGCAGTCGTCCTCATCATCGTCGCAGTGACGATTGCGTTCTACGTAGTTGTCGTGAAGGTGCCGTCGGACTTGGCCTATAAGACGGCGGAAGGCATGCGGCAATTCTTCAATTTCACGCCGCAGGTCCGGATCAACCAGACCATCGTCATCGAACAGATTACGCCGATCCTCGAAGTGGCCACAGTTTCCCGGGAGATGTTCATCGACCATTCCTGGCAGCAGACCTGGATGGGAAGCACCAAGACCATCCAGATTCAGGGTGTGTTCATGGCCAAGGCGGGGTTTGATCTCCGGGAGCCGTTTCGGATCGACATCGAAAAGAGGCCTCTCCACGTTGTCGCTTGGGTCCCCCCACCGAAGCTCCTTTCCATCGACATGAAAGAGTATAAGGTTCTGAAAGATGAGAATGGCTGGTGGAACAGTGTAACGCTGCAGGACCGCGAGGAAGCCGTGCGGCAGATTCGCGCCGAAGCTATCGATAAGGCGAAGCACTCGGGTCTGCTGGAAGAGTCGCAGGCCAGTGTTGAAGAGAGAATCCGTGAAATCGTGGAGAGAAACGGGTCGAACGTGGTGTTCAGGAACGAAAACGCGGACCGCCGCCGGCAGTAGCGAGAGCCCACGTTGCGACGCCCGGCGGGGATTCTATGCCTCCGGACACGGTTTGCCATTAGGATTCGGGCCGCGCCGCTCACCGGCTGGTGAGATCCGCCATGAGATTGTTCCGCACACCCTTCTTGACCCCGCTGCGTATTTGGCCGGCCTTTGCCGTCGCAATCGCCGCGGATGGGATCCAGGTACTCCTGGGTCCATTGGGTTGGACCTTCTTCGATGAGATTACCGACGTCGTCACGACGATCGTCCTGAGCCTCCTACTTGGCTTCCATCCGCTGTTTCTCCCCACCTTTCTGGTGGAGATCATACCTGTCGTGGACATGCTGCCTACCTGGACTGGCTGTGTAGCTCTGGTTGTGGCGCTGAGAAGACGGGAACAGCGGGCCACCGCCCAGCGGTTCGCCTCGACGCCTCCAAAGGTCATCGACATTTGATCGCATGTGCTACATGTGACACAATCAGGACATGCGAACCGCTGGTGTGCGCGAGGCCCGGCAGGACCTGACCAGCCTGCTGGACGATGTCCGGAAGGGGCGTGAAGTGGTCATTACCGAACGTGGCCGACCGGTCGCGCGGCTCGTGCCGACCAGGCCGCGGCAGCCGTTTCCGGACTTGAAGAAGGTGCGCCTCGAGGCCCGGGCGATCAGCCCTCGGCTCTCGCAGGCCGTCCTCGACGATCGCGAGGATCGCGGGTGAGGGGCCAACGCTCTGAGGCGTGGGCCGGGCCGATCTATCTCGACGCCAGCGCCCTGGTGAAGCTGTTTGTGCCGGAACCGGAGAGCGACAGGCTGAATCGGGCGCTGGTGGGCACAGAAGACGTCATTCTGTCCGACCTGGCTCTGACCGAGATGGCGTCGGCGCTGGGACGCCGCACGCGCGAGGGCGCACTCACACACGCGGAGTCCCGCCGGCTGTATCGCGAAGCGGAGAAGCTTGCGGCGTCGTGCAGGCGTGCGGAGCTGACACCCCCGGTTCATCGACTTGCCGAGCGTCTCCTCTTGACCTCCCGGAACGTCCCACTGCGAGCGCTCGACGCGCTGCACGTCGCCATGGCCCTTGACGCCAAGGCTGCCACGCTTGTGACATACGACCCACGCTTGCGAGACGCCGCCGCGTCGCGGGGAGTGTTTGTGGCTCCCGAGATCTCATTCTGAGTACGCCGGTTCATAAGTTCGGCAACGTATTCCGTCACGCGGCGGGCCGCAGAGCGACGGGGCCACGCTGGCGCCGCGGTGGTGACGTGGAACCGAAATGAAACGTCCGCGCCAGGTGTCAGATCGTATACAATTCATTGGTTCCCACTCAGTATTCTGGACTTCCCGTTATGGAACAGACTCGTTCTCTGATGGTCGGCTGGATCCTTGTCTGCTGCCGGCCGAGTCGGCTCCTGATTGCCCTTTCGCTGATGACGCTGCCCGGCTTGGGCGCGTGTGTCCACTATCAGCCGAAGCCACTTTCGGCTCCGGCGACACTGGCATCCATCGAAGCGCGCACGCTCGACGCCGCCGACCTCGCGCGGTTTCTGCAAGCGAACCACCAGGCGACCTCGTGGCCACCCTCCGCCTGGGATCTGCGGTCGTTGACGCTGGTCGCCTTCTATTACCACCCCAATCTCGATCAGGCCCGTGCGGCCTGGTCCACGGCACGGGCTGGCGCGGTGACCGCGGGCGAGCGGCCGAATCCCAACGTCAGCTTCGCGCCGGGGTACAACTCGACGATGCCCGCCAGCGAGATGACGCCGTGGATCCTCACGCTGGATCTCGACTTCACACTGGAGACCGCCGGCAAACGCGAGCACCGTCTCGCCCAGGCGCGACAACTGTCAGAGGCTGCGCGGCTCAACATCGCGACGACCGCCTGGCAGGTACGCAGCCGCGTGCGCCAGGCGCTGCTCGATCTCCACGCGGCCACCGCCACATCAGCGCTCCTCGAGCGCCAGCTGCAGATCCAGGCAGCCAACCTCGCACTGCTCGACCGACAACTGGCCGCGGGCGCCATCTCCCCGTTCGAACGGACACAGGCGCGGCTCGTGCTCGCCACGATCCGGCTGGCGGTGCACGACGCGGCGCGCCAGCAGGCCGAGGCGCGGGTCCACGTTGCGGCCGCGCTGGGCGTGACCGTGCAGGCGCTCGACGGGGTGACGTTCTCGTTCGACGTGTTCGCGCGGGCGCCTGCGGAGTTGCCCACGGCGGACGCCCGCCGGCAGGCCCTGGTGAGTCGGCCCGATATCCTGGGGGCCCTGGCTGAATACGAGGGCCGTCAGGCCGCGCTGCAGCTCGAGATCGCCAGGCAGTACCCGGACGTTCACCTCGGTCCTGGCTACCAGATGGACCAGGCCGCAAACAAGTGGACGCTGGGACTCTCGGGTCTTCTGCCGGTGTTCAGCCGCAACCGCGGCCCCATCGCGGAAGCCGAGTCGCGGCGCGAAGAAACAGCGGCGGCCTTCGCTGGCGTGCAGAGCCGTGCCATCGAGGAGATTGACCGCGGGCTGGCAGGATATCGCGCGGCGTTGGCGAAGATCGCCACCGCCGACACGATCCAGGCCGATCTGCAAAAGCAGGGGCAGTTGGCACAGGCGCAGCTCGGAGCGGGGGAGATCTCGAAGCTGGATCTCGGCAGCATTCAGTTGGAGCTGGCCACCGCAGAACTCGCCCGCCTCGACGCGATCGTCAAGGCTCATCAGGCTCTCGGTGCGCTCGAGGACGCGCTCCAGAGCCCGGTGGACTCGGCCGACTGGCTGCTGACGGCGCCGCCGCGGGAAGCGCGCCCGCCTGAGGGCGTGCGCCGCTGACAGCCCATCGCGAGCCAAGGGCAGGTGGGGCTTCTACTGTGGGCTGTCAAGACAGGAAATCACGTGTGAGGAGACGCTGATGAAACGCCTCGTGTGGGTTGGCGCTGTTGCGGTGGCGCTCGTCCTGATTCTGGTGCTGGCCCTTCGCGTCCTGAAACCGGCGGCACCGGCCGGCGGCGAGGAAGAGACCGTGTCGCCCATCGTCGCGGTCCACGTGGCGCCCATCGTGCGGACCACCATCCACGGCTACATCGAGACGTGGGGGACCGTGGAACCGCAGCCTGCGACCGAGCGCCTGCCGCCCGCCAGCGCGCGCGTGGCGGCGCCGGTCGCCGGCATCCTGGCGCAGGTCCTGTGCGCTGAAGGGCAGCGCGTGCCGAAGGGCGCGATGCTCTTCCGCCTCGACAGCCGGGTGGTGGACGTGGCGGTCACGAAGGCGAAGCAAAGCCTCCAGTTCGCCGAGAGAGCCTTCGAGCGGCAGAAGCAGCTCGGGGCGGGCGAGGCGACGTCCCAGAAGGTGTACCAGGAAGCCGAGCAGAACCTCGTGGCCGCGCACAACGAACTGGCCAACGTGCAGACGCAGCGTGCACTGCTCGACATCGAGGCGCCGCTCGCCGGCACGCTCGTTCGGGTGAGCGGCAGGCCGGGCGACGCCATCGATCTCAGTACCGTTCTCGCCGAGATCATCGATCTCGACCGTCTCGTCGTGTCCACATCCGTCCGCAGCGCGGACATCGCGCGTGTCCGCACCGGCCTCCCGGTGACCCTGACGGCCCGCGGCAGCCCGAGCGACGCCTCGGCACCCGCGCCGGACACACACCGCGGCACGGTCGTCTTCATCGGCGCAGCCGTGGACGGCAAGAACGACACGGTTACCGTACGCGTGTCCGTCCCGGCGGGTGCCGCGCTCCGGCCGGGACAATTCGTGGACGCCCGTATCCTCGTCGAAGAGCGCCGCGATCGTCTGGCCGTGCCAGTCGAAGGCCTCGTCTCCGAGGGCGGTTCGAGCGCCATCGCCCTCGTCGAGGGCGACAAGGCCGTGAAGCGGCCGGTGAAGGCTGGGCTGCGCGAGGGCAACCTGGTCGAAGTGGAGGGCGAGGGGCTGAAGGAAGGGATGATCGTGGTGGCCGCGGGCGCCTATGGCCTCCCGAAGGAGAGCCGGATCCGCGTGATCGGCCGGTAAGTCCGCCGCAACATCAGACTCGGTCGCGGGCCCTCGGGCCTGCGTTGCCGCCGGAGCGTATGAACAACCAGTCGCTCATCGGACAGTTCGCGGTGCGCCACAACATGGCCATCGCATTCGTCTGTGTCGCGCTCTGCCTGGGCGGCGTTTACGCCGCCCTCCACATCCCCTCGTCGGTCTTCCCGCAGACCAACTTCCCGCGCGTCGTCATCCTGGTGGACAACGGGGTGATGCCGTCCGACGAGATGATGGCCACGATCACCCGGCCCATCGAGGAATCGATGAAGGACATTCCCGGGTCGGTGACCGTGCGATCGGCCACCGGCCGAGGGTCGGCGGAGATCAGCGTCTTCTTCACCTGGTCGGTCGACATGGTGCAGTCGGAGCTGTACGTGCTCAGCCGGCTGTCGCAGATCCGCACCACGCTGCCCGCCACCGCGTCGACGTCGGTCTTCCGCCTGACGTTCTCGGCGTTTCCGATCATCGGCGTCAGCCTGACCAGCCACACGCGCGACATCACCGAACTGTGGGAGACGGCGCGCTACAACCTGAAGCTGCGGTTCCTGCGGATTCCCGGCGTCGCGCGCGTGGACCTGGTCGGTGGGCGTACGCCCGAGTTCCAGGTGATCGTGGATCCGACGCGCCTGCAGGCCGCGCACCTCGGCCTCGCGCAGGTGACCGAGGCGCTCACGAAGAACAACCTCGTGGCGCCGACCGGCATGCACGAGGAGAACCACACGCTCTACCTCGCCGTCGTCGACGGCCGCCTGCACAACCTCGAGGAGATCGGCAACCTCGTGGTGACGGTGACCGACGGGGTGCCGGTGCGCATCCGCGACTTCGCGCGGGTCGAACGCGGTCCAGAACCCGTGTTCAACATCGTGACGGCCGAGGGCGTCAACGCGGTGCTGCTCAACATCCGCAGCCAGCCAGACGGCAGTACGCTGGACATCGCGCGCGACCTCCGCATCGAGTTGGCGGCGCTCAAACGCGAGCTGCCGCCCGACATGAAGCTCGCCTTCTTCTACGACCAGTCGCAGATCGTGCGCGAGTCGGTGCGCAGTGTGTGGGAGGCGATCATCTTCGGCTTGATCCTGTCGGTCCTCATCATCTTCCTGTTCCTGAAGAACTGGGGCACGACGCTCGTCGCGACGCTCGTCATCCCGGTCACCGTCCTCATCACGCTCGTTGCCATGAAGCTGATGGGCCTCACCTTCAACCTGATGACGCTCGGGGGCATCGCCGCGGCGATCGGCCTGGTCATCGACGACGCGATTGTCGTGGTCGAGGCGATCCACACGAAGCTGATGTCCGGTCTCGAGCGGCTCGACGCCGTCCAGCAGGCGGTCAGGGAGATCGTCCGGCCGCTGGTCGGTTCCACGCTCACGCCGGTCGTCGTCTTCGTCCCGCTGGCGTTTCTCGACGGCATCACGGGCGTGTTCTTCCGCGCCCTGGCGATCACGATGGTCGTGTCGCTGCTGACCTCGCTGGTCCTCGCGGTGACGCTGACGCCGTCGCTGGCCGCCTGGCTGGTCCGCGCCGTGCGTGGCGGCGACCACACCCACGTCGAGGAGGGCGGGTTCCTGCTGCGTCGGGTGATTCGCGTGTACGAGGTGGCCTTGCGCGGGGCACTGCGCTTCAGGTGGGTGACGCTGGCTGCCTGCCTGCTGGTCCTGCTGGGCGGTGTGGGGCTCTACACGTTGCTCGAAAGCGAGTTTCTCCCGCCGATGGACGAGGGCGGATTCGTCATCGACTACTTCACGCCGCCGGGCACCAGCCTGTCTGAGACCAACCGGCAGTTGCTGCAGGCGGAAGCGATCCTCCGGACCGTGCCCGAGGTCGAGAGCTACTCGCGGCGCACCGGGGCGCGGCTGGCGCTGTCGATCGCCGAACCGAACACGGGCGACTTCCTGGTCAAGCTGAAGACCGATCGCGCACGCCGCACTCAGGTGGTCATCTCCGAGTTGCGGCGTCGCTTCAACGAGGCGCTCCCCGGCGTCAACTGGGAGTTCCCTGGCATTCTCGGCGATCTGATCGGCGACCTGATGTGGGCGCCCAAGCCGATCGAGATCAAGCTGTTCTCGACCGACACGGCATTCCTCAAGCGAGAGGCGCCACACGTCGAGGAACAGCTCAAGAAGAAGATCAAGGGCGTCGTGGACACGTTCGACGGCCTGGTCTACTCCGGATCGTCGCTCACGCTGCGCGTCCGGCCGCTCGACGCCCAGCGGTTCGGCCTGACGGCCGACGACGTGGCGACTGGCGTCAACATCGCCATGCTGGGCGAGACCGCGTCCACCGTGCTCCTGGGCGACCGCGTGGTGAACGTCCGGGTGAAGGTGGACCCGGCGCGCATCGACCGGATTGCGGCGCTGAAGGAGATCCCCCTCCGGGCGGCGGACGGTACCGTGGTGCAGCTCGGGCAGGTGGTGGACGTCGTCGAGGAGCCGGGACAGCTCGAGCTGCGGCGCGAGGACATGCGGCAGGTCGTGGCGGTGACGGCGCGACTCGAGGGGCGCGACCTCGGCAGCGCGATGGCGGAGATCCAGGATGTGCTCGGCCGCGACAAGTCGCTTCCGGCAGGTATTGTCGAGTATGGCGGGCTGTATCAACAGCAGATCGAGTCGTTCCGCAACCTGCTGATCGTGCTCGGCATGGCGATCGTCCTCGTCTTCACCGTGCTGCTCGTCGAGTTCCGATCGTTCCGCGAACCGCTGGCGATCGTGTTCGGCGCCGTCCTGGCCATATTCGGCACCATCTTCGCGCTGTGGGCCACCAGCACGTCGCTCAACGTCGTCTCGTTCCTCGGCGCGATCATCGGCGTCGGGATCGTGGCGAAGAACGGCATCCTGATGCTGGACTTCGTCGAGCACCTGGAGGCCGAGGGGGTGACGCTCGACGAGGCGCTCGTGCGGTCGGGGCGACGCCGGCTGCGGCCGGTGCTGATGACATCGATGGCGGCCGCCCTCGGCATGCTGCCGCTGGCCTACGGGGTGGGATCGGGCGCCGACATGCTGAAACCGCTGGCCGTCGCCGTCATTGGCGCGCTCTGCATCTCGGTGTTGCTGTCCCTCGTGGCCACGCCCACCGTGTTCGCCCTGATGCGCGGCGGGCGGAACCGATAGCCCGAGTTCGGCGACCGGCACCGCATCGCTGAACGTGCCTCAACGTGGCTGGGCATCGCTGTCGCCGCGATCCGGCGAAAAACCTACCGCGGACCATCCTTGAAGCCGGCGGGCGCTGCCGGGTCGAGCCGTTCACCAGCGGCAACAGTCGGCTCGGCGGAAGTCTCTGGCGTCTGCGCGACGGACCGGCGGAACAGGCGCCGCCAGACGATCCGAGCGATGGTGGGGCTGTTCGCCGCCAACACGCGAATCCACGAGAACGCGGTCCCCTGGGGAAAATAGATGCCGCGGAAGATCAGCCGCGCCACCAGGAATATGACCTGCGCGTCGAACGGTTTGCCGTTGGCGACGAGCCAGCGCTGCGTGCTCGCGAACACACGCGGCCGGTAGCTGCGGCGCCAGGCTTCCCGCACCTCGGCCTCGGCCGTCTCGGGCGAGAAGTGGGAGAACTGGAAGGTCGCCTTGAAGGCCCGCGTCGCGAGCCAGTGCGTGGGATTGAGCAGCCGTCCTTCCGCCGCCAGCTTGTCGTACAAAGGCGTTCCAGCGTAGGGCGTGAGCAGGCCAAAAACCGGCAGGACCGGCGGCCATTTCGCCAGCTCGGCGTCGATCAGCCCCGCGGTTCCTGGCCGATCGTCCTCGAGTCCGACGATGAACGACGCGATGGTGTAGACATTCTTCTCGGCCAGCCGTTGGAGTGTGCGGCCGTAGTCGGCCGGCTTGTTGAACGACTTGCCTGCGCTCTTCAAGCTGTCCGCGTTGACCGATTCGAGGCCCATGAAGATGAACCGCCCGCCGCTCGCCGCTATCAGCCCAACCAGTTCCTCGTCGTCCAGCAGGTTGACGCTCATCTGCGCGATCCAGGGCAGGCAGGCGTCCAGCCGGATCATGTCGCGCAGGAGCGACTTCAGCCGGGCCCGGTTGATGGCGAAGTTGTCGTCGATGAAGAAAGCGTTGACCAACGCCCGCTCGCGCGCCGCCCGGCGCTTGAGCGCGAGCAGTTCGGCGATCACGCTCTCGTTCGACCGGAACCGGAGCTGCCGTCCGAAAAACCCGGTGACGGTGCAGAACTCGCACCCGTAGGGACATCCGCGGCCGGTCTCGACGGGCACCACGTACACTTTCTCGAACTTGATCCCGATGCCCTGCAGCCAGCCACGCACCCGCTTGGGCACGAAACGCATCAGGTCGAACAGTCCGAGGTCGAGCGACTCCCAGTCGATCACCGAGTAGTCATCCAGGGTCGGTTTGCATCCGTGCCCGTCGGGGCCGTACACGTCCTTCAGCTCGCCGCGCGCCGCGTCCTCCACCACTTCGGCCCAGATCTCGTCGGCCTCACCGAGCACGACGGCGTGTGCCGTCCGCGGGAGCCCTGTGCGGCCCAGCGCCTCGTCCGGGAGACTGGTGACGTGCGGGCCGCCGAACACGATCGACACGTTCGTCTCGGCACGAACCGCCAGCGCGGTGTCGTACGCCCGCTGCGCCATCCGCGTCATGAACCCCATGCCGAGGAGGTCCACGTCGTTGTCCTTGATGTACTGCACGAGCTCAGCGATGCTCAGCCGCTGGGCGTTCCCGTCGATAATGGTGACCCGGTGGCCGGCCGGCGTCCGCGCACGCAGCAGGAACGGCCACAGCTGGGGGACGAAGTTCCGGGTGACGTGGTTGTCGGGGACGAAGAGGAGGATATGCATGGGCCGAAGACTCATATCGGATCAAAACGGGAGTGTCCGGACCTCGAAATTCGGAGCACGCTGTGTAAGGGGGTTTCACAACCAGCAGGGAACAAGGCAGTGTACCACTGTCTCTGGGGTCAGGTCTTGAATGTTGGCGTTTTTCATGACCTGACCTCAGAAAACCCAAGATTGCTATCCCGCTCTGGGTGGCGGCCGGCGCGCCCCCGGACGGGCTGTGGCAGGGAGCTGATGCACCGATTAGCCTGGAGGCGTCCAGGCTGAAAGACAAGCTCCGCCCCCTGAAGGCTCGCGAGCGGAAGGAATATCTCGACCTGACAAAGCTCGACAATGCGGCGGCGGTGCGGCCTCTGTCTCTGCTCGGACTGCGGCTGGGCGCAACCGGCCGATCCGCTCCGGCGGGCCCCCGGCCACTCCATCGCGTGCAGGAAGTGCGCACCGTCGGGTATGCTTCGACTGTCGAAAGGGACGGAGGCGCTCTTTCCGGGCAGGAGGGGTTTGCAGTGGCGTTTTCACCATCATCCCGCGGGCGGCTGACCGATCGAGACCTCGGCCGCTTTCCCGACGACACGCTATTCCATCGACTCGCTCGAGCCGTGTGCCACGCGGGGTGCCTGCCGCGCAAGGAACTCTACGAGGCGTGGGAGATGGGGCGGCGGGTGCGGCGCCTCTTTCGGGGTGGACGAGTGGTCGATCTTGGCGGGGGCCACGGTCTGCTCGCCCAGGTGATGCTTCTCCTCGACGATTCTTCGGCCTCCGCGCTCGTGGTGGACAAGGCATTGCCCCAGTCGAGCGCGCGCGTGCACGACGCGCTGGTTGACGCGTGGCCGAGGATCTCAGGTCGGATTGCGTTTGTGGCGAGCGGGCTGGAGGACGTCGAGATCCAGGCCGCGGATGTGGTGGTTTCGAGTCATGCCTGCGGCAACCTGACCGACCAGGTGCTCGATCGCGCCGTGGCCGCCGGTGCCCGCGTCGCCGTCCTGCCGTGCTGCCACGATACGGTCACCTGCGAGTCGGGTGAGCTCTCCGGCTGGATCGACCGGCCTCTCGCCATCGACATCCTGCGCGCCGTGCGGCTGGAGCAGCAGGACTACCGGATCTGGACGCAGACGATTCCCGCTTCCATCACCCCGAAAAACCGCCTATTGCTTGGCGCGCCGATGCGGTGACAGCCCCCGCGAGGCATCGTTCCATGGAGAAAATCGAGCCGTCGTACCAGAAGATGTGCACCGATGTCGAAGTGCCGGTCGTGCCGGCTCGAAGCAGTTCGCGCGCGTGGACGAAGCGCGGCAGCGCCCGCCGGTAGTACGCGACGAACAGGGGGAGACCGCGCGGCTCGAAGACCTCGACCATGCGACCGCACTCCGCATGGTTCAGCACGTCCCCCTGGCGTGAGCGACCGAGGCCCATGCAGTTTCTGGCTGGGATCAGACGTGAAAAGAGTGATAATTCAAGACCTGACCCCATGCTGACGCAGCTCACGCTACCGTTCGTGGCACACTTGGAACCAACCCGACGGGAGTCTCGTCGCGGGGTCAGAACACGGGGAGTGCTGATTGTCGGCCGGCGCGAATGGGTTGTGACGTTCGTGCGCCACCATCGCGCGCGGCACTACGTTCTACGGGTTGAAGATGATGGCGGCCTGCGCGTCACGATCCCGCGCGGTGGGTCGCGGCGAGACGCCGAGCGGTTCGCGAAGCACAAGGCAGAGTGGATCGAGCGCGAGCGCGACCGCCGGACGCTGATGCGCAGGGATTCCGGCGCGTGGACGAACGGAAGCCCGGTTCTGCTTCGCGGCGAGTCGTTGCGCCTCGAGGTCGACGAGGCGGCTGGTGTCGCGAGGCTGGGCGAGGAACAGATCCCGCTGCCGACCGGCCCGGTCGGCAACCTTCGCCCTCGGGTGACCGAGTGGCTGCGGAAACGCGCGCAGCGTGAGCTTCCGCCGCGGTTGATGGCGCTGGCGTCATCGCTGGGCCAGGACGTGTCGCGGGTGACCGTGCGCGACCAACGGAGCCGGTGGGGATCTTGTTCGCCAGCCGGCCGGATCTCGCTCAATTGGCGGTTGATCCAGACGCCGCCGAGCGTCCGGGACTACGTGCTCCTCCACGAACTGACGCACATGCAGGAGGCCAACCACTCCGGCCGTTTCTGGCAGAAACTCGAAGCGGTGTGCCCCTGGCACCGCGACGCCCGTGCCTGGCTCAGATCTCCCCCCTCGCTGGGGTCAGGTCTTGAATCGTAGCGTTCTTCATGTGCTTTGTTGCCAGATGGTGTACACCACCGTCAAACACAGCGACAGCCAGGCCAACCCTTCTGCCATTGCGCCCAGCACGTCACTCAAGTAATGAGCGCCAAGGTATATCCGACTAAAAGCGACCAGCGCAATCAGGACACTCGCCGAGACAATAATGAGCGCCCGCCCGCGCCAGTCCGGAGTGTGTGCACACAAGTATGCAGCCACGACGCCATAGAGGACTGACGCCATCATCGTGTGGCCGCTGGGAAAGCTATACCCGGTGAGCGTCAGAATCGGATCGTCGAAATGAGGTCGCGCGCGATGAAATGCATACTTCAACAGCCTGTTGAGCAGCGCTCCGCCAGGAACGGACAACACCAGCGCCGCGAGCCAATAGAGGTGTCGTCGCCAGAGCAGGTAGAGTGACAGGGCAACCGCAATACACGTCACCGTCAGTGTAGAGCCGAAAGACGTAGCCACACGCATCGCGCTCGTCACACACGGCGACCCTTGCGCGTGCAGCCAGGTGCTGAGCTGGGCGTCTGCCACTGTCAATGGCTCGTGACTGAGAACATCTTCGGATATCTCGGCAAGGATCAGGGTCATGGTGGCGAAGACCAGAATGCCGGCCGCGAGGTGCGCACCCAGAAGGCCTTTCGCGGCGGCGCGAATCGTCATTAGAGTTGTCCCGTCACCGAGACTCGGACCCAGCCGTCTGACGTGTGCCGAAAACGTTCACTCATCACCAGACCAAACTCCCCGCGCTCTGGCTGCCACTCGAAACGTTCAACGGCGATCTGCGGCCGATCGATCCTCACGACGTTGAAAGAGCTTTCTTCGCCGCGACCGCGAGTGGAAGCAGCAGTTCCTGCCTGCACCAGAAGCGCGGAGTGGCCTTTGATATTGTAGCGAGTGGCGCTGTGCGATGTGTGACTGACGTGGAGGTGGCCCGCAAGAAACAGATCCGCTCCGCAACGTGCGAGCGCTTCCATAGCCATGCGCGCGCGTCCTACCAGGTTGCGTTCGTTATGACCTTCCGGCAAATCGAACGGATGATGGGTGACTACAATCTTTACGACCGCTGGATCGCAAGCATACAGTCGCTCACTCATCCACGCGACCTGTTCTTCGTTGATGCGTCCCTCTTTGAACGTCAGGGAGCGCGCGGTGTTGACGCCCAAAACGGCAATCTCGTCGTCATGGTAAAACGGTCGCAGATCGTCTGTGATATGGCGGCGGTACTTGCGCAGCGGTTGAAGGAACCGAGCGGCCACATTATGGAGCGGCACGTCGTGGTTACCCGGCACGACAATCTGAGGTGTGGGCAATCGATCGAGAAAAGCACGCGCTTCCTTGAACTGATGTGTGCTGGCACGCTGCGTCAAATCTCCCGACACGGCTACCAGATCGGGAGTGATCTTTGTGATCGCCTCAATCAACGGAGAGATGACGTGATGGTTGATGCGGCCAAAATGGGTGTCGGACAGATGAACTATCGAGCGCACTCCCTGCCTCGCAGTGTGGCCAAGTTGAGCGTTCACGCTTTGGAACTCTCAACTTCGCTCGTCAGTGTGTCTGATCGTTGGCAGGCGCCAGCACGCGTAGCGCCCCTGGCCGTACGCGATAATGAAGCGGCGGCTCCATGATGGTGACTTCGCCATCGAGCGCCACACGCACACGCTTGTGTTGTGTTCCGATCGAAATGTCTTTCGTGGTGAAGGCCAGGAAATCTCTTTCCTGACGAAGGCCGCCGAGTAGCGCACGCAGCGCCAGCCGGATCAAGCCCAGTCGTCCGGTGCCATTCGTTGTGTAAAGACTGAGCTCGCCCTTGTCGAGACACGCGCGGCTGCCGATGTTGAGCCGCTCCATTTCGTATTCGTTGTTGCCGACAAAGACAAAGGGCGTGCGACCGGTCAACTCTTTCCCGTCAACGCTCAGGCGGATCTCCAGAAACGGATAGCGGCGCAACACCGCGAGCGCCGCCCAGATGTACGCCGGCCACTTGCCCCAACCGAGTCGTTGCTGCTTCTCACGTTCGCGAATGATGCGCGGATACAGTCCCAGGCTCGAATTATTCAAGAAGATGCGGCCATTGACGTCGCCTACATCAACTGTGACTGCATGGCCCGCGACTATTGTTTCGATCGCGGCTTCAAGATCGAGTGGGATATTCAGGTCCTTGGCGAAATGGTTCATGGTCCCAAACGGCAAGACTCCCAGCGTCTTGTCGGAATCGACAATTGCCGCGGCGACTGAGTTGATCGTGCCGTCTCCACCCCCCGCGACAACTCCTTCAGCATCACTCTGAGCGGCGCTTTGCGCGAGCTTGACAATCTCCACCCCGTTGCCAGCCAATGAGATCCGCGCATCCGCTCCAATCGCTTTGAAAGCTTCGGCAAGGCGCTGCTGGACCGCTGCTCCATTACCTGCGCCCGAACTGGCATTGATAATCACCTCGATTTTCACTCGCCTCATGGTAGGGCAACTTGTTCCAGAATCGTAACGCGTGGTTCAGCCGAAACCAAGAAGTGTCAAGACCTGACCCCAAGGGTCAGCGGACGAAGGCGCGGGCGTTGCGGAACACGCGCAGCCAGGGGGCGTCCTCGCCCCACCCGTCCGGGTGCCACGACCATTGACTGGAGCGAAACACCCGCTCCGGGTGCGGCATGACGATCGTGAACCGCCCGTCGGAGGTCGTCACGCCGGTCAGCCCGCCCGTCGATCCGTTCGGATTCAGAGGGTAGATCTCGGTCGCGGTGCCGCGGTTGTCCACGTAGCGCATCGACACGAGCACGCGGCTCGCGTCGCCAGGCGAGTCGAAGGCCGCCCGACCTTCGCCGTGCGCCGTGACAATGGGGATGCGGCTGCCTTCCATCCCCTTGAAGAAGATGGACGGTCCCGGCAGGATCTCCACCATGACCACGCGCGCCTCGAACTGCTCCGACGCGTTCTTCACGAACCGCGGCCACGCCTCGGCGCCCGGGATCAGCTCCTTGAGGGCCGCCATCATCTGGCAGCCATTGCAGACGCCCAGCGCGAAGGTGTCCGGCCGCGCGAAGAACGCGGAGAATTCGTCGCGCGCCCGCGCGTTGTAGAGCGCCGACTTCGCCCACCCCTCGCCGCCGCCGAGCACGTCGCCAAACGAGAACCCGCCGCACGCGGCCAGGCCGCGGAAGCCGACCAGTGACACGCGGCCGCTGATCACATCGCTCATGTGGACGTCGTGCGCGTCGAAGCCGGCGCGGTCGAAGGCGGCCGCCATCTCCACCTGGCCGTTCACGCCCTGGTCGCGCAGGATCGCGATGGCGGGGCGTACCCCGCGCGACACGAACGGCGCCGTCACATCCTCGTTGGGATCAAACACCAGGTGCGCCGAGAGTCCCGGATCGCGCCGATCGAGGATGCGGTCGTACTCCTGCTGCGCGCACACGGGGTTATCGCGGACCGATTGCATCTGCCACGTGGTCTCGCTCCACGCCCGGTGGAGCTGCACCCGCGACCGCTCGTACAGCGCGTCGCCAGCACGCTCGACGCGGATGACATCACCCTCGTTCGGACGCGCCACGATGCGTGCGCCCACGCCGTGGCGTCCGAGCGTCTCCACCACGCGCGCCGCGTCGGCATCCCGCACCTGCAGGACGGCGCCCAGTTCCTCGGCAAAGAGTGAGGCCAGGAGCGAGGCGCTCTCCGCCCGGCCGCCGTGCCCGAGCCCCCGCTCGACGACGGCCGCGGCATCGATGGTCAGCCCGACGTGACCTGCGAACGCCATCTCGCACAGCGTGACGAACAGGCCGCCGTCCGACCGATCGTGGTAGGCGAGAACACGCCCGGTCTGACGCAGTTCGGCGAGCGCCGCGTACAGTCCTCGGACGACAGCCGCGTCGTCGAGATCGGGCGTCTCGTCGCCTGTCTGGCAGAAGACCTGCGCGAGCACGGATCCGCCAAGACGCGAGCGCCCCGGGGCGAGATCCGCCAGCACCAAAACCGTCGGGCCACCTTCGGTCCGCAACTGCGGCGTCAACGTTGCGCGCACGTCGTCGCACGGGGCGAAGGCCGAGACGATCAGCGAGAGTGGGCCGACCACCTCGCGACGCTCGTGCCCGTCGGACCAAACGGTGCGCATCGACATCGAGTCCTTGCCCACCGGGATGCTGATGCCGAGTGCCGGGCACAGACCGAGCGCCACGGACTTCACCGTGTCGAACAGCGCCGCGTCCTCGCCGGGAGAACCGGCCGCCGCCATCCAGTTTGCCGAGAGCTTGACCAGCGACAGGTCGCTCACGGGCGCGGCCGCGAGGTTCGTGAGCGCCTCGCCAACCGCCATCCGCCCGGACGCCGGCGCATCGATGACGGCCAGGGGCGTGCGCTCGCCGATCGAGAAGGCTTCCCCGGCGTACTCATGGAACCCGAGAAGGGTCGTCGCGCAATCGGCCACGGGGACCTGCCACGGCCCCACCATCTGGTCGCGCGAGCAGAGGCCGCCCACGGTGCGGTCGCCGATCGTGATGAGGAACGTCTTGTCGGCGACGGCCGGCGCCCGAAGGACGCGCTCGACCGCGTCGGCCAGGTTGATGCCCTCACACGAAAACGGCGCCAGCACCTGGCGCAGACGAGTCACGTGGCGCGTCATCCGCGGCGGCTTGCCGAGCAGCGCGGGCAGATCCATGTCGACCGGCGTGTTGCCGAACAGCGGATCGCGGACCTCGAGGTGTTGCACCTCGGTCGCCTCGCCAACGACCGCGAACGGGCAGCGCTCGCGCTCACAGATCCCACCGAACAGCTCCAGCGACTCGGGCGCGATGGCGAGGACGTAGCGTTCCTGCGCCTCGTTGCACCAGACCTCGCGCGGCGTCATTCCCGGTTCTTCGTTGGGCGCCGCGCGCAGGTCGATGCGCGCCCCGCGGCCTGAACCGTAGGCGATCTCCGGCAGCGCGTTCGACAGCCCGCCCGCGCCGACATCGTGGATCGAGAGGATCGGGTTGACCGGGCCGAGCGCCCAGCAGCGATCGATCACCTCCTGTGCGCGTCGCTGGATCTCGGCGTTGCCGCGCTGGACCGAATCGAAGTCGAGATCCGCGGTGTTCGATCCGGTTGTCATCGACGAGGCCGAGCCCCCACCCATGCCGATCAGCATCCCCGGGCCACCGAGCTGGATCAGCAGCGATCCGGCGGCCACGTCCCCCTTGTGCGAGTGCTCGGCCTGGATGTTGCCGACACCGCCCGCCAGCATGATCGGCTTGTGATAGCCGCGAACGACCCCCGCGACCGGTTGCTCGTAGGTGCGGAAGTAGCCGGCCAGGTTCGGTCGGCCGAACTCGTTGTTGAACGACGCCGCCCCGATCGGACCCTCGATCATGATCGCCAGCGGAGAGGCGATCCGATCGGGCTTGGATTCCGACCCTTCCCACGGCCGCTCGAAGCCGGGGATTCGCAGGTTGGAGACGGAGAATCCGCACAGGCCGGCCTTCGGCTTCGATCCTCGACCCGTCGCGCCCTCGTCGCGAATCTCTCCGCCCGATCCGGTGGCCGCACCCGGGAACGGCGAGATGGCCGTCGGGTGATTGTGCGTCTCCACCTTCATCAACGTGTGCGTGAGGTCCTCGTGATAGCGGTAGCGCCCGGTCGCCGGGCTGGCAAAGAACTGCTTCACGCGGCGCCCCTCCATCACCGCCGCGTTGTCCGAGTAGGCCGACACCGTCCCTTGCGGGTTCGCCTCGTCGGTCCGGCGGATCATCCCGAACAGCGACTCGTCCTGCGGCTGGCCGTCGATGATCCACGAGGCGTTGAAGATCTTGTGACGGCAGTGCTCCGAGTTCGCCTGCGCGAACATCGTCAACTCGACGTCGGTCGGATTGCGCGCGACGGCCTGGAAGTAGGAGACGAGATAGTCGATCTCGTCCGGCGCCAGCGCGAGGCCAAAGCGGACGTTTGCCTCTTCGATGGCCGCCGCACCAGACCGCAAGACGTCCACCTCGGTCATCGGCCTGGGCGCCACGTGCCGGAACAATTCGTCGGCCGCGTCGATGGAGGGCAGCACCGTCTCGGTCATCCGGTCGTGCAACAACGGGAGGATGGCCTCAGGGCTCACCGGCCCGGACAGGCGGAAGACTGTGCCGCGCTCGATCCGTCGCACGAAATCGAGATTGCAGAGACGCGCGATGTCGGTGGCTTTCGACGACCAGGGTGAAATGGTGCCGAGGCGGGGCGTCACCAGCACGGCCATTGCCCCGGTGCCGCTCGTGGGCGCCGGCGGACCATAAGTCAGCAGGCGGCCGAGTACCGCGGATTCGCTGGAATCCGGGTCTCTGGTCACCTCGACGAAGTGCCAGTGCTGGGCCGACCCGACCGACATCTCCGCGTGCACGCGGCGGATCAGCTCGTTCAGCTTGTCGAGCCGGAAGGGCGAGAGCGCCGCACCGCCGGGAAGCTTGAGGACGGGCATCCGCAGATTGTACCCCGCCCGCTGGTTCATCCGCGCGTCCACGAGACCACGGCCTCTCTCCGGCCGAGAAACGCGGTATTCTGATGAGCCTCGACGTCGGGAATCGCTTGGAATTGCTTTCGAAACCAGTTGTGGGAATGCTGCGATCAACGATGCGCACGGTGTGGATGGCGGTCCTGGCGACGCTGATCGCCGCGGCGGGTGGTGCGTCGGTGCCGATTCGAGGGCCTGCCTTCGACTTCGCTGAGGCCAGGGAAGGCCCGCGCCACACCCTCTACCTGTCGTTCGACGCCGACATGACGCCCGGGATGTTGAAGCGCCTTCAGGCCGGCAAGGTGGCGTCGTGGTACGACCCGGCGATTGTGCAGTACCTCCGCGACAACGAGATTCCTGCCGTCATCTTCGCGAGCGGTCTGTTCGCGGAGACCTATCCGGATCTCATCGAGCGCCTGGCGCGCGACCCGCTCTTCGCGATCGGCGTCCACGGATATCGCCACGCTGCGTTCACCGCGAATTGCTACGGCCTGCCGTTCCTGCACACGGACGCCGAGCGGCTCGACGATCTGACCCATGCCCGGGACACCATCGCGCGGATCACTGGCCGCGCGCCCACGCTGTTTCGCTATCCTGGCCTGTGCCGGGATGCCCACGACGATGCGCTGGTTCGGCAGGCGGGCCTGACCGTCGATACGGCGACCGTGGTGGCAGGCGATTCGTTCAACCATGACGTGGATGCCATCGTCCGCCAGGTGATCAGGCAGGCGCGGGACGGCGGAACCGTGATCTTTCACCTGGGCGGGCCGAATGCGCCCGTCACGCTGGAGGCATTGAAGAGAGTGGTGCCTGAGCTGAGGAAGCAGGGCTACGAGTTCGCGAGGAAGTGACACGAAGGCGGGCGGATGGCGAGACTGAGATGACTGGCCTCGCGTGCGCCAGGGCCAGACCGCAGGGCGCGGCTTTCGCGCTCCACCAGCGCAAGGCCTGACGCCATTGGGGCCAGGCCCCTTTTCTCACCCCATTCGCAAGATCACTGGGCAATCTCGAGACTGAGGTGCGAAAATGGGGCCTGCAGAAACTTGCTTCAACCGTGACGATCTCAGCCCTGGAAGCTGCCTAGTGGATATCGACCCGCAGCAAATCGTGATCGACGAAGGTGTGCCGGCCGAACCGGTGGCCGAACGCCAGGTGTTGGGCGTGCCGCGAACCGTGCTCGTGATGTCGGGGACCCACATGGTCAACGATATCTTCGGCAACATCTACGCGCCTCTGCTCCCGCTCTTCATCCCCCGGCTGGGCTTGTCGCTCACCGCGGCCGGCACGATCGCCGCGATGATTTATGTTGCCGGCTCCGTCGCGCAGTTGATCTTCGGTCCGCTGGCCGACCGCTGGCGCCCCAAGGTCCTGGCCGTCGCGGGACCGATCGTCGCGGTCACCTTCATGAGCCTGGCCGGCCTCGCGACGTCTCAGACGATGCTCGCGGTAATACTGACCGTCGGTTGTCTCGGCAGCGCAGCATTCCACCCGACGGCAGCCGCCATCGTGAACCGGGTTGGAGGCGCCAGGCGAGGCACGGCGATGTCCGTGCACGTCACGGGCGGGGCGATGGGGAACGCGATTGCGCCGGTGCTGTTCGCCCCCTACGTACAGTATTTCGGCCTCAGCTGGACGCCGCTGCTCGCCATCCCGGCGCTCGTGCTCCTGGCATTTATCCTGCGACACATTCCCGACGTGCGGCTCGCGCACGGGCAGGCGCCCGCAGGGTTCAACGCGCTCCGACCGTACGCCTCTCCCTTGGCGCTGCTCTGGTCGGCGGTCGTCATTCGCACGGTCGTCGCCCTGGGCTTCTCGACGTTCCTGCCAGTTCTGATGACGAAACGCGGGATGTCGGTGACCGAGGCAGGCTTGGCCGTCGGGGCCTACCTGGCGGCCGGCAGCATCGGCGGCCTGACCGGCGGCCCGTTCGCGGACCGATTCGGCCCGCGGCGCGTGATCGCGTGGTCGCTGGTGCTCTCGGTGCCGCTGCTGTTTGCCGCGCTCATCGTGCCGGGGCCGCTGGCGCTGGTCTTGCTGACTGCCGGCGGGTTCTTCCTGGGATCCACGCTCCCAGTCAACATCACCTACGCGCACGCCATCGCGCCGGTGGCGACCGGCACGGTGTCGTCGCTGATGCTGGGCGTGGCCTGGGGCGTCGGCGGGCTGGCGGTGCCGGTGGTCGGCATGGTGGGCGACGCCGTGGGCCTGCAGCCAGCGCTGCTGCTGCTGGCCTTCCTGCCCGCGGTTGCCGCGCTGCTGACGACGTGGCTGCCCGAGCGCGCCTCGCACACAGCCTGAGAACGATCGGCGCCAGGGGGCGGTCAACCGTTACCAGCGATCAGCGTCATGTCTGTCACGCGTGATCGACTGGTTACTGATAACTGCCCACCGACAACTGCCCACCAACTCGCCGCGGTGCCGGGTCTGGCCGCACGACCAGGCTGGGGTTCGGCGGCGGTGTCGCTTCTCGCCCTCTTCAGTCGTGCCTCAGCGCCTGGATCGGGTCGAGCCGCGCGGCGCGCATCGCTGGGAAGCTTCCGGCGATCAGGCTGACGAGTAGCGCAAAGCCGATGGCGCCGGCCATCAGCCACCAGGGAATCAGGAACAGGTTGGCCGCCGGCACGCCCTGGTTCTGCAGGTAGTAGTTCGCGCCCACGTTGATGACGCGCCCCACCGCCCAACCGAGCGCGATGCCGAATACGCCGCCAAGCAGGCCAATCAGCGAGGCTTCGACCAGGAAGATCTTCCGCACGTCCTGGTCGCCGCCGCCGATCGCCTTCATGATGCCGATCTCCCGCGTCCGCTCGAGGATGGACATCACCATCGTGTTGACGATGCCGAGCGACGCGACCGTCAGCGCGATCGACCCGACGAGGCCGAGGAGCAGGTCGAGCAGGATGAACGCCTTCTTCTGGCTCTCCAGCAGGTCGGCGATCGAAAAAGCGCCGAAGCCCCATGTCCTTCCTTTGGCCGGTGGGCCTGCCGTTCACCAAGGCCGACCTGCTCGAGCAGCGCGTGGGCCCTCGCCTCGCGCTCGGCGCGTGCTACGCCGGCGAACATCATCGGCAGCGCGACGTTCTCGACGGCGGTCATGGTCGGGATCAGGTTGAACGACT
>JADGOB010000180.1 GCA_017883185.1 Acidobacteriota bacterium
CCGGCAGGACACAGGTGCGCTTGTCGCGCCACTGCGCTTTTTGACCCTCGGGACTCGGCGGGAAGTCCGGGCCGCCGCCGGTCCACGACATGCCGCCTCCCATTTCCTGGTTAAAGGTCACGGTAATCTCGGTCACCGCGGGATCGGGTATCTCGAGCCTCAGGTAGTCGGTCAGGCTCCGGCCAAGCGCCCGGAGTTCCGTCCCCTTCGCGAGCCAGCCGGCTGCCGGCGCAAAGCGGTCGCGCCCCTCGAACGTGCGGCTCACGGTCGGGCGCGCGAACCGGCGCTCGGTCAGTTCGACGACGCGCCTTGGCAGCGCTTCCTTGAAGACCGCGGACAGCACGCCGTTGTCCGGGGCCACGAACCGGTACTCGCCCGCCTCGGCCGCCAGCGGCCGGCGCGCCGAGCCCACGCCGGGATCCACGACCACCAGGAAGACCGTGCCGGCGGGGAAATACCTGTAGCAGGCGGCGAGTTCGAGAGACGCGGTGAGGACGTCGTGCGGAGGCACGTCGTGCGAGATGTCAACAAGAGTGGCCTCGGGACAGATGCCAAGGATCACTCCCTTCATCGTGCCCGCGTAATGATCGAGAAGGCCTAAATCCGTGAGCAGTGCGACAACAGGGCGCATGGGCAGTGCCGGTCCGTTACGGTTTCGACAGGTAATCAGGCCTCCGAAACAGGATTTCCCTGACATTCGTGTGCAGCAGGAACGAGTCGGACACGCGCAGCCCCTCGAACAGCTTGATGATGTCCCGGTTCTGCATCACGGCCCTCCGCATCCGGGGCGTCGAATACGGTCGATGGCGCAGGTTGCTGTCGTCGGCCACGATGAACTTGGTGAACCGCGCTTCCGCCGGGTGCGACGTCGCGAAGAACCCGAAGAGCGCGCCGTTCGGCCGCAGCACCCTCATGAGGTGCTCGGCCACCACGCACGCCGACGGCTTGTCGAGGAAATCGAACAGATCCCAGCAGAGAATCCCGTCCACGCTCTCGGGCTCCTGCGGAAAGCGCGTCTCGAGAAACGCGGGCAACTCCGGCAGCTTGTGGTCGCGCTGGAAGCGATCGAGATCAGCGAAGATGTCCCCGATGAAGATCCTGCAGCCGAGCTGTTCGCCAAAGTACTCGATATTCGCCCCGACCACGGACCCGAGATCGAGCAGCGTCGGCGACGTGCGCATGCGAAGGAACGCGACGAACTTCTTCAGCGCCTTGGAGGGCACCACCAGCTCAGGCTCGATACGAGTCGGAACCGGCTCGGCCTCTTCCTCGGCCGTGCGTCGCGAGGCGAAACGGGACAGGAACCCCGTCACTTTCCCAAAACCGGACAAGGGAATTCCTCACCTGGGATGAGCGGGGCGGGCCGGGCGCCAGCTCCATGGCCGACACCCGCCCGCCGATCTGCTTGTGGTCAGGCTGAGAGCTACGACTTGGTCCCGACGCTGGCCGGCGCTGCCGGCTTGATCTCGAGCGCCTTGGGCGCCTCGGGCTTTTTGGCCTCGGGCGCGTTGGGCGCCTCCGGCTTCCGCTGCATGTCCACGCTGCCGCGGAACTGCGCGCCCTCGGCAATCGCCACGCGCGGCGCGACGATGTTCCCCTCCACTGTTCCGTTGTCGTGGATATCGACCTTCTCGCTCGCGATGATGTTCCCCCTGACCTCGCCGAGCACGACCACGGCCTTGGCAAACACCTCGGCCTTGATGCGCCCGTGCGGGCCGATGGTCAGCACGTGATCCTTGAGCTCGATCTTGCCCTCCACCTGCCCTTCGATCGTCAGGTCCTCACTCCCGAACAACTCACCCTTGACGACGATCGACTTGCCGATGTTCACGACGTCCTTCGCATCCATTTGACGTCTGCCTTCCAATTCGGGCCCACGCGCCACCGGTGCCGCGGGCGACCCTGTCTGCGACGCGGGCACCGGCACCTCGCGCCCGGCCGTCGGCCGCACATTCTCGTCACGCTTCCACATGATGAACCTCCGACTTCCCAGTCCTGCTAGCCCGCCTGATGAAATGCCACGGCCGCCCGACTCGGCAGCCGATCGAGTGCTGGCGGAGAAAGCCTCGCCAGTATATGAAACCGAATCTCGGCTTGTCCACACATCTTCTGTCCGCTAACTCATGCGCTCGCACTGTAGAGCCGTTCTCATTCTGACCGTGACGCGGGATGCTATGATCACTAGACATCTTCCAGGGCTGAGATCGTAACGATTGAAGCCAGTTTCTGTCGGTCCCCTGGAATCTGTCTTGGGCGGAGCTTTGCTGGCGGGCTCCCCGAACTCGCATGACCACCCGAATCTATCTCGATCACAACGCCACCACCCCCCCGGCCCCCGAGGTCGTGGACGGGATGACGCGGTCGCTCCGCGAGGCTTTCGGAAACGCGTCGAGCATCCACGCCGAAGGCCAGCGGGCGAAGGCGGCGGTGGACGACGCCCGGACCGAGGTGGCGCGCCTGATCGGCGCCGAGCCAGGCGACATCATCTTCACCGGCGGCGGGACCGAGGCCGACAACCTCGCGATCCGCGGCGTCCTGGATGCAGCCGCGCCGACCCGGTCACGTCTCGTGGTCGGCGGCATCGAACACGAGGCGGTCATCAACACCGCGAAGGCGCTAGCGAAGCGCGGCAGCGCCGTGACGGTCCTGCGCGTCGATCGAGACGGCCTCGTGGACCCCGGCGCTCTGGCCGACGCGCTGGCCGACGATGTGGCGCTGGTGTCGGTGATGACGGCGAACAACGAGACGGGCGTCATCCAGAGGGTGGCCGAGTTCGCGCGTCTCGCGCACGGGCACGGCGCGCTGTTTCACACGGACGCGGTCCAGGCCGTGGCCAAGATCCCGGTGGACGTCGCCGCGTTGGAAGTCGATCTGCTCGCGCTCGCCGCGCACAAGTTCGGCGGCCCGAAGGGAGTCGGCGCACTATGGCTCCGACGCGGCACGTTGCTGTCTGGCGTCATCACCGGCGGGCGCCAGGAACGGAATCGCCGCGCCGGCACCGAGAACGTTCCGGCCATTGTCGGGTTCGGCGTCGCCGCGCGACTCGCGCGCGAACGGCTGGCGACCGATGGACCGCTGGTCGGCGCCTTGCGCGCCCGGCTCGAGTCGGCCATCCTCGAGCTGATCCCGGGCACCGCGGTCAACGCCGCTGGCGCGCCCAGGGTGCCGAACACGACGAACATCGCCTTCGAGAACGTTGAGGCGGAATCGCTGCTGATCGCGCTCGACCTCGAGGGCATCGCGGTCTCCACCGGATCCGCGTGCTCGTCCGGCACGCTCGAACCCTCGCACGTGCTCCGCGCGATGGGACTTCCCCACCGCCGGGTCCAGTCCTCGATTCGCTTCAGCCTGGGTTCGACGACGACCGGCGAGGAGATCGATCGCGTGCTCGCCGTGCTGCCCGGCGTCGTGCAGCGCCTGCGCGCCGTCGGGCGTCGGTAGATCGAGCAGAAGCGGCCGGCCAGGTGTGGCGGAAGACTGGACATATGTCTGTCGTGCAGGGCAAGCGAATCGTCGTCGCCATGTCGGGCGGGGTCGATTCATCGGTGGCGGCAGCGCTCCTGAAGGAGTCCGGCTACGACGTCATCGGCCTGTCGATGCAGCTGTACGACCAGCGGGAAGGTGACGTCACATTCGGATCGTGCTGCACAATCGACGACCTGCACGACGCACGGCGCGTGGCCGTGTCTCTCGGCATCCCTCACTACATCATCAACCTCGAGCGCCGTTTCGAAGAGACCGTCGTCGCCAACTTCGTCCACGAGTACCTCGCGGGCCGCACGCCCCTGCCCTGCGCCCACTGCAACAGCGAGTTGAAGTTCGCCGAACTGATCGACCGCGCCTCCGCGTTCGGTGCCGACGAGGTCGCCACCGGGCACTACGCGCGTGTGGACCAGGACCAGGCGACCGGGCGCTGGCGCCTGCTGCGTGGCGTTGACTCCACGAAGGACCAGGCCTACTTCCTGTTCCCCCTCACGCAGGCGCAGCTGGCGCACGCGGTGTTCCCGCTTGGCCACCTGCGCAAGACCGAGGTGCGTGAGCTGGCGAGGGCCCAGGGCCTGCCCGTGGCCGACAAGCGCGACAGCCAGGAGATCTGTTTCGTCCCCAACAACGACTACGCCTCCGTCGTCGCCCGGCGGGCGCCTGAAGCAGTGCTCCCCGGCCGCATCGAAGACACCTCCGGTCATCTCGTCGGCCAGCATGAGGGGATCCACCATTTCACGATCGGTCAGCGAAAGGGCCTGGGGATTTCCGCGCCAGCCCCGCTGTACGTCGTCCGGATCGACGCCGGCACCCGCACCGTGGTGGTCGGCGCGAAGACGGATCTCGAGCGGTCCGCGCTCGAAGCGACCGGCGTGAACTGGATTGCAGGAGGGGAACCGTCCGGCCCTGTGCGCGCCACCGCCCAGATTCGCTACCGCCATGCGCCGGCCGCAGCGACGATCGAGCCGCTCGGGACCGCTCGCGCACGCATCGTCTTCGACACGCCGCAACCGGCCATCACGCCCGGACAGGCCGTGGTGTTCTACGACGGTGATGAGGTGTTGGGGGGCGGGTGGATCTCGGCTACCCTTCGATGAACCGTTCCGCGTCGAGCGCGGCCATGCAGCCTGATCCCGCGGCCGTGATCGCCTGACGGTAGACGTGATCCTGCACGTCGCCGCACGCACACACGCCTGGGACGCTGGTGTGCGTGCCGTCGTGCGTCACCACGTACCCGTTCGCATCGAGTGCCAGCTGGTTGGCAACGAGCGAGGTATTCGGCGTGTGGCCGATCGCCACGAACAGCCCCTCCAGAGGCAGTTCGCTGCGTTCGCCGGTCACGGTGTCGCGAAGGAGGACGCCCGTCACCACGCCCTTCTCGACATCCTTGACCTCCTCCACAATCGAATTCCAGCGGAACGCGATCTTGGGGTTCGCCGCCGCCTTGTCGCGCATGATCTTCGACCCGCGCAGCGAGTCGCGTCGGTGGATGAGCGTGACCCGTGACGCGAACTTCGTCAGGAAGATGGCTTCCTCGAGCGCCGAGTCGCCGCCGCCCACGACCGCGATCGGCCGGTTGCGGTAGAAGAACCCGTCGCAGGTGGCGCACGTGGAGACGCCGTGCCCCATCAGCCTGCGCTCGGAGGGCAGCCCGAGCAGGCGGGCCGAGGCGCCGGTCGCGAGGATCACGGCGCGCGCCTGGTAGTCGGTGCCGTCGGTCTTGACGATGAACGGAGGGCGGGAGAGATCGACGCCCGTCACGTGCCCCTGGATGATCTCGGTGCCGAACCGCTCCGCCTGCACGCGCATGGCGCCCATCAACTCGGGCCCCATGATCCCGTCGCTGAAGCCGGGGAAGTTCTCGACCGCCGTCGTGATCATCAACTGTCCGCCCGCCTCCAGCCCCTCGATGAGCAGCGGCTTCAGGTTCGCGCGTGCCGTGTAGATGGCCGCGGTCAGGCCCGCCGGGCCCGAACCAATGATGATGACGTCTCGCTGTTCGCTCATCACGCGCTCGACCTCGATTACAGGTGGCTGTCCACCATCTTCTGGATCGTGTCCTTGTCCACCGCGCCCACCCTTTGGTCGACCAGCTCGCCGCCCTTGAAGAGCATCAGCGTGGGAATGCCCCGGATGCCGAACCGCGTCGGAACGTCGGGGTTTTCGTCCACGTTCATCTTGGCGACGGTGAGCCGCCCGGCGTAGTCGGTCGCCAGCTGCTCAACCGTCGGCGCAATCCGCTTGCAGGGCATGCACCATTCGGCCCAGAAATCGACCAGCACCGGTGTCGGCGACTTCACGAGCTGCTCGAAGGTGGAATCGGTCACGTGCTGAACATTATCGGATGCCATCGTTGCTCCTCATCTCGGTGGCGGCCCGCCTGCGCGGCGGGTAACCTCTCCACCCGTTCAATAGATTCACACGGAAGCCGTTCGGTTACCCATCCGCCTGAGGGTGATTGCCTTCTCGTAGACGCTCACGTACTCAGCGGCCGACGCGTCCCACGAATGGTCCTTCGCCATCCCCGCCCGCTGAACGGCGCGCCAGCTCTTCGGCTTCCGGAACAGCGCCAGCGCCTTCTCCAGGCTGGATCGCAGCGCCTCGGGGGTATAGTCCCGGAACTTGAAGCCGGTCCCGGAATTCGTCCGCGGGTTCCAGTTGTCGATCGTATCATCGAGGCCGCCCACTGCGCGCACCACCGGCACGGTACCGTACTTGAGGCTGTACATCTGGTTCAGCCCGCACGGCTCGAACCTCGACGGCATCAGGAAGATGTCTGCCCCACCTTCGATCAGGTGGGCGAGGGGCTCGTCGAACCCGAACCTGACGCCGACCCGGTCCGGCGCACGGTCTGAGAGCCCCTGCCACAGTGTCTGGTACCGCGCCTCTCCGCTCCCGAGCAGCACGAACGTCGCGTCCAGCGTCAGCAGCTCGTCGGCGAGATCCGCGAGCAGGTCGAATCCCTTCTGAACCACCATGCGTGAGACCATGCCGACGATCGGCCGCGCAAGCACCTCAGGCGTCAACGGAAGCCCAAGCGTGTCGAGCAACGCGCGGCGCGACGCGTCCTTGGCCGCCAGCGTGTTGGGGCCGTAGGGCTCCGGCAGGTACGGATCGTGCTCAGGGTTCCAGACCGCGACGTCAATGCCGTTGAGAATCCCGCACAACTGCTTGCCGCGACGCTTGAGGATGCCGTCGAACCCGAACCCGAACTCCGGGGTCTGGATTTCCTTCGCGTAGCGCGGGCTGACCGTCGTGATGATCTCGCTGAAGTTGATCCCGCCCTTGAGCAAGCTCATCTTGCCCCAGTACTCGATCCCCTCGATGCCGAACAGTTCCCAGCCGAGGTCGAGCGCGGGCATCCATCCCGGCGGGAACAGACCCTGGTAGGAGAGGTTGTGAATCGTGAAGACGCCGGCTGCGCCGCTCAACCCCGACCGGTCCTTGAACAGCGTCTTGAGGTAGACGAGCGCGAGTCCCGCCTGCCAATCGTGGGCGTGCACCACGTCCGGGCCCTGGTCGCCCCGCGCACCGAACTCGAGCGCCGCCCGCGCCAGCAGCGCGAAGCGAACGGGGTTGTCCGGGTAGTCGCTGTTGCCGATGCCGTAGAGTTCCGGACGGTCGTAGAGTTCGGGGCAATCAACGAGAATGGCGCGCACGCGATCCGCCATGGCGTGCTCGACAAACGCCACGTCGAACGTTCGACCGGCGATGGTGATGGGCAGACGCTCGACAAGCGTTCCCGCCTGGGGGCCTCGGTAACGCGGCAGCACAACCGTGACGTCGTGACCGAGGCGTGCCAGCGCCAGCGGAAGGGCGCCGGCGACGTCGCCAAGGCCGCCGGTCTTGGCAAACGGGACGGCCTCCGAGGTCACCATCAGGATTCGTCGTGCACGCACGGACACCTCGCTTTCAAGCACATCAGTCTACACCGCCCGCGCCTAAGACAGATTCCGGGGGCCCCACAGAAACTTGCTTCAACCGTCACGATCTCAGCCCTGGAAGATGTCTGGGGGAGCGCAACTGCGCCAGCAGCCCCTTCATGTCCTCGGGCAGGGGCGCCGTGAAGCTGACCCGCCTGCCGGTCGCCGGGTGGCTGAAGGCCAGGCGCGAGGCGTGGAGTGCCTGCCGGGCGAATTCCGGCTCGTGCTCGTCACGCACCCGCCCGAACCTGTACTGCCGCTCTCCGACCAGGGGGTATCCGCGCGAGCCGGCCTGCACTCGAATCTGGTTTCGCTTCCCCGTGACCAGCGACACCTCGATCAGCGCCTGAGATTCGAACTGCTCCACGACCCGGTAACGCGCTTCCGCGTCTTTCCC
>JADGOB010000181.1 GCA_017883185.1 Acidobacteriota bacterium
ACCGGCGCGTGCTCGACCGCCAGCTCCAGGCCACCATGCGTCAGTTCGAGCAGACGCTCGGTGTCGTGGAGAACATCGACACCACCTCGCGCCAACTCAAGGAGGCGCTCGAGTCGGGCAAGACGATCATCGTCACCACGCTGCAGAAGTTCCCGGTGATCGCGAAGGAGATCGGCGAATTGCCGGGTAAGCGCTTCGCCGTGATCGTGGACGAGGCGCACTCGTCGCAGTCGGGCGAGAGCACGAAGAGCCTGAAGTCCGTACTGGCGTCGCGGTCACTGGAAGAGGCGGAGGAGCAGGAAGCCGGGGCGGAGACGCCGGAGGAGGAGCTGGAGAGCACCATCCTCGCGGAGATGGAGAAGCGGGGGCGCCTGGCGAACGTCTCGACCTTTGCGTTTACCGCGACACCCAAGCCGAAGACACTGGAGCTCTTCGGCACCAAACGGCCCGACGGGAAATTCGCGCCCTTTCACCTCTACAGCATGCGCCAGGCGATCGAGGAGGGGTTCATCCTCGACGTGCTCGCGAACTACACGACCTACAAGGCCTACTGGCGGCTGCTCAAGAAGGTCGAGGGCGACCCGCGCTACGACAAGAAGAAGGCGGAGTACCTGCTCAAGTCCTTTGTCGAGCTGCACCCGCACGCGATCGCTGAGAAGGTGAGGATCTGCGTCGAGCACTTCGCCGCGCAGGTGCAGGGCGAGATCGGCGGCAAGGCCAAGGCGATGATCGTCACGCGCTCGCGCCTGCACGCGGTGCGGTACAAGCTGGCCGTGGACAGGTACGTCGCCGAGCGAGGCTATCCGTTCAAGGCGATTGTGGCATTTTCTGGAACCGTCCAGGACGGCGGTCAGTCCTACACCGAGTCCGGCATGAACGGATTCCCGGAGGCGCAGACCGCCAAGACCTTCGAGCGGCTGGAGTTCCGGTTCCTGGTCGTCGCCAACAAGTTCCAGACCGGTTTCGACCAGCCGCTGCTGCACACGATGTACGTGGACAAAAAGCTCGGCGGGGTGAACGCGGTGCAGACGCTCTCGCGCCTCAACCGCACGTACCCGGAGAAGAAGGGCACGATGGTGCTCGACTTCGCGAACGAGGCGGATGAGATCAAGGACGCCTTCGAGCCCTACTACGAGACGACGCTCCTCTCCGAGTCCACCGACCCGAACCTACTCTACGAGGTCCAGACGCGGCTCGCGGCGTTCCCCGTGTACACGCAGGCTGACGTGGACGCCTTCGCCAAGATCTACTTCGACCCAAAGGCGACGCAGGACCAGCTCTACGCTGTCCTCGCCCCCGTGGTCGAGCGTTTCCAGGCGCTCTGCGAGCAGGAGCAGCAGGACTTTCGGGGGCAGCTCACCGACTACGTGCGGCTCTATGCCTTCCTCGCCCAGGTGCTCACCTTCGCCGACGCTGACCTCGAGAAGCTCTATGTCTTCGCGCGGCACCTGCGCCGGCTGCTGCCCGCCGATCGGACGACGTTGCCACGCGAGGTCCAGCAGAATATCGACATGGAGTCCTACCGAATCCAGCAGACTGGCAGCGGCAAGGTCGCCCTCGAACGCAAGCCGGGCGTCCTCGACCCCGTGGGCACCAAGGGCGCCCACGGGTCCGCGCCGGAAGATCTGGAGGCGCTCTCTCGCATCATCGCCGAGCTGAACGAGCGCTTCGGGCTCAACCTCGGCCCCGAGCATCGTGGAACGCTCGGCCAGATGATGGAGAAGCTCGACGACGACTCGGCGCTCGACGCCGCCGCGCGCGTCAACACTCGGGAGAACGTGCGGCTCACCTTCGACCAGAAGGTCGAGCACGTGATCCAGGAGATCGTCGACTCGAACTTCGACCTCTACAAGCGCATCACCGACGACCGCGCCTTCGGCGAGGCGGTCAAGAACTTCCTCTTCGACCAATACCTGCGCGCGCACCGTAACGCCGAGGAGTTGATCAAGCGCGGCGAGTCGAAGACGCTGGAGTTCAAGTCCACGCTGCGCTGGAACCTCAAGGAGGATCGGCAGGACGACAAGGGCGTGACGCACGCCGTGCTGAAGGCCATCGCCGCGTTCCTGAATACCGAAGGCGGTGACCTCTTGATCGGCGTGGCCGACGACGGCTCGATCGTGGGCATCGAGCGTGACGGGCTGGAGAGCGACGACAAGTTCATGCGGCACCTCGCCCAGGTCGTCCGCAACGGCCTGGGCGACCGGGCCGGTACGTGCATCGACCCAAAGACGCAGATCGTGCAAGGCAAGACGGTGTGCGTGGTGAGCTGCCAGCGGAGCCCCGAGCCGGTGTTCCTGAAGTGGAAGGGGATGGAGGCTTCAACGGACGGCGACTTCTTCGTGAGGAGCGGGCCGGGAACGGTCAAGCTCCCTCCCGACAGCGCCCGGGAATACATTCGGACGCGGTTCGCTCGGCCAGGGCCGGAGAAGAGGCCAGGTACACCATGAACGATCCCGCCCCGGCGCTGGCATCGGCTGTCGCGGCGGGTGTCGTTCGGAAGGACGACGCTGCCGGCCGAGCTCTTCCAGCACCTGGCCGGCCTGATCGAGTTCCACCAGGACGACGATCGGGAATCGGGAGACCCCGGGAGAACCGCTACATGACTGCGCCCAAGCACATCGAGCCCGGAACCCGAATCCCATTTCGCCTGTCCGCCCGGGAGCGAGACGTGGTGCTCACACGGGCATTCCTGGAACCGGAGATCGAATCTCGATTGCGCGAGGCGACGGCGGCCGGCGAGCAGCTGGTCGTCGACGTCACGTTGGACGACATCGACGACCCGGCCGGCTGCGTGGCAGCCGAACGGAACCACTGCGAGCACGACTCGGACCGCCGCGTCCTCGACGGCCTGTACGAGCGACTGACCGATCTCGAACGACGGTTCACGAACGCGGCGCCAGCGAGTCGACCGACGCTCGTGGCCACCCCTGCCAAGCCCGGGTTCACGGCGAAACAGGGACAGTATCTCTCGTTCATCTACTACTTCAGCAAGATCCACGGCGTGGCCCCTGCGGAGGCGAAAAGCGGGCCGAAGCTGGTGCTAACAGCGCGCCCGACGGTCGCGGGCAGGCGCGCGCCGTCAGGCAGCCAAGGAACGCCCTTTCCGAATGGCCGACGCGACATCGCTCGGCTTCGCCCCGAGCGCGAAAAGGGCCCGCAAGAGAAGGTCCACTGACACGGTCGGGTCAGCGGCTTCCATCTTCGCGACGCGAGACTGGCTCGACGTCAGGCGCTTGGCGAGCGCCGCCTGCGACAGCCCCTGTGCTATCCGTCGGTCGCGAACGCTCTGGCTCAGCGCGAGCTTGGTTCCAACAAAGGCCGCTTCCTCGGGCGTCAGGTCGAGGAAGTCCGCCGCCGTGCCGAGGCGCCAGCCATGGGCTTCGAGTGTCGCGCGCTTGATCCTCTTCATCCTGGCACCACGAGGATATGTCAGTTCTGACATCGACACAAGCGCGGCGTAGCACCGTGTTGCAAGCGACGGCCCGCCTGCAACGGTGACCGCCTGCCATCACCTGCCACCTGCCATCCCGCTCGCAGTGTTTTTCCCCCAACGCCGCTTGTAAGAACTTGCGAGAAATTCCAGAACACGCGCGTGCAAGGGGCCACAGGGCGCCACGAGGGGTGACAGCCGACCCCGATTCTACAGGGTCTGCTGCAGTTGAGCTTCGGCCGCGCACGCCACTTTCCTCAGAGCTTTCCCGAACTTTCGATCGGGCCCGCGCCACTTGGAGCACGTTGCCCTCCTATTGTCCTTTTCAAAACCACGGACGCCATCAAGCAAGCCGATTTCGGCGCAGGCCGACGCGAGCACCATGGCAACCGTCAATCTCAGGAACGCGACGACATCGCCATTCATTGCTATCATGAGGGGATGATCGACGAACGCGCCTTCTTCACGGAAAAGCCGGAAACCCGACAGGCCCGATATCAGTGCCCCAAGTGCCGACGGACCGGTGAATACAACATTCGATGGGTACGGCGCTCGAAGAAAGACAAGCCGCCTGCGGGGGCCGACGAGGGCGACCGGGCCAAATTCGCGAAGCTGCGCGACTACCTGCTCCGGCTCGACGACGAGGTCACGTGCAAGGCCTGCGGCAAGAGATTCGAGATCCCGTCGCAACACTCTCTGATGTTCGTGGACCAGCTCGGAGGGTTGCCCAACGACGAAGACCTCGAACGAGAGATCGGGGCCGCGTCAGGAGAGCCGGAACGTGCACCTGAGACCAAGCCGGCGTTGCCCGCGCGGTTCACGCGCAAATCGAGCGGTTGGAAATAGGACACGTCGTCGGTAGAACGTTGGCGACTCATCGGGAGTCATGGGACGATTGCATCGCCGAGTCCGGACTCGAGGATGGGAAGTACGTCTGCCAGGACGAAAATTGGGAACCACCGTATCTTGATACGGGCGGCGTCTGCGACGAACTCGAGCAGATCGCGCCCGGGATGCGCGACGTGCTCGGCCGCGTGTGGGACGAGGGCCTCGATCCGGACTTCAGCTTTGCCAGAGCCATCGAAGAGGCGGCCGAGGTGTAAGGGTGGCCTACCGTCCAAACAGAATCATGTCCTGCTCGTTGACGGCCCATCCCGGTTGGTCGGCCCAGTAACCCCAGTAGACACTGCCCATCCGCAAGCCTGCCCCATCCGCGTATGAGTCAAGGGTCTCCAGGCTGTAGGCGACGACGGCGTCGGGATGCTGGGGGTCACGGTGCCTACGTAGGTAAAGATCCTACGGCAAGTCCAAATCGATCGAGCGGTCGTGCCGCAGTGTTCGGGTCGGCGCTGGAGGCGGGACGTCAAGCACGAGGATGCGGCCCGGCGGCTCCTGCCTTCGATTCTGGTATATTCTGTTCCGCCCCCAACCGCCTACGCGCGGTTCTCTTCATCTCAAACTCGGGGACGCCGTCATGAGGACAGGCCGAGCGCCCGCTTGCCCAGCGCGAGGGTCGGGGGTCACCCTTGGTTGCGATCCGCTCGGCAAGCGTCTGGTCGCGAGGCAGGCGCCGCGGGGCCGATAATATACGTCTTGACATTAGTCGTTATGACGAGTAATATCTTTTCATGGTTGGTCGACTCCGGGACGCCATCAGGCAGCGCCGGCCCTTTGGATCGCTGGAAGCCGAGGCGTTCCTGAACCTCGAGCACACGGCCGACGCGCTGATGCGCGGGCTGGTGGATCTGCTGAAGGGGGCGGACCTGTCGCCGACGCAGTACAACGTGCTGCGGATCCTGCGCGGGGCGGGGCCGGGCGGGCTGGCGTGCGGCGAGATCGGGGAACGCATGGTGACCAGGGACCCGGACATCACCAGGCTTCTCGACCGTCTGCAGCGACGCGGGCTGATCGCCCGGACGCGCGACGCCCGGGATCGTCGCGTCGTGACGGCCAACATCACGCGGGGGGGGATCGACGTGCTGGTTGGCCTCGACCGGCCGGTGGCGGACCTGCACGCCCGGCAGCTCTCGCACCTGGGGAAGCGGTCGCTCGAGCAGTTGATCGACCTGCTCGAGAAGGCGCGCGACGGCGGGCCACTCAGATCCGCGACGGCCGCCTCTCCGATCTCGGCGGTTTGAGGCGGAGCTTCGCTGGGTGGCGGGCGCAGACGTCCGTAAACACGGTCGATAGATGTGACAACGACAGTTGTGTGGACATTTGTTTAGCGCCGCGCGTCGAACCGCCGGCGCAAGCGGCAGGTCCCCGGCTCACGCCGGGCGGCAAAGGAGCGCATGATGACGCGCAAGTTGTTCCAGGCCCTGACGGTGGTCGGGATGCCGCTGGTCGCGAGCCCGCTGTCCGCACAGCAGGCCACGTGGATCATCGACGAGGCTCACTCGGCGGCCCAGTTCTCGGTCCGCCACCTGATGATCTCCAACGTGAAGGGCGAGTTCACCAAGACGTCTGGCTCCGTGGTGTGGGACGGCAAGGACCTATCCACGGCGGTCTTGGAGGCGACGATTGACGCCTCCTCGATCAGCACGCGCGAACCGAAGCGCGACGCCCACCTGAAGAGCCCGGACTTCTTGGATGTGGCGAAGTACCCGACGTTGACGTTCAGGTCGACCTCGGTGGAGCCGGCTGGCAAGGGCAAGTTCAAAATGGCGGGCGACCTGACGATCCACGGCGTCACCAGGCCTGTCGTGTTCGAGGTGGACGGCCCCACGCCGGTCATCAAGGATCCCTACGGCAATCAGCGCGTGGGCGCCTCTGCCACCGCCACGATCAGCCGCAAGGACTTCGGCCTGGTGTGGAACGCCGCCCTCGAGGCGGGCGGCGTGGTCGTCGGCGACGCGGTCACCATCACGCTCGACGTGGAGCTGATTCTGAAGGCCGCCGGGCCCGCAAAGGGCTGACGGGCAGTCGCCCCCCGCAGGAGGTTCACCATGATCACGGTCCGCCCGCGCGATGAGCGCGGGCACTTCGACCACGGCTGGCTCGACACCAGGCACACCTTCTCGTTCGCCGAATACTTCGATCCCGATCACGTGGGGTTCAGGTCGCTGCGGGTGATCAACGAGGACCGGGTGCAGCCCGGCCAGGGGTTCGGGACCCACCCGCACCGCGACATGGAGATCGTGACCTACGTGCTGGACGGCGCCCTTGCGCACCGGGACAGCATGGGCAACGGCTCGGTCATCCGGCCGGGTGACGTGCAGCGCATGACGGCGGGAACCGGCATCACCCACAGCGAGTTCAACCACTCGAACGACGCGCCGGTCCACTTCCTGCAAATCTGGATCGTGCCGGACCGGCGGGGGCTCACGCCGTCGTACGAGCAGAAGACCATTCCGGCCGAGACGATGGCGGGGCGCCTGTGCGCGGTCGCCTCGCACGATGGCGGGGACGGCTCGGTCACGATCAACCAGGACGCGACCCTCTACACGGCGGTCCTGGCGCCGGGACAGGCGGTGACGCACGCGTTCGCGCCGGGTCGGCACGGCTGGCTGCAAGTGGCGCGCGGGCAGGTCGCCCTGGACGGCCGGTCGCTGGCGGCGGGCGATGGCGCCGCCATCAGCGGCGAGAAGGCCGTCACGGTGTCCGGCGAGAGTGCGGCCGAAATCCTGCTGTTCGATCTGGCGTAGCCGCCGGGAGGCGCGGCGCCGGTCCGGTCGGCACCGCGTGCTCCCATGAAGGCCATTCCCTCGCGTCCCCGCGTGATTGGCCTCATCTCCCATGCTCGCGGCCTGGTCACGCCGGAGGTGTTCCTCGCTCAGGGCATCCGAAGGGTCTATCCCTTCAGCATACGCGCGCCGCGTGCGCTACCGGCTGATGCCCGGAATCTGGTAGAGCTGGATGAGATTGCCGCAGGTGTCTTCGAAGACGGCGACGGTCGTCGGTCCCATCTGTGTCGGCGCCGTGCGAAACACCACGCCCAGCCCTGTCATCCTCTCGTGCTCTTTCTGAAGATCGTCGACCGCGAACGCCGTGAGTGGGATGCCTTGATCGAAGAGCGCCTTCTGGAACGTCCTGGCCGCCGGGTTCTCGTTGGGTTCGAGCACGAGCTCGATGTCGCCCGGTCCCTCGGGCGAGATCACCGTCAGCCAGCGGAACTTCCCAGCCGGAAGATCCGCCTTCTTCACGAAGGCCAGGATCTCGGTGTAGAACTTCAGGGCCTTCTCCTGATCGTCAACTATCAGACTGCTAAGTGCGATCCTCATATGCGCCTCCTCGGATTCACTTCTTTCACGTCTGGCACCCTACCACACGGGGTCAGACGTGAAAAAGACCATCATTCAGGACCTGACCCCAATGCAGCCCTGCGTGCTATTCTCTGCAGCATGCCGAC
>JADGOB010000014.1 GCA_017883185.1 Acidobacteriota bacterium
AGTCGCTGCCGAACGCGACGTGGCCGCCCGTCTTCAGGATGCTGCCGTAGGCCCAGCCCCTTGATGCGCGCTCGTCCCCGATGTTCGGGATCCACACGCTGAGCAGATCGGGCCGTCACGCCAGCCCGGTCCACGTCCGCCTCTCTCTGCGCTGGCGTCGCCCCCACCGGACTCGTGCTACATTCGACTTGATGCGAGTGGCCATCATCGGTGCGGGAGCGGTGGGCGGTTACTACGGCGCGCGCCTGGCGCAGGCCGACCACGACGTGACGCTGATCGCGCGGGGCGCGAACCTCGACGCGATTCGCGATCGGGGCTTCTGCGTCCGAAGTGGTCTTGGCGACTTCGTCGTCCGCGTGCGCGTGGAAGCCGACCCGTCGAACGTCGGACCTGTGGATCTGGTGGTCTTCGCCGTGAAGACCTACTCGAACCCGGAGGCGCTGCCGCTGGTGCCGCGGCTCGTCGGCGAAGGGACCTCGGTACTCACGCTGCAGAACGGCGTGGACAGCGCGGACGAACTTTCGTCCGTTGTCGGCCCGGCCCCGGTGCTCGCCGGGGCAACCTACATCGCCTCCACCCTGGTCGCGCCTGGCGTCGTCGAGCACGTTGGCACCGTCCGGAGGATCGTGTTCGGCGAGGCGTTCGGCGATCGTGTGGTGACCGACCGCGTCGCCCGTATCCAAGAGGCGCTCTCAGGCGCCGGCATCCAGGCGGAAGCGGCGGCTGACAGCCGGATCCCGATCTGGGAGAAGTTCATCTTCCTCGCGCCGATCGCCGGGCTCACGGCGGCCGCGCGCCTTCCCGTCGGCCCGGCTTGGGCGCAGGCCGCATTCCAGGAGGTGTTCGACCAGGCGATGGCCGAGGTCGAAGCGCTCGCGCACCACGCCGGCGTGCCGGTCGCCGCGGACGTCCGCGCCCAGAAGATGCGCTACATGGACAACAGCCCGAAGACGATGCGCTCGTCGATGATGGTGGACATCACGTCGGGGAAGCCGCTGGAATTGGAGGCGTTGATGGGCACGGTAGTGCGCCGAGGCCGCGCCGCCGGGATTCCCACGCCGGTGATGGCCACGCTCTACGGCCTCCTCAAGCCGTTCGAGCACGGGTCGCCCGTTCAGCCCTGACCATGGTTCCCGAACTCTCATTGCTGCTGACCCTGGTTCTCTTCGCTGCGGGGACGGCAGCCGGCATCGTCGGCGCCCTTCTTGGCCTTGGCGGCGGGGTCTTCCTGGTGCCCTTCCTCGTCCTGGCGCTCCACGTGCCGATGCGCCTCGCCGTCGGCATCAGCCTCACCACCGTCATCGCCACGTCGAGCGTGGTCTCCTCGGGCCGCATGGGAGGGTCGCTGGTCAACCTCCGGCTCGGTATGGTGCTGGAGGTCGCCACCACGGCGGGCGGCCTCACCGGCGGCCTCGTCGCGGCGATGCTCTCCGCCACCACCCTCCAGCGCATGTTCGGCGTCGTCGCCGTCCTGTCGGCGCTTGCGATGCTCGGGCGCCTCGAGCGCCGGAACGTGCTGCTCGATCCCGAGGCCGATCCCGGGCGCCTCGGCGGGCGCTACTACGAAGAGGAGAGCGGCGCGGTCGTGACCTACGCGGTGAAGCGAGTGCCGCTGGCAATGGGCGTGTCGTTCGTCGCGGGAAGCGTGTCGTCGCTGCTCGGCGTGGGCGGGGGCATCCTGAAGGTGCCCGCGCTGAACGCCTGGTGCGGGGTGCCGCTGCGCGCCGCCGCGGCAACCAGCGCGTTCATGATCGGCGTCACCGCCACGGCCGGCGCGGTGATCTACTACGGGAGGGGAGAGATCGTCGCGTGGATGGCCGCCTCGACCGTGCTGGGCGTGCTGGCGGGATCGCGCGCGGGATTCGCGCTGGCCGCGCGTGCGCGGGCGAAGTGGCTGAAACTCCTTCTCGTCGCCATCCTGCTCGCGGTCGGCGCTCTCATGCTGACGAGGTCACGATGATCCCGGCAACCACCGGCAGGCTGGAACGCTGGCTCGGCAAGGTGCTGACTTGGGGCACGATCACCAGCACGCTGCTGCTGGCAGCCGGCCTCGTGTTGCAGCTTGCCGGCGTCAACCACGGCCTCGCCGCCAGCCTGACCCACGTCGGCCTGGTCATCCTGATGGCCACCCCCGTCGCACGCGTCGTCGTCTCGGTAGTCGAGTACGCCCTCGGGCGCGACTGGCTCTTCGTGACACTCACGAGCGGAGTTCTCGTCATTCTGATCGGGAGTCTCATGGTCGCCACTCTCAGGATCTGACCACGGTCTGCTCCAACGCCGTGCACCGGGCGGCGCCCGTGCCATGTCCATCGCGGCGTCGATCTTGTGCCAGGCGGCTGGGATCTGCTGGAGAGTGGAAGGCGTCAGTCCACCGTATCCAGTTGTCTGTTTCGGGCTCGGTGCGCCAGGTTGGGGCGCAGGGCGCGTTTCTGACGCTCGCGCTCTCCGGCATTGCGGACGACCGGGATGGGCTGCTCGGAGTCGAAGTCGAGGCCGGTGACATACATCGCCGCCGCGGCGGTCATGGGTAACGGGATGAAGTCCTGTACTTGCTGGAGATTCCACTTCTCCTTCCGCAGGAACTCCTCAACCGCCCCCATCTCATGGTCGGTGCAACCGGGAAAACTCGAGATGAAGTACGGCACGAGGTACTGCTCCTTGCCAGCCGCCGCGCTCTCCTCGAAGAACTTCTCCATGAACGCCGGGAAATCCTCAGCCGTTCGACGCATCCGGCGCAGCACGGCCGGGTGCATGTGCTCGGGCGCGACTTTCATGTGACCGGAGACGTGGTGCTGCACCAACTCCCTGAGATACGTCGGGGTGCGCAACGCCACGTCCATGCGGATACCGGATTGCACGAAGACGTGTTTGACACCGGGCTGCGCGCGGGCACCGCGCAGGAGGTCGATGCCACGTTGCTCGTCAATGGCGAGGTTCGCGCAGATCGCAGGCCAGAGGCAGCTGGGACGGTGACAGGCCTTGCACGCATCCACATGTCCGTTGCGCGCGCCGTAGAGATTCGCCGTGGGACCGCCGAGATCGGAGACGGTGCCGCGAAACGCCTCCGACGCGGCCAGCGTGCGGATCTCCGCGAGCACCGAATCCACGCTGCGGCTGGAGAGGAATTTCCCCTGGTGCAAGCCCAACCCGCAGAAGGTGCAGCCGCCCGCACAGCCGCGCGAGACGACGATGGAGTCCTTGATCGTCGCAAAGCCCGGGACGGCTTCGACATAGGACGGATGCGGCCGACGCTGGAATGGCAACTCGTAGAGCGCGTCGAGGTCGGGACCATCCACGGGCATCGCGGGCGGTTCTATCACGACCGCGCGATTGCCGTGCATCTGCACCATGCGCCTGCCGCAATGCGGCGTCTGCTGCGCCTCGACCACTTTCGTCAACCGCATCAGGTGGATCTTGTCCGCCTGCAGGTCTTCCCACGAAGGCAGCACGAGGCAATCGCTGAAATTCGCCGCCGCCGTCGCCTTCGCGCCCAGCAGCAACGCCGTGCCCAGGATGCCGCCGAGGTCGGCGCGGCCGGCGGCCAACCGCTGCGCGATCTCGCGCACCGCCGTTTCGCCCATGCCATACACGAGCAGGTCGGCCTTGGCATCCGCCAGGATGGACGGGCGCAGCTTGTCCTCCCAATAATCGTAGTGCGCCACGCGGCGCATGCTCGCTTCCATGCCGCCGAGCACCACGGGCACGCCGGGAAACGCCCGCTTCGCCATCTGCGAGTAGACCACCGCCGCATGGTTTGGGCGACGGCCTGGGACGCCACCCTCGCTGTACACGTCCTCCTTCCGTTTGTGCCTGGCAGCGGTGTAGTTCGAGAGCATCGAATCCAGGTTGCCCGCCGTGACACCGACGAACAGCCGCGGCGGGCCCATGGCCCGGATCGACTCGCCATTCCTCCAATCCGGCTGCGCGATGATGCCCACCAGGTAGCCCTTCGCCTCCAGCACTCGCCCGACGAGCGCCGCGCCAAACGACGGGTGATCCACGTAGGCGTCACCCGTGATGATGAGCACATCCAGTTCGTCCCAGCCGCGCGCAATCATCTCGGCGCGAGACATCGGGAGAAACGCTGTGGGGTTTTGCGGAGCGTGCGTTCGTGCGGCGGCCATGATCCCGAGGATGCTTCATCAGCGCTCGTGAAGCAACTCGCCCTCTCTGGGTTCGAACCCCGACTCCTCCGGCGCTGCGGTCATGACTGCAACAGAGGCCCTTGGCCAGGTCGAGGGATACGGCGGCGTGCAGCCGAGTCCGTGCTGTGTCACAATCTCCTGCGTGGACTTTGGGCGCGCGTACGACGAGGTCGGTGCTTTCCTGTCCACGGCCGGTTTTCACTGTGCCGTCGTCGGCGGCGTCGCGCTCGCCGCCTATGGCTGTCCGCGCATGACGCTCGATCTCGACCTTGCGACCGAGGCCGAGGCACAAGGCGAACTGGTGCGGTTCCTGGAGTCGCGGGGCTACTCGACGCTCCATCGGTCGTCAGGCTATTCGAACCATCTGCATGCGGACCGGTCCCTGGGGCGGGTTGATGTGGTCTACGTCCAAGGAGACACCGCCGCCCGCCTGTTCGGCGGCGCCAGAATACTCACTGGTCCTGGCGGCCGTCCGATCGCTGTTCCGCGCCCTGAGCACCTGATTGCGATGAAGGTACACGCGATGCGGAACGCGCCCGATCGGACGTGGCAGGAACTGGCCGATATCGCGTATCTGCTCCGACTGGATGGCGTCAATCGTGACGAGGTGAAACGGTATTTCGAACGTGCGGATCTGCTGGAGCGGTGGCATGCGCTGGAACGCGGCTTCTGAACTGCCGATGCTCGATCTCGATCTCGATCGCGATCTGCCGACGACGGCAGACGACGTCCGTGTGCTGGCGGAACTCCGGGCGCATGTGCCGTCGTGGCTGACGCTCGATCCCGCGAAACTCGAGACGCTGCTTGGTGACGCAGCGCTTGTTCGCCGGCCGGTCGCGCAGGACGATTGGCCTCCCTTCTCCCTGGAATGATCTCCGCTCCGCGGCCCCGTCTCGCTTGGGCCATACGCCTTGACTTCTGACGATTGAGAATCTCGATCACCTCAGCGCTCGTGAAGCAAGTCGCCAGATTCAAATCTCGTCAGTGTCCCAGCCTTCGTCTCGTCGTCGACGAGCGGAAAGGTTCCGAGCACGTGCTGCAGTTCTTCGAGCGTCAGGCCATAGAGGCGCGCCGCGGCGGCTTGCAGTTCCGGGTAGGCGGCGTCGCGCAGCGGGTCGACCGAGCGCGCGAGCCTCGCAGCGAGGTCCGCGATGTGTCGGTAGAGCTGCGAGTCGGCCGGCGGATGGGGGACGGGCAGCCGCCCGACGATTCCCGCCGTGACGTGCGTCGTGACGCGCAGGCGCACCAGGTAGTTGGCGACGAAGCTGTTGAGAATGCCGCACAGAAAGGCCTGATCGCGTGCCGATAGCTGTGTCTTCAGGCAGAACAGCGTGTGCACCGTGACGCACCCGGCCGGAACGACGGCTGCGATCAGCGTCAACCGGTTCGTGGCGCTGGCCACGTCGCGATAGGCGAGGCGCGGACGCCCCCAGGTTCGCGCGCGGTCGAGCAGCCTCGAGGCGGCCGCCCTTGGCAGCCGTCGGACGTCCGCGGGCGCGCACACGCGGAACGGTTCGATGTGCTTCCCTTCGAGCACCGGCAGTCCTTCCGCAGAGCGGTCGAAGTGCCTGCGATCGTCGCTCGCGTTCAGTTCCCGGCCGAACACCGCGCCCCACCCGTCAGGCGACGCCAGATGCTGGACGCTCGACGTGATCTTCTCGAGCAGCGCCAGGTCCGTCGTCGTCTTCACATGGGGAACCGCGAGGTCGTCGGGAGAGAGTCGCTCGAGCAGCCGCCGGGTCAGCACGACGGATCCCGATATCACGGCTTCGCCGGGGAGATCGCTCGCTGAATCGAGCACCGAGGGATCCCGTTGACCGAGCTGGCACAGGATTGCCTCGGTCCGGCCCCCGGTCGACGCGGTGAGCAGCAGGAAGCGAACGCTCCTGTGAATGGGAAAGATCGCGCCGGTGTTCTCGAAGCCGATCCACGAGTCCACCTGGCAGCGGTCGAAGAGCAGTCTCCGAAGAGGGGCGCAGCCGCGGTCCGCGGCAAGACCCCACGGGACGACGAGGCCGATGCGCCCGCCGGCCCGCGCCAGGCGGAACGCGCGCTCCACGAACAGCTGGAAGACGTTCCCGTGTCCTTCGCCCTGCGCGCGGTACAGGCCCGACGACCTCGCGAATCGGAGCAGGTGGGCGGCATCCGCCCGCGCCAGTTCGCGGTCCGCATCACCCTCGTTGTCGCCGCGGATCATGTCCCACGGCGGATTGCCGATCACTGCGTCGAACCCGGCCTCGGGGCTCGGCAACCCGTCGGGTGAGTAGAAGACTTCTGGAAACTCGAGCGTCCAGTGGAAGAACCGGCGTGCCGCTGCGGCAGCCCGCGCGTCGGCGAGCCAGGTGGCGATGGTCTGCGCGGGGAGGGATGACCTTCCCGACAGCACCGAGTCCGCCAGCGCGAAGAAGACACCGGCGTCCGCCGCCGGGTTTCCGTTCTTGAACGCAAAGCAGCACCACAGGTCCGCCGCGACCTTCCAGGTCGCGATGGGCGACGATGGGCCGGAAAGGCCCGCGAGAAGGCGCTCCTTCTCGCGCACGACGGCCAGGCTCTCGTCCGGTATTGACGCGACGCGGAGCCTGGTCGGCAGGACGGCCCGCATCGCCGGCCCGATCTCCTCGACGTCGAAGAGCGGCAGTGACGGGGCGTTTCGATGTGGAGGCCGACGTCCGGGTGCGCTCCCGGGAGGCGGTCGCCGAAGGTCGTCCAGCGACGCGCCGACGAGACTGTCGCCGACGAGCAGGTGGTGATCGAGGAACGTCAGCGGGCGGTCGGGCGCAAGGGTGCACAACCACAACGACAGTCGCGCCAGCTGGACCGCCATCGGGTTCCGGTCCACGCCGTACAGGCAACGCTGCGCGATGAGCCTTCGGAACCCGCGTCGATCGGCGTCGGAGACGTCGCTCGCGTGGCATCCCCCCCGGGCGATCACCGCCGCTTCGTAGGCGCCTGCCAGGTAACGGCAGGCGGCCACGAGGAAGGCGCCGCTTCCCATTGCGGGGTCGAGAACCCGCATCGAGAGAATCCGCTCGGGTGAGGCTCCGGCCACCAGCGGCCCGAGCGTGCGCCGCACAAGGTAGGTGGTGATCGACCTCGGCGTGTAGAACGTCCCCGTGGCTTTCCTCACGCCGCTTCCTGGCAGGAGCTGCGCCTTGACGAGCGAGGCCCGACCGCCGCTGCCTGGCGACTCGCTCGGGCGGGACCGCCGGCTCGACGTACCTGATGCCGACGCTTGAACGAGGCGCGGTCGGTAATCGAGCACGCTCTCATACACCGCGCCAAGCTGCTCGACTCCCAGGTCGCGATACTCGATGCGCGCGCGACCGCCATTCTCGCGTCCCGGTGTCGTTGACAGCGCGAGCAGCACGCGTCGCGCCGACTCCTCGGTCACTCTCCGGCTCTCCGCGAGCGGAGTTGCTTCGGGAGCGAACAGCCGGCCGTTGAAGGGGGTGACGAGCAGGTTGCCGGCGCGACAGCCCGTGTGGGCGAGCCGCGAAATAGCCTGCAGCGTTTCCCATAGGCCACGTGCGCGGCCGGGCCGCTCTGCGAGATCGCGAAGCGCCTCGACCGAGTAGCTCTCGCGATAGACCGGATGCCAGAGCGGAACCAGGCTCCGCGACTCGGCGAACAGCAGGAAGAGGATCCGGTAGACGATGGTGAGGGCCTGTTCGTGGACGAGCTCGAGGCTGACCGCCGCGGTGCCGGTCGAACGCGGAACCACGCCGGCAAGTCCCGAGATCAATTCCGTGATGGCCTCGACCACTCCATCCCGCAGCGATCGGCACACGCCGACCGTATGGCGCGACGACGCATGAACGACCCGGCCGATCAGCGCCGGCGACTCGAAGCTGACGCGACGAAGAAGCCCCCACAGCACGGCGAACGACGATTCGTCGTCCACCGCGCAGTCGAGGTCGAACTCCATGAAGGAGCGCGCGAACGCGCGGCGGGCATCCACCAGCCGGAGCCGGCGGCCGTTCGTGCACAGGCACCACGCCGGGCCGGCGGCGATGACCTGCTTCGCCGTCGAGCGCCAGGCGGGATCGAGCAGTTCGGCCCACGACGTGACGAGCAGCATCGGCATGGACGCGTCGCGGCCAAGCCGGGAGAGGACAGGCGAGCCCTCCATGCTTCCCGAGAGGATGGTCGGGTCGAAGCCGAGTGCCCGTACCAGCGGCGCTGCGCAAAGATCGTGCACGCTCCTCGCCGCGCTCACCGGGCCCAGCTCGCGGGCGTGTTGGCGCCGCCATCGCAGCAACTGCCTGCGCGCCTGCTCGCAGGTGGCCTCGCCCAGCTCGCCCGCGAACATCTCGTGGAGGAGTGTCTCTGCGAAGTACCCGGAGACGAGCGAGCCAGAGAAACCGGACAGCATAGAAGGAGTCAGGCCCGCCGCTACCGTCCCACCGCCGCCAGGACCAGGCGCGGCGCGCCAGCCAGCGAAAGGTCCGTCGCTCGCCCGAGAACACTCAGCATGCGCTTCGTCTCTTCGTCCTGGAGGTTGCGTGCGCGGCGGTCTTCTTCATCGGCGCGCAGCGCCCGGCAGTCGAAGAGCCCCGGCTGAAAGGCGACGGCGGGCACGCGGTCGTCGACGCCGGCCACAGCGACCTCGCGGGCGCGCTGCGCCTCGAGGCGCGGCACCACCAGTTTCCTCAATCCGGCCAGCCGTTCGGCCGCCTGCCGCCCGGCCTCCGCCTGCAGCGCAGCCATCACGGGGGAGCCCGGTTCGCACAGGCGGCGCATTGCCGCTCCGTCCACCGCGTCGCGACCCTGGAGACCGATCGACAGCGCGAGGAGGAACTGATCCAACAGCAGTCCGCGCCCGTCAACCACGTCCGCCCGGAACAGCGCCAGCATGCGGTTGCGCAAGACGAACTCGCGGCCTGCGTCGGGCGCCCGCCATTCGCGTCGGACACGCAGCGTCGTCCACCACGGGCCGGTTCGATCGAGTCTTGCGAGAACGCCCTGCAGGACGATCTCGCCGGGGCCGGCGAGCTGGCGCACACTTCGCAGCCTTGCCGCTTCGGCTTCGGCCTCCTCCGCCAGGCTGGACCGGGCGACCAACTCCGATGGCGACTCCGTGTCGCACCGCGGAGAGGACGTCTCGACGACGCGGCGGCCGGCCGGTTTGCGACGCGAGAGAACAGCGTTCGGCTCGAACACGCTCTCCGCGACCTCGGCCTCTGTTACACGCCCCAGGAGATCGGCCGTCTCGCCCATCACTTGTCGGATTCGTTCGACACGCATCGTCAGGCGCTCGAGCACCTTCGCCTCGCTCGTACCCCTGGCCAGCAGGTGCACGGCGTGCACGGCCCGCTGCTGGCCGATGCGATCCACCCGGCCGACCCGCTGCTCGAGCCTCAGCGGGTTCCACGGCAACTCGAGGTTGATCACGAGGCGGCACCTCGCCTGAAGGTTCAGGCCGTGCGCGGCGGCGTCGGTTGCGAGGAGCAGGCGCGAGGTTCCCCGGGTGAATGCGCGGACGGCGTCGGATCGCGATGCGCGGTCCATCCCTCCGTGAATCATCGCCACGCCGCCGGCTGGCGCGAATAGGCCGGCCAGATGCGACAGGGTGTCGCGATACTCGGTGAAGACCACCGCCGGTTCGCCGGCGCGTCGCAGGAACCGGACCAGCGCGCGGCACTTGCTGTCGTGCTCGACCGCGGCGCCGGCAAGCTCGACCAGCCGCTCGAGGACCTGACGTTCGGCGGCGGCATCTGGGAGACCTGGTGCGGCAAGGACAGCGCCCGGCTCCTCGTCCGCGGCTTCGTGTTCACCATCTCCGTCGAACGGCAGCAGGAGTTGCGACGTCGCGGCCGTGTCAGGAGCAGCAAGCCACCGCAAGCGGCGCGCGAGCGACGCCAGCAAGGGCGCCGCTCCGGACGAGGCCCGCTTACGCAGCACGATCATCGCGAGGCGGGCGTCCGCGCGCGACCCGCCGGCCGACGAGGCCTCCCACACTCGGGTCGTGTACCGTTCCAGCAACGCGTGCATTCGACGCTCGCCGGGCGACAGCCTGACAGCGAGCACGCGAGCATGGCGGGAGACCGGCAGGCCCAGGCTGGCCCGCGTTCGACGGAACATCAGCAGCGGTCCTTCGCCCGGCAGCCGTCCTATCCGGCACAACGCTTCGAAGGCGCCGGCCTCCCCGGGGTGAGGGGTGGCCGTGAGCAGCGCCACGCGCCTCGACCGACGGGCCAGCCAGTTGACTGCCGCGGCCCGCTCGGGCGCCACGGCGCACAGGTGCGCCTCGTCCACCACCAGCAGGTCCCAGCGGATGTGCCCCATTCCCTGGAGGATGTCGGGCTGCTTGACGAAGTCGATCGACGCTACCGCAATGCCAAGCCGGTCCCACGGGCCGACGTCGGGCGACGAGTGCTGCAGCAGGCGACGGAGGGTCGCGAGGTCCACCAGATCCGGGCGGAGGCCGAACCGATCCTCGAGCTCGTGACACCACTGGGCACAGAGGCCGGCTGGACACAGGACGAGCGTGCGAACAGACTCGGCTCGCGCCGAGAGGTCGGCGAGGATCAACCCCGCCTGTACCGTCTTGCCAAGGCCGACTTCGTCCGCAAGGAGGAGGCGCGAGGCGCCCCGCGCGCACGCCAGCGCCGGCTCCAACTGGTACCCGAACAGGTCGAGACGGGCGCACGCGGCGCCGCGAAGGCCGGCAAGCGTGGAATCGGCGGCGAGCAGCGAGCGCAGCGCGAACATCCATCGGTGTCGGCCGACGCGGCGCGGCCGCGTTCGGAATTCGACCGGCCGCGGCCGGTCGAACGGGACCAGCAGCGTCCGGCGGAGGCCGATATTCGATGTGGCGGCACCGACCATCCGGCACGAGGCGCACGTGCCGTGATCGACCATCTCGACGATTTTCCAGCGGTCGCCTCGGGCTTCCACCAGGGTTCCGGCGCGGAGAGTGAGCCATTCCTGCGACATCGGATCGAGTCACGATGGCATTATCAGCAACATGACGACTGCCGATGGCACCCCGGCCCACCGCGGCTTCGCGTTTCTCGGCCGGAATCAGGAGACCCAATCGGCGATATCGCCCGACACGCCCGCCAATCAGCCATTGCCACTGCAAGATCCAGTGCCATCGACCGACCCCTCATCGTCCCGCCTTCGTCACTCCGCGACTTCGGCGTGGCAGGCAGCCCCGACCCTTCTGCGTCCGTTCCGACCCTTCATCGTCAGCCCCGACCCTTCTGCGTCCGTTCCGACCCTTCATCGTCAGCCCCGACTCTTCTGCGTCCGTTCCGACTCTTCATCGTCAGCCCCGACCCTTCATCGTCAGTTCCCGACTGTCGTATACTGCCGATCTGATTCACTGGAGGATTCATGCTGCGAGCGAGTAGGTACATCGTCCCCGCCGTGATCCTTGGGTTTTCCGCCTCCCTGGTCCTGGCGCAGGCGCCGGCGGCGTCCCGCTTCACCGTCGAGGAAATGCTGAAGCTCGAGCGGGTGGCCGACCCGCAGTTGTCACCTGACGGCCGGCACGTTGCCTACGTCGTGACCGATGTGAGCCTCGAGAAGAACACTCGCGTGAGCCACGTCTGGCTGGTGCCCGTGGCCGGGGGCGACCCCGTCTCGCTCGTGCGGTCCGAGAAGTCCGACAGCACGCCGCGCTGGTCGCCCGACGGGAAGACGCTGGCGTTCGTCTCCACCCGCGACGGGAGTTCGCAGATCTGGATGGTGGACATGGGGCCGAAGGGGGCGGCCGGCGAGCCGCGGAAGTTCACGAGCCTGGCCACTGAAGCGTCAGGCATCGCCTGGTCGCCCGACGGCAAGTGGATCGCCTTCGCGTCGGACGTCTACCCGGAGTGCGCGACGAACAGGTGCAACGAGCAGAAACTCGAGGAGTTCGAGAGCCGGAAGAGCAAGGGGCGCGTGTTCGACCGCCTGATGTTCCGCCACTGGGTGTCGTGGAAGGAAGGCCGCTTCAGCCACCTCTTCCTGGTGCCGTCCGATGGTTCCGCCGCGCCGCGCGACGTCACTCCCGGCGAAGCCGACGCGCCGCCGTTCTCGCTCGGAGGCCCGGACGACTACGCATTCTCGCCCGACTCGAAGGAACTGGCGTTCGCGAAGAAGACCGACCCGGTCGAGGCGATCAGCACCAACAGCGACTTGTTCCTGATCGACCTGACCGATCCGGCCGCGAAGGCACGCAAGATCACGACGAACCCCGCGACCGATAGCGGGCCGGCGTACTCGCCCGACGGCCGGTTCATCGTCTACCGCGCGCAGCATCGCCCAGGCTTCGAGGCCGATCGCTGGCAGTTGATGCTCTTCGACCGCAAGGCAGGCGAGCATCGATCGACCACCGTGGGATGGGACCGGTCACCCGACAGCTACGCGTGGGCGCCCGATTCGAAGACGATCTACCTGACCGCTGAGAACCAGGGTCGCAGCGACATCTTCCGACTACAGTTGTCCGGCGGCGATCCGCTGCCGATCCTCGACATGGGGACGAACGGCGAGCTGCAGGTCTCGCGCGATGGTCGAACGCTGGTGTTCAGCCAGACGAGCCTCGCGTCCCCGGCCGAGCTGTTCGTGGGAACCCTCAACGGTGGCGACGGACAGGTGCTGCGCGGCGTCACCATGCTCACCCACACCAACCCCGGCCTCGGTGCGTTCAAGCTGCGCGAGGGCGAGAACGTGACGTTCGACGGAGCCGGCGGAGCGAAGATCCAGGCGTGGGTGGTGAAACCGGCCAACTTCAGGGAAGGCCAGAAATACCCGCTGTTGTATCTGGTGCACGGCGGGCCGCAGAGCGCGTGGCACGACGGCTGGACGTTCAGGTGGAACGCCCAGGTGTTCGCTGCCGCCGGCTACGTGGTGTTTATGCCGAACCCGCGCGGATCGACCGGATTCGGCCAGCAGTTCACCGACGAGATCAGCGGCGACTGGGCCGGCAAGGTCTACGACGACCTGATGAAGGGCGCGGACTTCGCCGAGGCGCTGCCCTACGTGGAGAAGGGGCGCACCGGCGCCGCGGGCGCGTCGTTCGGCGGCTACATGATGGACTGGTTCCTCGGCCACACGACGCGCTTCCGCGCGATTGTCACCCACGCCGGCGTCTACAACCTGACGAGCATGTACGGCGTCACCGAGGAGTTGTGGTTCCCGGAATGGGACCTCGAGGGGATGCCGTGGACGAATCCCGAGCTCTACGCGAAACTCTCGCCGCACATGTATGCGAAGAACTTCAAGACGCCAACGCTCGTGACGCACGGCGAGCTGGACTTCCGGGTGCCGATCGGCGAAGGTCTGCAGCTGTTCACGACGCTCCAGCGACTTGGCGTTCCGTCGCGCATGGTCTATCTGCCGGACGAGGGCCACTGGATCAACAAGCCGGCCAACGCCGCGCTCTGGTACAATGAGTTCATCGCCTGGATGAACCGGTGGGTGAAGGACGGGAAGTGACGGGACAGGGATCAGGGAATCAGAATGGGCATAGATCTACGTAGCGACACGGTGACGCTGCCATCGCCCTCGATGCGGCAGGCGATGGCGACGGCCCCTCTTGGCGACGACGTGTTTGGAGAGGACCCGACGGTCAACGAGCTCGAGGCGCTCGCCGCGCGCGTGACCGGCATGGAAGCCGGCCTGTTCGTCAGCAGCGGAACGATGGGGAACCTGGGGTCGCTGCTGGCGCACTGCCAGCGCGGGCAGGAGGTGATCCTCGGCGACGAATCGCACATCTACCACTACGAGAACGGGTCGGCGTCGGCGCTCGGCGGTCTCGTACTGCATCCCGTCCGGACCAACACCGACGGCACGCTGCCCCTCGACGCGATCGAGGCGGCCATCCACCTGCCGTCGCACAACTACCACTTCTACCACTGGGCGCCGCCAGGCGTGATCTGCCTGGAGAACACTCATAACCGGTGCGGCGGGGCGATTCTCTCGCCCGAGTACTTTGCGGAAGTGGCGGCCATCGCGCGGCGCCACAACCTGCCGGTGCACCTCGACGGCGCGCGGCTGTTCAACGCCGCGGTGGCCGCCGGGCGTCCATTGACCGACTGGACCGGGCACGTGTCATCCGTGCAGCTTTGCCTGTCGAAGGGGCTGGCCGCGCCGGTGGGATCGCTGATTTGCGGGTCGTCCGCATTTGTCGATCGCGCCCGCCGGATGCGGAAACTCCTGGGCGGAGGCATGCGCCAGGCCGGCGTTATCGCCGCGCCCGGCATCGTCGCACTGACCGAGATGGTGGACCGGCTTGCCGAGGACCACCGGAATGCGCGGATCCTGGCAGAAGGCGTGGCCCGCCTGCCCGGTGTCAGCCTGGACCTTGCGACGGTGCAGTCCAACATCGTTGTCTTCCGCATGCCGGGTGTCGTAGAGGCCGAAAAGCTGCAGGCCGAAGCCTCTGGCGCCGGCCTGCAGCTGTCGGATTTTGGCGCCGGCCGATTGCGGATGGTGACCCACTACGGGATTACCGAGGACGACTGCCGGAAAGCGGTGGGGATAATCGCGGGAATCGTTGGGGAAAAGAAATCGTGGTCGTCGGCCGAAGGCCGCTAATAACCCGGCCGAGCCTCTGTGGTTCTGGCTCGACCGGGTTAGGGGCGACCGGCGGGTCGCCCCGCGGTAAGCGCCCACAAGCCCATCGGCGTATTCAGTCCCAAGAGGCATTAGTGTGCCTCGAAGAAGACGACCCTCCTGGAACTGGACTGAACATGCATATCAACGACCCCGTTCTCGCGTGCGCGCTGGCGCTGTCGCTGGCTGCCGGCGTCTCCCTCGTGGCCCGTCAGGCGCAGCCAGACGCCGCCCTCCTCGCCAAGGCTAAAGCTATCCATGCCAAGGCGTTGACGATCGACACCCACGTGGATATCAGTGGGGCGAACTACGCGACGCCTGCCCTCGACCCTGGCGGTCCGACAGACCTCAAGTGCGACCTGCCGAAGATGAAGGCGGGCGGCCTGGATGCCGTGTTCCTTGCGGCTTTCGTCGCCCAGCGGGCCGACCTGACCGCGCCCGGTTACAAGATGGCCTACGATCAGACGATCGCGAAGTTCGACGCGATCGACAGGCTGACGAAAATGCATCCCGAGTTGTGCGAGCTGGGGCGGACGCCGACTGACGTCGAGCGGATTGCGAAGACCGGCAAGCGCGTCATCCTCGTCGGCGTTGAGAACGGCTACCCGGCCGGTGACGACCTGGCCAGCCTGAAGACCTTCTACGACCGCGGCGCGCGCTACATGACGCTCGTGCACACGGCGCACAACCAGCTGGCCGATTCGTCAGGGCCGAAGGAGCCGAAGCACAACGGCCTCTCGGAGCTGGGGAAGAAAGTCGTGCTGGAGATGAACCGCCTGGGGATGATGGTGGACCTCTCGCACGCGTCGGCGAAGTCATTCTGGGATGCGATCGCGGTTTCGAAGGCGCCGGTCATCGAATCCCATTCGGCCTGCTCGGCGCTCTCGCCGAGCGATCGCAACCTGGACGACGATCAGCTGAAAGCGCTGGCCAAGAACGGCGGCGTCATCCAGATCGTCGCGCTGGCCGAGTACTTGAAGGCGTCACCGCCCGAACGCACGCAAGCCATCCAGGCGCTCCGCGACGAGCTGGGCATGGGCGGCCGCGGAAGTCGCGGGCCGGGTGCGGGCGCGGGAGCGCAAGGCGGGCAGGGGGCACGCGGTGGCCAGGGCGCGCAGGCGGCGCAGGGCGCGCGCAGCAGCCAGCCGACGCTGACGCCCGACGAGCAGGCCATGGCCGAGAAGCGCCGCGTCCTCTACCAGGAGCGGATGAAGGAAATCGACGCGAAGTACCCGGGCGCGACGCTCAAGGACTTCGTCGATCACATCGACTACGCGGTCAAGGTGGCGGGTATCGATCACGTGGGCATCGGTACCGACTTCGACGGCGGCGGCGGCATCCCCGGCTTCAACGACCACTCGGAGGCGTTGAACGTCACGATTGAGCTGGTGAGGCGCGGCTACACCGACGAGCAGATCGCGAAGATCTGGGGCGGCAACCTGCTGCGCGTCTGGCGCGACGTGGAGAAGGCGGCTAGAAAGTAGATCGTCAGTTGCCAGCAGGTTACCGTTCCTTCCCAACGGGGACGTGCGCGCCAACTCTACTTCTTGAGAAGCTCGATCATGTAGTCCACCGCCTCCTTGTCCTTCATCATCGAGAGGCGCTCGACAATGCGCTTGCGCAGGGCGGGGTCGGACTCCTGCCGCGCCATCTGGACGAGCGTGGCGGCGGTGCCGGTCATCGACAGGCTGTCCACGATCTGCCGCTTGACGGCCGGGTCCTTCTCGTCGCGGTAGAGGCCGAGCATCAGCTCGGTCGTCTTCGGGGTCCGATCGAACAGGAGCCCCTGCACCGCGGCCTGTCGCAGCTCGGCATTGCTCTCGCTCCGGGCGATCTGGATGAGGCGGTCGGCCTGCGTGTGCGTGCTGAACCGCATGTTGCGGAGGATCTCGCGCTTGAGTTCAACCGACGGCTCGCCCTGATACAGCTGCCACAGCGCGTCGCCGGCTTCCTTTGCCTTGGCCTCACGGGCCTTGTCGCGCTCGGCCGACGCCACCAACCATGTGCTGGATGCATTGCTCGATGCACTGGCGGATGTCTGCCCGGTGGTTCGGCCGACGACAACCGCGCGATCGCGCTCGGCGTCGGCCCTTGCACGGTCGCGCACCGACTCGGCCTGGGCGCGAGTCCGCTCGATTTCCGTCCTGGCGCGGTCGAGCTCCGCCCTGGCCTCGTCCATCGCCTGGCTGTAGATTGCCGGGACATAATCGCCGGCCGAGAAGTTGAACGCGATTCCGCGCCGGCCCGTCATCGCCAGGCTGCGGATGACGCGCTTCTTCACATCGATGTCACCGGTGGTCTTGTAGACGTCCACCAGCAGCGGCACATCCGGGCCGCCGCCGTACATGCCGAGGTAGTCGAGCGCCTTGAGCTGGAGATCGGGGTTTGCCTTGCCCCTGGCCACCTCGGCCAGCAGCGTCTTCGCCCGTGGCGACGCGCTCTGGGCCAGCACGAACAGCCCGCGCCCCTTGAGCCGCGGCGACGCGGACCCGGTGAGCAGCTGTTGCACCATCGGGATGGCGCGGTCGGGGTCGCGCGTCATGAGCGCGTTCAGGGCGATCAGCTTCAGTTCCTCGTCACCGGCCTTCTCTGGGGACACAGGCTGCCCGGACGCCTGTCGCACGTCGATCTGCAGCGCCTTGGCGTCGGCCGCCCAGCGGCTCGAGCCGTACTTCTTCAGCAGCTCGTCGATGGCCTGGATCGCTTCGTCACGCTTGCCGAGGCGGTTGAGCGCGTAGGCTTTCCAGTAGAGCGCGCCATCGGTCTTCTTGCCGGCCTTCGCGATCACCTTGTCGAACGCCTCGATTGCGCGGTCGTAACGACCCGAGTCCAGGTACGACGTGCCGCGCTCGTAATCGGCGGATTCGGAGGTGAACGTCGTGTAGCCCTGCGGCAGCTTCCCGGTCACCACGTCCTGCCAGGCGGAGAGGCCCAGTTCGTCGAGACTTCCCAGTGAACCAAGGGCCATCGACGTGGCGTCGAGCGCCATGAGACCGGCCGATGTCGAGAGGTCTCTCAGGTCAAGGAGGTGCAGCCCCTCGAGTTCCAGCACGTCCAGCCTCAACGCGATGTCAGGGGCGATCACCGGGGCCACCGGCAGCGTCGGCGCCTTCGGCAGTTTCGAGGGGCGGAGTGGCGCGGGCAACGCCTGCGCACCAGCCATCGCCGCCACGAGAACGAACGTCACAACGAGAGATGTTCTTCGCCACATAATCTCAGTCCTTGTCCTCCCCGCTGACTCGGCGCTGTCGCCTCGCCCGGGACAGATGGTCATCCGCGCACGCGGGCGTCCACGGGCGAAGGGACGCGGCCCTCGCGCACGTACTCGCCAAACACGCGGACCTTGAAAATGATTCCCTGCTGCTCGATGCGCGTCCGCATCTTCTCGAAGTCGGCCTTCGACATCCTGGCCGGGCTGTTGGCGATCTCCACCAGCACCCGCTCGAGGTCGTCGAGCACGCTTGCGATGGCCTGCTCGCCCGTTGTCAACGCCGTCTGCCGATAGAGGCGGTTCTCCGAGACCAGCTCGCGCGCACGCTGCCGCTCGTCGGAAATGTCCACGTGGGAACCTGCCGGGTTGTTGACCAGCTCCACGAGCGCCACCTGTGATCGCTCGAGATGATCGCCGACCGCGATCAGCAGGATCCGCTCGCGAACCTGCTGCTGTTCAACGGCGGCAAGCTGCGGGTTGGCGGCCGGCGCGCCAGCTGCCTGCCCGTCTGGAGGCGCGGGCTGCAAGGCCGGGACAAAGCGACCCGCGACGAAGGCTGCGACCATCAACACGAGAACGCCGCCGGCGAACACGAGCCGGCGAGGCACGAACAGCGCCTGCAGTGGGTGCCACCACGGATCGGAGCGGCGGTCGAGCGACGGCTGGATTCGCGCCCACACCTCGCTCCCATAGCCGTCGCCTCGGTCGGGCACCGGCAACGCGTCCACCGCGCTCAGCGTTCGCCGCAGGTTCATGAGGTCCGCCTCGCACGCCGCGCACGCGTGCAGGTGCTCCTCGATCGACGCGGTGCCGGCGCTCTCGGCGGCGTCACCGTAGTGGTAGAGGACGAGCTGTTCTTCGGTCAGATGGTTCACGGTTGCGGATCCTTGATCGCGGGGCTGAAGCCCCGTGCTACACCTCATGGGCTGAAGCCCCGCGCTACACCCCATGAGCTAGAGCCCCGCGCTACACCCGGGCTCCAGCCCTTCATTCCCGATCCCGACTGCCGGCCCCACGAAGGGCGCCAGCGCCCGTCGCATCTTCTGCACCGCTCTGAAGATGCTGTGCTTGGTTGCGCCGGTGTGGAGGCCGAGCGTCTCGCCGATCTCTTCCAGCGAACGACCCTCGAAGTGCCGGAGCACGAATGCCGTGCGCTCGGTCGGCGTCAGCAGCTCCAGCGCCGTCCTGACACGCCCCTGGACCTCGGCGCCAAACGCGAGCCGATCCGGCCGCGACGCGCCGTCGGCCTCCGGCTCGATCCCGCCACCCTGCGCTCCGTCCTTGTCCGCCGCGTCCAGCGACTCGGCCTTGTACCGCGGCCGCTGGCGAAGCAGATCGTAGGCGCAGTTGACGGCGACCCGATGGATCCACGTCCTGAAGCTCGACCGGGCTTCGAATCGCCTCAGCTCCCGGAAAGCCTTCAGGAACGTCTCCTGAACGATGTCCTCGGCGTCCGGCTCGCTTCCGGTCAGGCGAAAGGCGAGCTGGAAGACACCTCGACTGTGCCGCTCGACAAGCCGGCGGAAGGCCAGCTCGTCACCTGCCTGCGCCTGGGTGACGTCGTGGGCGTCGTTCACGTCCATCTACCGGATTAGACGAAGGATATGGTCCGAGGTTAGCAATCCTCGCCGCACGTATTCCTCGACGACCGACTTCACGTCCGCAGGCGCGAACGGGTGAAGATCGAGGACGTCCTCTACTTGTTCTTCTCGTAGTGAACCGTGACCGCCGTCTTGATCCCGCCGCGCGGCGTGAAGTCGCCGACGACCGTCATGCGGCGCGGACGGCACACTTCGACCAGGTCGTCAAGGATCTGGTTTGTCACCTGCTCGTAGAAAATCCCTCGATTTCTGAAGCCAATCAGGTAGTATTTGAGAGCCTTCAGCTCAATGCAGCGATCGTCCGGCACGTAGGCGATCCGGATTTCACCAAAATCGGGAAGCCCGGTCTTCGGGCATACCGAGGTGAATTCAGGGTAGACGATTTCGACCTCGTAGTCGCGGGCCGGGTTCGGGTTGGGGAAGGTTTCGATATCGGGTGCAGCCATGCCACGATTCTACCGCGACCTCGCGGAGAGACGCGTGGATGCGCGTTTTCCGGGCAATTGCAATTGACAAGCTCGGAAGGCGCGATCTAGCATACGACGGAATTCAGGCCTGTTTCCGCACAGCCGCTTGCGCGCGCGGTTGTCCCGGTGAATATCAAGCGCGCCCAAGGTCAGGGGGACGCCGATGGTTGACGCCCGCAGGATGGGCAAATCCGAACTCTTCGCGCACTTCGCGGACCGCTTCGAAATGAAGCGCGCCCAGACGCGTGAGTTCTTCGACGAGCTGACCGCGCTCGCCGAGAAAGAACTCAAGCGGTCGGGCGAGTTCATGTTGCCCGGGATGGTGAAACTGGTCGTGCAGAAGCGCAAGGCGCGGATGGGACGGAATCCCGCGACCGGCGAGGCAATCAAGATCCCGGCCAAGACCGTCGTGAAGGCCAAGATCGCGAAGCAGCTCAAGGACGCGGTTCTGCCCCGCAAGTAGCTGCATTCCTGAGCGCCGCTCGGAGATCGGCGGGCTCAGGAGGTTGGCGTCGATTGTACCGAGCTGGCGGGTCGGCGCAGGATGCCCGGCAACGCATCCTGCGTCCCGGCCCGCCGGTGGCTTTCCTTCCTCAATATCCCCGCAGTCTCTTCGCCAGCGGCCGGATCGCCAGCCGGTCCATCTTGTGCTTCATCGTGCTGAGAGGGATTCCCAGGTAGCGGGCCGTCCCGGTGACGTTCCATCCCGATCGCTCGAGCGCCTTGAGGATGAAATTGCGCTCGAACGTCTCGCAGGCGCGCGCCAGCAGTTTCCCGTCGCCCTCACTCTCCGCGCGCTTGGGCGCGGGCACCGGCACCTGGTACTCGAACGGCAGGTCCTCGTCGGTCAGCCACTCCTTGTCGGTGAGGGCCACGAGGCGCTCGATCAGGTTCTCGAGCTCGCGGATGTTGCCCGGCCACCATTGCGACTGCAGCAGCCGCATCGCCGGCGGCGCCACGCCCCGCACGTTGCGACGGAAGCGCGTCGCGTAGCGGCTCACGAAGCACGAGACGAGCTCGGGGATGTCCTCGATCCGTTCGCGCAGCGGCGGCATACGCAAGGGGATCACGTTCAGGCGGTAGTAGAGGTCCTCGCGGAACCGGCCTTCCTTCACGGCCTTTTCCAGATCCACGTTCGACGCGGCAATCAGCCGGAAGTCGGTGCGGATCGGCCGCGCGCCGCCCACGCGCTCGATCTCATTCTCCTGCACGGCGCGCAGCAGCTTGCCCTGCAATTCCAGCCGGAGGTCGCCGATCTCGTCGAGGAACAGCGTCCCTCCCCCCGCCAGCTCGAACTTGCCCAACTGCTGCCGAACGGCCCCGGTGAACGCGCCCTTCTCGTGGCCGAACAGCGTGCTCTCCACCAGCTCGCGCGGGATCGCGGCGAGGTTCACCGGGATGAACGGGCCGGCCGGGCGCTCGCTCTCGCGGTGGATCAGGCGCGCCACCAGTTCCTTTCCCGTTCCACTCTCGCCCAGCACCAGCACGGTGGCCGACAGCTTCGCGATCCGCTGGACGATGTCCACCACGTCCTGCATCGCGCGGCTCGGCCCGACGATGAACTCGCGGTCCGACTCGGCGACCTGCGCGCTCAGGGCGAGGACCTGGCGGTTCAGATCCTGGTGATCGCTGGCGTTGCGCAGCACCGACAGCAGTTCCTCGCCGTTGCCGTCCTTGGCGACGAAGTGATAGGCGCCGAGCTTGATTGCCTGCACGGCCGTCTCCACGCGGCCGTCGGCCGACATCATGACGATCTCGGGCAGCGCGTAGTTCTCCCGCACGATGCGCAGCAGTTCGAGGCCGCTGATGCCGGGCAGCGTGGCGTCCACCAGCAGCAGGTCCGCTTCCTCCTGCGTCAGCATCGCGACAGCCGCCTCGCCGCTCGCGGCCGACAGCACGCGGTAGTGTGGCTGCAGCAGCGCGGACGTCCTGAGGCGCGTCGCCCCATCATCGTCCACAACCAGCACGGTCTTTGGCTTGGTGCTCATCTCGAGGCGTGATTGTACCGCCTTCGAGGCCGGGCCGGGCCCGTTTTCGACCGGGGGCCGCCGCGGTCCTCCCCGCCGCCGGTTGACGCGCGCCAGGAGGTTCGATAACGATAGACGGACGTGGGTCCAGACGGGCGAATCGATGCGGCGTTGGCGGCCCCAGGTTGAGTAGGAGTTACCGTGGCGAATGAGTACGACGTCGTGGTGGTCGGTGCGGGCACTGGTGGCTACCCGGCGGCCATCCGTGCCGCGCAGCTCGGGCTGCGCGTGGCAGTGGTCGAGAAGCAGAAGGCCCTCGGCGGAACCTGCCTGATCTGGGGCTGCATCCCGACCAAGGCGCTGCTCGAGCACGCGCACGCCCTGAAGGTCGCGCGGAGCGCGAAGGAGTGGGGGCTGTCGATCGACGGCCCGTCCGTGCGCATCGACATGAAGCAGGTGCAGGCGCGGAAGGACAAGGTCGTCACCACCCTCACCAAGGGCGTCGAGTTCCTCTTTCGCAAGAACAAGGTCGACTGGATCAAGGGCACGGCGCGGTTGACCGGCAACCTTGACGTCGAGGTGACCGGCGAGCAGGCCCAGACGCTTCACGCCGCGAAGGAGATCATCGTGGCGACCGGGTCGCAGCCGCGCAGCGTGTCCGGCGTCGAGATCGACCGCAAGCGGATCATCACGAGCGATGAGGCGATTGCGCTCGGCGAGGTGCCGAAGTCGATCGTGGTCCTCGGCGCAGGCGCCGTCGGCGTCGAGTTCGGATCGATCTTCCGCAGCTTCGGCAGCGACGTCACGGTGATCGAGCTGCTGCCGCGCCTGGTGCCGGTCGAGGACGAAGCGGTATCGGCCGAACTCCAGAAGGCGTTCAAGAAACGCGGCATCAAGACGCACACCGGATCGAAGGTGACGAGCGCGACGTCCACGGCCGACGGCGTGGACCTCGACGTGCAGCTGGCAGACGGCAAGGTGGAGAAGCTCCACGCCGACTACCTGCTGGTCGCCACCGGGCGCGGACCGGTCACCGAGGGACTGGGCGCCGCGGAGGTGGGCCTGAAGATCGACCGCGGCTACATCGTGGTGGACGAGTTCTACCGGACGGGCGTGCCCGGCATCTCGGCCGTCGGCGACGTGATCTCGTTTGGAAAGCCGGGACATCCGCAGCTGGCGCACGTCTCCACGGCGGAGGGGATCGCGGTGGCCGAGCGGATCGCCGGCCAGGAGGCGCGCACCGTCAACTACGACCAGGTGCCCGGGTGCACCTTCTGCGACCCGGAGATCGGCAGCATCGGCCTGACCGAGCAGAAGGCCAGGGAGCGCGGCTACGACGTTGCGGTTGGCACCTTCCCGTTCATGGCGCTCGGTCGCGCGAAGATCGCCGGCGAGATCGAGGGGTTCGTGAAGATCGTGGCCGACAAGAAGTACGACGAACTGCTCGGCGTCCACATCATCGGGCCGCGGGCCACCGACCTGATCGCTGAAGCATCCGTCGCCCTGCGCCTCGAGTGCACGGTCGAGGAACTGATCCGGACGATCCACGCGCACCCGACGTTTGCCGAGGCCGTGGGCGAGGCGGCGCACGCGCTGCACGGCGGGGCGATTCACCTCTAACCTAGACGCGACAAGCCGGCTTGCGGCTGGCGACCTGCGACTTGCGGCCTGGCTGACAAGTGCACCGCGACACGGGCAGGTCCCACGCCAACGGGGTAGCGTGAGATTGACGTTCACTTCCAGGGGCTTTCAGCGTCCTGGCCGCGAGCCGCAAGTCGCGGGCCGCACGTCGGATCTCACATCAAGGCGAGCTGGAAGGCTGCGATTATGCCAACAAACGTCTTCATGCCGCAGATGGGCGAGTCGATTGTCGAGGGCACGATTGTCCGGTGGGTCAAGAAGATCGGCGACCACGTCGATCGCGACGAGCCGCTGTTCGAGATCTCGACCGACAAGGTGGATGCCGAGATCCCCTCCCCCGCAGCCGGAGTCCTCACCGAGATCCGCGCGAAGGAAGGCGAGACGGTGGCGGTGAACACCGTAGTGGCGATCATCGACGAGTCGCCGGGTGCGGTGGCTCCCGCGCCCGCGGCTCCGGCCACCGCGTCCGCACCCGCAGCGACGCCGGCGCCCCAGGCCGCGCAGGCGGCGGCTCCTCCGCCCTCAGGCAGCGGGCCGGTGCCGCCCGCGCCCGAGTCGCTGTCGAGCGATAACCTGCGGCGCCAGAAATCGTCGCCCGTCGTCCGGCGGATCGCCGCCGAGCACGGCGTGGACATCACGCAGATCGACGGATCGGGAATCGCCGGCCGCGTGACCAAGCAGGACATCTTGGAGTTCATCGACGAAGGCGGAAAGGCGGAAGGCGGGAAGGCGGCCGCGTCCGCCCAGGCTCCTTCGGCGCCGCAGGGCTTTGCGGTTCCCGAGCAGGCTGCGCCGGCTCCCCGCGCGGCCGGCGACGACGTGGTGCCGCTGACGCTGATGCGCCGCCGCATCGCCGAGCACATGATCGCCAGCCGCCGCACCTCGGCGCACGTGCACTCGGTCTTCGAGATCGATTTCTCGCGCGTGGCGCGGTTGCGCGACGCGAAGAAGGCCGAGTACGAGCGGGCGGGCGCCAGGCTGACCTACCTGCCCTTCATCGTGAAGGCGGTCGTCGCCGGCCTTCGCGCCGTCCCCGTCGTCAATGCGTCGATCGATGGCGACAACGTCATCTACCACAAGGACATCAACATCGGCATCGCCGTCGCTCTCGACTGGGGCCTGATCGTGCCCGTCGTGAAACAGGCTGACGAGAAGAGCATCCTCGGTCTGAGCCGCGCGATGCACGACCTCGCCAACCGCGCGCGCAGCAAGCAGCTGAAGCCGGATGAGGTGCAGGGCGGCACGTTCACCATCACCAACCCCGGTGTGTTCGGCGCGCTGTTCGGCATGCCGATCATCAGCCAGCCTCAGGTGGCGATCCTCGGCATCGGCGCCGTCGAGAAGCGCGTCGTGGTCGTGGACGACGCGATCGCGATCCGGCCGATGGCGTACCTGTCGCTCGGGTACGACCACCGCTTGATCGACGGGGCGGTCGCGGACCAGTTCATGTCGGTGGTGAAGAAGCAGATCGAGACGTTCGACCCGGCAGCGCTGTGAGAGATCTCGAAGTCAGGCGGCTGGGACGGGTGCCTTACGGCGACGCGCTCGAGCTGCAGCGGGCGCTCGTCGAGCAACGGCGGGCGGGACGGGTGGGTGACGTCCTGCTGCTGCTGGAACACCCGCACGTGATGACCCTCGGCAGCCGACGCGACACCGCGCGGTCCCACGTGCTCGCGTCGCTCGAGCATCTCGCGGAACTCGGTGTCGAGCTCTGCGAGACAGGCCGGGGCGGAGACGTCACCTACCACGGCCCCGGCCAGCTCGTCGCCTACCCGATACTCAACCTGAAGCCCGATCGCGCCGACGTCTACAACTACGTCCGCCACCTCGAAGACGTCATGATTCGTGTGTCGGCCGCGTTCGGGGTCGAAGCGGGGCGCCTCGAGGGGTTCACCGGCGCCTGGGTGGGCGACAGCAAGATCGGGGCGATCGGCGTCCGCATCTCGCGCTGGATCTCGAGCCACGGCTTCGCCTACAACGTCACCACCAACCTCGACTACTTCAACCTGATCGTGCCCTGCGGGATCAGGGACCACGGCGTCACGTCTCTGGCGCGCGAGCTGGGGCGGGACGTCGAGATGGCCGGCGTGGAGGAGGCCGTGGTCACCGCGTTTCGCGAAGTCGTCCAGGCAGGGTGAGCAGCCCCGACCCCTGACCCCTGATCCCTGATCCCTGATATGGGACCTCATTGGTCGGGAATAAAGTTCCCTGGCCAGGTGTTCTGACAGATGTGGCAAGACTCCTTGATGCACCAGTCGCTGACCGGCACCTGGTCGAGCGCCTCCGCGCCCGCGACCACTCTGCCGTTTCTGATTTGGCCTCGCGCTACTCGTTCCGCATCCGCCAGCTCGCGCTTCGTTGCGTGAAGAACGAGGAGGACGCCGACGAAGTGGTGCAGGACGTCCTGTTCAAGGTCTACCAGAAGATCGACGCGTTCCGCGGAGACGCGGCGCTCTCGTCCTGGATCTACCGCATCACGTTCAACATCGCCATGTCCCGACTGCGTGCGGCCAGGGCCAGCAGCAGGGAGGTGGAGTTGCTCCCGGTCGCGCCAGCGGGCGGCGACGGCTCGCAGGCGCCCGACATCGCCGACTGGTCGGGGCTCGGCGACGACGAGGTGTTGCGTGGCGAACTCCGTCAGAAACTGGTCAAGGCGCTGGCGGGCCTGCCGCCAATCTACCGTGTTCCGGTGCTCCTGCGCGACGTTCAAGGACTCTCCACCGAAGAGGCAAGCGCCGCGCTGAACGTCAAGGATCAGACGCTCAAGTCTCGGCTCCACCGCGGACGCATGATGCTGCGCGGCGAACTGGCCGACTTCGCCGACGGCCTTGCGCTCCACCGGGAGAGCCTCCAGTGGCAGAACTGACGGCCGGTCACTCGCTGTACAATGACGGGTGACGCGACGCGAGGACGTTTCGCGTGACCCTTCGCCATGCCGTCAGCGCAGACACCTCGAGCCCGCCTCGCGGACGAGCGACTGCTCGACCGGGCCTTCACACGCTCGAATGCCCCGCGCTGGAATCTCACCCGCGGGTCGTTTGCCAGCGCGCTCGAGAGGAGTATCGCCAGCCGCTTTGCCACCGAGGGGAAGACCCCGGCGGTCATCTCCGACTACGTTAACTCACTGAACCTCGAAGAACTCGCGCTTGCCTGCGCCTGCGCGGAAGGCCAGGTGTCGGCCTGGGCCTACTTCATTGAATGCCATCGTCCCGGCCTTCGCGCCGCGGCGCGGGCGATCGCGGGCGACGACGCGGGAGCGGATCTGGCCGATTCGCTGTACGCGGAGTTGTACGGCCTCGAGGAGCGCGACGGGCGCCGCCGTTCGTTGTTCGACTATTTTCACGGGCGCAGCCGGCTCTCAACGTGGCTGCGATCAATCCTGGCGCAGCGCAACGTCGATCGCGCCCGGGTCGCCCGGCGAACGCGTCCGCTCGAGGAAGCAGGAGAGAACGAGGAGGAGCCTCGGGCGTCGAGCGTGCAGTCGGACCCCGACCGCGCGCGCTTCGCGGCGCTCGCGCAGGCGGCGCTGAGCGAGGCCATCCGTCGTCTCCAGCCTGAGGACCGGCTTCGCCTGTCGTCCTATTACCTCCAGCGCCTGACGCTCGCGCAAATAGGCCGCCTGATGGGCGAGCACGAGGCTACCGTGTCACGGAAGCTCGACCGTCTGAGGCGTGAACTCAGGGCGGGTGTCGAGCGGTCACTCCGCGAGGACCACCAGCTCTCCGATGCCCAGGTGCAGGCGTGCCTCGACTGCGCGATGGACGACACGGGGTTCGACCTGGACGAGGTGCTGGGAAATCGAAGGGCAGGCGCGGGAGGACGGCAAGAAAAGGCGGGAGGATCGTTCTAAGGGAAGGAGCGCCACGTGAAGCCGATAGACGCTGACCGCGACCCCGCATTCGACCGATTCGTCGCGCGCGGCCTCGAGAGGGAGACCGACGCGTCGGGCAACGCCTGCCCGGACGCCGACCTCCTGGCGGCGTGGTTCGACCGGTCCTTGTCTCCCCTGGAAGCCGAGCGCATCGAGGCCCACTCGGCGGCCTGCGGATCCTGCCAGCAGATTCTGGCCGACCTGGCCCGTTCGGAACCCGAAGTAACGCGGGCCGCTCCGGTTCCCGTTCCCGCCAGACCCTGGCACTGGCACTGGAGGTGGCTGGCTCCGCTTGCGACCGCCGTGGTGGTGGTGGTGGTGGGAACGCGAACGCTCAGGGCACCGGCACCCCTGCTTCTGAGTGCCGTGCCGCGGCAGGCGAAGAGCGCCGAGCCGTCAGCCATCGTGTCAGAACTGCGCGATCGGCCCGGCCTCGAACAATCCAGCAGGTCCGGCGTCCCCGCCGGATCTGCCGGCGTTCAGGTCGTTCCCGGTGGAGCGGCGTCCACTCCCCGCAAGGAGAGCGAGATGGCCAAAGGCATGCGGCCGATGTCGGCTCCCGCGACGGTTCCGGGCGAGGAGCGGCCAACCCTTCGGCGCGAGAACGCGGCTGAGAGCGTTGTCACAGCAGTTCCGCGTCCGCCGGCCGCGGCTCCTTCCGGTAGGCCGACAGCGTTGACCCGCGAGACCACCGAGCCATTGCTGGTCACGTCCGCGGCCGCGCCGCCGGGCAACGGCGTCACCTGGCGTTACGGCCAGGGTGGCGTGATCGAGCGCTCCACCGACAGGGGACAGACGTGGGAGCGCCAGCGGAGCGGCGTGACTGCGGCCCTCACTGACGGATCGGCGCCCACTGACCGCATCTGCTGGATTGTCGGCGCGCGCGGCGTCGTGCTCAGGACCACGGACGGCAGCATGTGGGTGCGGGTCGCCTCACCGACGATGGCCGACCTCGTCTCCGTGCACGCATGGAACGACACGAACTCCACGATCACCGCGGCCGACCATACCGAGTACGTCACCACCGACGGCGGCGCGAGCTGGCGAAAGCGGTGATCCGCCGCCGCAGGATTATTTGGTCCCGAACGCAGGAGGCTCCGTCATGCCGTTCCGTCTTTCCCGGACCACCGTTCTGGCCGCGTTGCTTTGCGCCACACTGCTGCCGGTCACGATGCTTGCACGCCAGGGCGCGCAGCCGCAGGAGGGGGCGGCCCGCCCGACCGGCGTCAGCGCGACGACGACGCTGAACGACCAGGTCGATCTCTCGCTGACCGTCTACAACTCGAACCTGGCGCTGATCCGGGACATCCGGCAGCTGACGCTGCCGTCGGGCGGATCGACGTTGAAGTTCGCCGACGTGGCCGCTGCGATCAACCCGGCGACGGTGCGCTTCCGGTCGCTGACCGAGCCGGTCGCGCTGACCGTCCTCGAGCAGAACTACGAGTACGACCTGCTCGAGCCCGAGAAGCTGCTGCGCAAGTACGTCGGCCGGGAGATCACGATCGTGCGCGACCGCCAGGAAGGCGGGGCCACGCGCGCGGAAGAGGTGAAGGCGCTGCTGCTGGCCTACAACAACGGCCCGGTGTGGAAGATCGGTAACGAGATCGTGACCGGGCTTCGAGTGGATCAATATCGCTTTCCGGAGTTGCCCGAGAACCTCTTCAGTCACCCGACCCTGGTGTGGATGCTCGAGAACGGCGGCAGCGCCCGCCACCGAGTTGAGGCCTCCTACCTGTCCGGAGGGTTGTCGTGGAACGCCGACTACGTCCTGACGATCGGTCGTGACGACAAGGTCGCCGACCTGGCCGGGTGGGTCACGCTCAAGAACCAGAGCGGCACCAGCTACCGGAACGCCAGGCTGCAACTGATTGCCGGCGAGGTGAACCGCGTGAGCGGCGACACGATCGAGCGCGAGGCGGGGATAGCGCGGAAGATGGGCATGGTGGCGCAAGCGCCTGCCATGCAGCAGGAGGCGTTCTCGGAGTACCACCTCTACACCCTGCAGCGCCGCACGTCGGTCAACAACAACGAGACCAAGCAGGTGGCGCTCCTCGCGTCGGCGTCCGTGCCGGTAGAGCAGCGGTTCGTCGTGGACGGCCAGCAGTTCTACTACCGGAACCAGCAGAGTCCGGGCTCGCCGATCAAGAGCGACGTCAAGGTCTACTACCGATTCAAGAACGACGAACGGGCCGGCCTTGGCATCCCGATGCCCGCCGGCGTCGTTCGCGTCTACCAGGCCGACTCGAAGGGCGGCGCGCAGTTCGCGGGCGAGGATCGGATGGCGCACACGCCGAAGGACGAGGCGCTCAACCTGCACACGGGCAACGCATTCGACATCGTGTGCGAGCGGAAGCAGGTGGACTTCAAGCGGCTGTCGAACTCGCTCTACGAGATGGAGTTCGAGATTACGCTTCGCAACCACAAGGACTCGGCCGTGACGATCGAGGCAAATGAACCGATCGGCGGCGACTGGGACATGCTGACCGCGTCGCACAAGTGGACGAAGACGGACGCCTCGGCTGCCCGCTTCGAAGTGCCCGTGGCCAAAGACGGCACCGCCGTGTTGAGGTACAGGATCAGGTCCGTCGCCCCTGTTGCCGGGCGCGATTTGGGCCGATAGGCGAAAACGGGAGGCTTGCCCGGCTTCACGCGGGGCGCACGCGTCTGCATGGAGAGTTTCGGCCACTACACGATCCTCGAGCGATTGCGCGCGGGCGCGCTGGGAGAGTTGTCGCGCGCCCGCGACGCGCGGTTGGGCCGCACGGTTGCGCTCCGGATCGTGTCGCCCGCCATCGCGTCCGACCATGCCCGCCGCGATGCGCTCCTCGCCGATGCCGCGGCTGCCATGGCCTTGTCCCATCCGCACATCGCCGCGCTGTTCGACTTCGGAGAAGAAAACGGCCAGGTGTTCCTGGCGCACGAGTACGTTCCCGGGCAGTCGGTCAGGGCGCTGCTGACCGGGAAGCCGTTCGACGCGACCCTGGCGCTCGAGTTTGCGGTCCAGTTGGCTGATGCCGTTGCCGAGGGCCATCGGCAGGGCGTCATTCACGGCAACCTCTGCCCCTCGACCATCTTCATCACGCCGACCGACCAGACGAAGATCGTCGGATTCGGTCTCGGCGCGTGGACGTCGGGCGGCCTCGCCCGAAAGGCGGTCGCCGAGCAACTGGCGTTAGGCCACGAACCGTCCGGAGACGCGGCGATCGAGACCGTCCCCTACATGTCGCCCGAGCAGGTGCTGGGCGACCGCGTCGATGCCCGCACGGACGTGTTCTCGCTCGGTGTCGTGCTCTACGAGATGCTGACGGGGCGTGCGCCCTTCGCGTCGAGCACGCCGGGCGCGACCGCTGTCAAGGTCCTCCAGAGCACTCCGCCGCCCGCGAGGCGGTGGAACCCTGCCCTGCCCCCCGGCTTCGACCCAATCCTCGCGCGGGCGTTGGCCAAGAGCCTCGAGGCCCGCTACCCGACCGCGTCGGCGGTGGCCGCCGACCTTCGCGTCCTGGCGGGCACGCTCCACGTTCGCGTGACGTGCGAGACCGCGGACCGGAAGCCCGAAAGCCCGCACAGGCCTCGGGGTCCGATCATCAAGCGCCTCGTCCTGGCGGTGCTCGCGCTGGCCTTGTTCGGGGCGCTTGCGGCCGGCGCGTGGCATTGGCGAGACAGGATTCGCGCGCTGTTCACGCGCGGGGCGCCCGGTCCCCGCCCGGTGCTCGTCGTCATGCCGTTCCAGATGGAGGGGAGCGAGGCGGCGCGTGCCTACTTTGGAGTCGGCTTCGCCGAAGACCTTGCCGCGCGACTGGGAGAAGTCCCTGGCCTCACGGTCGTCGGCCGGTCGTCGATCGCGGAGACCCCGGTCCCGTCCCTGCCCGAACGCGCCTCGCGCCTTGGTGCCGCCGTGGCGTTGAGGGGCACCACCCAGCCAGGGCCGTACTCGCTGCACGTGAACGTCGAGTTGGTGGAAGTGGCGTCGGGCCGTGTGATCTGGACAGAGCGCTATGCCCGCGAGCCGCGCCAGGCGTCGGCTGCCGAGGCAGAGATTTCGCGGCAGGTCGCGGACACGCTCGGGCTGCAGATGCCGACCGGCAACCGCTGGGCTCGCGCGCAGATCCGGCAGGTCGATCCACGGGCCTACGACATGTACCTGCAAGGTCGTGATGCCGCGGCGCACCGCGACCGCGCGCGCGCGATCGCGCTCTATCGCCAGGCCATCGAAGCCGACCCGAAGCTGGTCGAGGCGCGCGTTGGCCTATCCGAGGCGCTCTACCTCGAGGACTTCTACGCGGGGAGCAACGGCGACACGAGTGCGATCGACCACGCGAGGGAGGAAGCGGAAGCGGCGCTGGCCGTCGATCCCGAGATGCCGCGCGCGCACGTCGTCGCTGCGCTCTCGGCGTCCACGACGACGGCGGCGGCTTCGTCGCTGGCACGGGCGCTGTCGCTCGACCCGTCCTACGGCGAGGCATGGCACCACGCCGGCGACCTGGTCATCGAGCTGGATCCCGCCCGCGCGATTGTGTTCTACCAACACTCGATGCGGCTCGACCCTGACATCGACGCGAGCCATCGCGACATCGCGAGCGCATACGAGATGCTCGACAGGTTGTCCGATGCCGAGACGGCCCTGCGCGACGGCCAGTCGGCCCGGCCAGACCGGCCGTGGTGGGCGCAGTTGCTGGCCAGGATCGAGATCGCGCGCCAGAACTACGACATGGCCGTCGAGACGCTGGCCCGCGAGCCGGCCACCGAGTCCATCCCCTTGGTGTGGCTGGTCGGCAGGGTGATCCCCTTGAAGATGGGCTCCCGAGTGGAGGAGGCGCGGAGAGAAGCCACCAGGCTGACCGAACGCTATCCCTGGTTCTGCGAAGGCCAGGCCGTCATGGCGGCGCTCGAGTGGGATACCACGGGGAAGCCGCGCGCCCGGACCCTCGTTGACTCGATCTTCGCCCGCGCCGCGGCGCCGGGCGCGCCGGTGCAGATGCTGCAGTGCGCGGCCACGGCATCGGCGGCGATCGGTGACGGCCCCGATGCCGCAGGGTACATCTCGAAACTCTCTTCCGACGACCGCGCGCTCCGCGTGTGGATGCGCCAGTCGGTCTTCAGCCTGGCGTTCGCGTTCCGCCGCCACCTGTATCCCTGGAACAAGATCGAGTCATCCGGCCCGGTCAGGCAGGCGAGCGATTTGTTGGCGCAAAGCCTCGCCCGGCTTCGCGATGAGACGGCGCGACGACTCCCCGCGCCCCCGCAACAGGCCTCGCGCGGCGGCCAGTGATCGGCTGGAACATCAACCCGCCAGCACCCGCGCCAGCAACTCTGCGTCGATATTCGCGCCCGACACGATCACCGCGGTCCGGCGATCCCTCGCGGGCACGCGACCGGCCGCCAGCGCAGCCACGCCCGCAATACCAGCGCCTTCCGCGATCAGGTGATCGTGACGAACGAGATGGCGAATCCCGTCCTGAAGCTCCTGTTCGCTGACCATCGCCAGCCGCCGAACAAGCGCCTGCACCACCTGAAACGCGAGGTTGTCGGGATCCATGTTGCCCGCCAGTCCGTCCGCGATCGTCGGTCCCACCTCGACCTCGACAATTCGCCCTGCCGCCAGCGAGGCGGCAAAGGGATGTGAGGCTTCGGCCTCGACGCCGACAACCTCGACATCGGGCCGGACGGCGTTGATGGCCGCGGCGATCCCGGCCAGCAGGCCTCCGCCGCCAACCGGGACCACCAGCAGGTCAACACTCGGCAGGTCCTCGACCACTTCCAGCGCGATCGTGCCGGTCGCGGCGAGCAGATCCGGGTGGCTGTAGGCCGAGATGAACGGGTGGCCCGCCTCACGCGCAAATTGCTTCGCCATCCGTTCGGAGTCTTCGTACGTCTCCGCCTCCGCGCGGAGTTCGGCCCCGTGACGCCGGATGGCGTCGAGCTTGGTGGCAGGCGCCCGTCGTGGCGTGAAGATGACGGTGCGAAGGCCGGCCTGCAAGGCGGCCCACGCCATCGCGCACCCGTGATTGCCGGCCGATGCCGTGACGAGGCATGGGGACGGCTCGCCCGGCTCGAGCCGTTCCTGGATCGCCAGGATCGCGTTCAGCGCGCCTCGCGCCTTGAACGAATGCGTCACCTGGAGCGACTCGAGCTTGAGGTAGACCTCGCCGCCGGCTGCATCGCTCAGCCAGTCGGAGCGCACCAGCGGTGTCCGTCGCACGGAGGGCGCGATGCGCTCACGCGCACGCTGGATGTCGGTGAGCGAGGGAATCACGAGCCGGCCTCGCCTCTTCGGCTCCGGCTCGAAGGTCTGGTGTCGTCAAGGGCTGCGAGGATCATTTGCAGGTATCATAACGCCATGCTCCTCGAGACCCGCGATGCTCCCCCGTTTTACAAGAACGGCTACGTCCTGGCCTGCGAGCAGACCCGGGAAGGGGTCATCATCGACCCGGGTGACGAGGTCGATCAGTTGCTGAATGTAGTCGCGGAGCAGAAGCTGCAGGTCCGGATGATCCTGCTCACGCACGCTCACGTCGATCACGTGGCGGGCACCGCGAAAGCCAGGGCCGCATGCGGCGCACCCATCTACCTGCACCGCGACGACCTTCCGCTCTACGAGGCGACGCTGCAGCAGGCGGCGTTCTTCGGGCTCGATATCGAGGCGCCTCCGCCCGTCGATCACTTCTTCGATCCGTCAGCGTCCCTCGCATTCGGGAACTACGAGGTGCGCGTGCTCCACACGCCCGGTCACACGCCGGGCGGGGTCTGCCTGCTGGTCGGCCCCGCAGGCCACCCGGGCAAGAAGGTGTTCGTGGGCGACACGCTCTTTGCCGGCTCGATTGGGCGCACCGATCTGCCGGGCGGCGACCACGACACACTGATTGGCTCGATCCGCGGCGTGCTCTTCACGCTGCAGGACGATGTCGAGGTGTACTCGGGGCACGGGCCGAAGACGATGATCGGGCAGGAGCGGCGGACGAACCCCTTCCTTGTCGGCCGCGGACGGTAAGACGGGATTTCGGCTGTCAGCTGGAACTCCTGTCCACCGTCAGTTCCACCCGCCCCACGCGCACGCGATCTCTCGCTGTCAGCGAAGCGCGCTTGATGCGGCGATCGTTCACGAACGTGCCGTTCGTGCTGCGGAGGTCCTCGATCTCCAGCTCCCCGGAAGCATGGGCCGTGAAGCGGCAGTGCAGTCGCGACACGAGGGGGGCCTCGACGATGAAGTCGGCCCTGACCGCGCGCCCGAGCGTCTTGATCCCTTCCGGCATCACCCGGAACGTCAACCCCTCGTCGCCGCCCACGGACTTCGTCTGCAGGATCCACATTCTAGCGAGCCCTCATCGTGTCTTTCAGCCAGGTTTCGATCGCCGAGAGCACAGTGCGGCTGACGGTCTTGTCCGGCAACCGGTCGTACTCGTCAACGTCGCCTGTCTTCGCCGGCACCAGCAGGTGGTTGATTCCGGCTAGTTTCACCAGCTTCACTGCCTGGCCGGCGCGACCCTTCCTGGCCTTGGCCATCGTCTCCAGCTTGTCCGCGTTGGTGGGCGCGACCTGGGCGTCCAGTTCGCCCTGGACGATGAGGACGGGCTGATCGATCTTCTTCATCACTTTCGCGGGATCGAAGGTGAGATAGCTTCTGAACCACGGCGTATCCGTCTGGCGCCGCACGTCAGCGGGAATCGCGTCGAGGCCGTTCCCGCTGATGACCGCCTGCTGGATCTTCTCCTGCAGCTCGATCTTGGCCTGCTTCTCCGCGTCCGGGATATTCATCAGCGCGAGCAGGTGCCGCTGCTGCTCGAGCGCGAGGGCCGCGCCGCTGACGCCTGGCGCCGCGACGAGCACGAGGGCGGAGATATCGCCCTCTCGAGATGCCGCCAGGGCCGCGACGGCGCCGCCATCTCCGTAACCGAGCAGCGCAATCCGACGCGGATCGACGTCCTTCCTTCGATTCAGGAACTTCACCGCGGCAACCGCGTCCTCCGCGTAGTCGGCCAGCGTCGTCGCCTCCGATCGGCCGCCGCTCTGGCCAACCCCGCGCTTGTCGTAGCGCACGACGACGTACCCCGAGTCGGCGAGGGCGGAGGCAACCTGGCCGAAGATCGGGATGCCGGCGACCGACTCGTCGCGGTCGGTCGGATCCGACCCGCCGACCAGGACGAGAGCGGGGAAGCGGAAGGACGGGCTGGGCCTGGTGGTCGGCTGCGACAGCGTGCCCGCCAGACTGAACCCGTTCGCGGGAATCTGCACCTGCTCGTCGTTCGGGCGCGAGACCGGCTCCCGGCGCGACGAGACCGACGCGATGTCGGACCGCACGACGTCAAGTGCCTGGGCCGGAACCGACAAGCGCAGCAAGCGCCCCCCCGAGTCCGCCCACAGCTCGAAGTCCGCGGGCCGATTGGGGTTCGCGAACTCCAGGGTGAAGCGGCGGATCTGCAGCAGGGCCGCCTGCGTTCGCACGCGGTCGTCGGCGATGCTCTTGACGCGGATGGCGACCTGAGCCTGCGGGGGAACGTACGCCTTCAGTTCATCCCCCGGCTTGGCGGTCGCGAGTCGGGCGGCCAGCGCCTCGTAGGCGCCGAAGAAGAGGTTCGGGAGGAGGACCGCGTCGGGGGCAATCTCATCGGCCTTGTGCCCGACAGCCGTGCCCTGCGTGATACCGCTGGTCGCGGTCGTGCCGGTGACCGTCGTATGCAGCATGATTTGCTGGTCGCGCAGGCTTCCCTCGATGACGCACTCGAGCGGATACCACTCGGGCGAGTACGTGATCTCCGCCTTGCGCACGGTCATGCTGAGCGGCGGACCGATTCGCTCGGTTCCCCTAATCGTGAAGCCCAGCGGCGTCCGTGCAACCGTCACCTGCTCGACGCCGATCGCCACGCCCTTGAAGAACACGGTGAAATCGACGGGCTGAGCCGGGGCAGGGGGCTGCGCGTGGCCGACGCCTGTCAGCAGTGCGAAGACGACCAGAGCGACAGTACAATGAGCAATACGCATGGCCCTAAAAGAATAGCATCGGGCGGTGAACGGATGATAACGAGAGTCCCGGAGGCGACGATGGAGTCAGGCGCGGAGTATCGGGCGGCGAGGGAGTCGTCGGCGGTGTTCGACCGGTCGGGCCGCGGGAAAATCGCGGTGGCGGGGAACGACCGCCGCACGTACCTGCACGCCATGCTGACAAACGACGTCGCGTCGCTGCAGGCGGGAGGCGGGTGCTACGCGGCCTACCTGACGCCGCAGGGTCGGATGATCACCGACATGCGGCTGCTCGAGCTGGGCGACCTCGTGCTCCTCGATCTCGATCCATCGATGACGGCCACGGTTCTGCAGAAACTCGACCAGTTCGTCTTCAGCGAGGACGTGAAGCTCGGCGACCTGACCGAGGCGTTCGGCGAACTGTCGGTTGTTGGCCCGGCCGCGGCGCGCGTGGTGGCGGAAGCCATCGGAGCGGACAGTCAGCCTGGCGTGACCGAGAGCGACCTGCAGGGCTGGGAGGAGTTCCACAACGTCCGCACGACCTTCCGCGGCCAGATGGTCCTGGTGGCGGCGTCGCATGAGACGGGCGCGGCTGGCTTCGACCTGTACGTCGAGCGGCCGCACCGCGAGGCGCTGGCGGGCGCGCTGGTTGCGGCGGGCGCGACGCTCGCGGGCGGGGCGACCGCGGAGGTGCTGCGGGTCGAGTCGGGTCGGCCGGCCTTCGGCATCGACATGGATGCCGAGACGCTTCCGCTCGAGGCCGGGATTGAAGGGCGTGCCATCAGTTTCACCAAGGGGTGCTATCCAGGGCAGGAAGTGGTGATCCGCGTGCTGCATCGGGGCCACGGCCGCGTGGCGCGCAAGATCGCGGGAGTGATGGTGCCTGGCGACACCGTGCCTGCGACGGGCGACCTGCTGCGGGCGGGCGAACGCGAGGCCGGTCGAATCACCAGCGCGGTGTGGTCGCCGATGACAGGTGGCCCAATCGCCCTGGCGCTCGTCCACCGCGATTTCCTCGCGCCCGGCACCGAACTGACGATCCTCCACGGCGACCATGCGCTCTCCTCGACGGTCGTCACGCTTCCATTCGAGCCCCGTTAGCGAAGCTCCGCCTCGAGCCGCCGAGCGTTTCCCAACGGCATCCGGCGGATCTTAGCTAATAGCGTGATGCAGCCAGGCGCGCCACTAGTTCGCTGTCGGCGGGCGGAAACGAGAGCGTGTGGAGTTCGTGGCGGGCGACCCAGCGGATCTCCTGTCCCAGCAGCGGTCGCGGCTCGGTGGTGAGATCGCACCGGAAGAACCTGAGGTCGAGCACCCGATCGGCGTAGGCGTAGGTCGTGCGGAAGATCTCCTCGTGTACCGTGGCGCTCGCGCCGAGTTCCTCGACAATCTCCCGCGCCAGGCACGCTTCGGCCGATTCGCCCGGCTCGCACTTTCCGCCGGGGAACTCCCAGAAGCCGCCCATGTGCGAGCCTTCGAGGCGGCGGGCCACGAGAAGAAAGCCGTCGCGCTCGATGACGGCGGCGGTCACGACGGTCGGTGCCTTGGTCTTGTCCATCGGGTAAGAACCGGGGGCGCTATGTCGCTCTGGCGTGGCGCCGCTTCTTCGCAGCGCTGGCGAGCTTCGCGATGCTGCCGTCGAGCGGATACGAGACGCACGACCGCGCCATCGGGCACGATGCGCACTGCGGCTTGCGTGCCGGGCAGACGATGGCGCCGAAATCCATGAGCGCCTGGTTGAAATCGAACACGCGCTTGCGGGGCAGCAGCGCGCGCGACACGTCCCACAGGTGTTTTCGCGCGGCGTGGGCTTTGGGGTCCCCCTTGCCCACGAACACGCGGAACAGCACGCGGGCGACGTTGGTGTCGAGGATTGCCGCCCGCTGGCCGAACGCGAAGCTTCGGATCGCGCCAGCCGTGTACTGCCCGATCCCCTTGAAGGAGAGCAGGGTCTCCTCGTCGGCCGGGAGCGCGCCGTTGTAGCGCGCGACCGCCTCCCGAGCGATCGAGTGCAGACGCCGCGGACGGATGTTGTATCCCAGCGGATACCAGGCTTGCACCGCTTCCTCGACGGGCCTGGCCGCCAGCGCTTCGAGCGACGGGAAACGATCCAGCCACTCGTGGTACTTCGGCAGGACGCGGTCCACCTGCGTCTGCTGGAGCATGATCTCCGAGACGAGGACCTGGTAAGGATCTGTCGCGCGGCGCCACGGCAGGTCGCGGCCGTTCCGGTCGTACCAATCGAGCAGCCGGCGGCGAAACGCCTGCCGCGCGCCCGCTCCGGACATCGCCGCTGTCTTCAGATTTCTTTTCCTCGACGTCGAGGACTTCATCCGCGGGGGACGAAAAGGAGGCGGACCCATGTTTCAGACCGTGCCATGATCAGTGAGCGGATGGCAAGAACTGAAAATGGGTCTGCCCCCCCGCCCCCCGTTTCACCCCGTCTCACGTGCCGTGACATAATTCTCCCCGGTGAAGATCTACACTCGGACCGGCGACAACGGTGAAACCGGCCTGTTCGACGGCCGACGGGTCTCGAAATCCGACCTGCGCGTTGACGCGTACGGCGAAATCGACGAACTGAACGCGGCGATCGGCGTCGTCCTCGCCAGCGGGGTGGACGCGGAGATGTCCGCGATGCTCCAGGCCATTCAGCGCGACCTCTTCGCGGTGGGCGGACGTCTCGCCGACCCGGGACGCCGCGTGGCGGATCGCGTGCAGAAGATGGTGGTAGGCGGCACCGAGGTTGAACGCCTCGAGCAGTGGATTGACCAGCTGGAAGCCGAGCTGCCGCCGCTTCGCCGGTTCATCCTGCCCGGCGGCTCGCCGCCCGGCGCAGCGCTCCACCTGGCCCGCACGATCTGCCGGCGGGCTGAACGTCGGGTCGTCGGCCTGGGCCCGGACGAGGTGGACGCCGAGTTGCTGGCCTACGTGAACCGGCTCTCGGATTTCCTCTTCGTCGCCGCCCGGGCGGTGAATCGGCGCGCCGGCATCCCGGAACTCGAATGGTGACGAACCTGGCCGAGGCGTACGCGACCTGCGCCCGGTTCGCGCGCGATCACTACGAGAACTTCCCGGTCGCCTCGCGCCTGCTGCCGCGCGGGATGCGGCCACACGTTGCGGCAGTGTATGCGTTCGCCCGCGTGGCCGACGATTTCGCGGACGAAGGCGACCGTCCCGCCGCGGGGCGGCTCGATCTGCTCGACGCCTGGAGCGAGCAGCTCCACGCGTGCACGGCCCCGGCGGACCCCAGCCTCGGCCCGGCACCACGCGCGACCGCGACGGGTCGTGCGATCGTCGCCCTCCCCTCAGAGACCTCGCACATCTTCGCCGCCCTCGGCAGTACAATCCGCACCTGCGGGCTCCCCGTGTCGCTGTGCGACGACCTTCTCAGCGCGTTTCGCCAGGATGTGACGACGGTGCGATACGACACGTGGGAAGCCGTTCTCGACTACTGCCGGCGTTCGGCAAACCCCGTGGGCCGGCTCGTGCTGGCGATCGCCGGCTATCGCGACGACCGGCTCGACCGCAGCTCCGACGCTGTCTGCACGGCCCTGCAGTTGACGAACTTCTGGCAGGACCTGGAGCGCGACTGGCTCAAGGGAAGGCTCTACCTCCCCCTCGACGAGTGCCGCCTGGAGGGAGCGCGCCTCGCGGACCTTGACGCGCGTTTGTTGACATCGGCGTGGCGCAAGGTCCTGCGCGGCGCGGGCGCGAGGACAGCGGCGCTCTTCGACGAGGGCCGCATGGTGTGCGACCGCGTGAGCGGCCGGTTGCGATTCGAATTGCGGTTCACCTGGCTTGGCGGGCGGCGCATTCTCTCGCGGTTGGAGCGGGACGATTTCGACGTGTTCCTGCGGCGACCTGCTCTGCGTGGAGCCGATCTCCCGGCGCTTCTCTGGCAGGCGATGATCTGGCGGACGCGATGAGCGGGCGAGACACGAACTTTTACTATTCGTTCCTGGTGCTTCCCTCCGAGAAGCGGCGCGCGATCGTGGCCGTCTGGGACTTCTGTCACGCCGTGGACGATGCGGTGGACGAGGCTCCTTCGTCGGCCGGGCCGGACGACCCGGACGGCGCGAGGGCGCGGCTCGCGCGATGGCGCGACGAGTTGGGCGCGTGCTACATCGGCCAGCCTCAAACCCCGCAGGGCGCGAACCTGGTCCCGTTCATCCGTCGGTTCTCGCTTCCACAAGGCAGCTTCGAGGCCGTGATCGACGGCGTGGCCATGGACCTCGACCGCTCGCGGTACGAGACGTTCGACGACCTGCGGGAGTACTGCCTTCGCGTCGCGTCCGCGGTCGGCCTCCTCTGCATCGAGATCTTCGGCTACAGCGACCCGCGAACACGCCAGTACGCCGTGGACCTCGGCATCGCGCTCCAGTTGACCAACATCATCCGCGACGTGGCAACAGACCTGGAGCGCGGGCGAATCTACCTCCCGCTCGAGGACCTTGCCCGACACCGCTGCGGCGAAGACGACCTGCGTGCCGGGATCGTCTCCGAGCGCGTGCGGGGCCTTCTCGCAGAAGAGTGCCGCCGGGCCGGGGACTACTACGAACGGGCAGAGCGGGAGTTGCCGCACGCCGACCGTCGGACGATGGTGGCGGCCCGGATCATGGCCGGGATCTACCACGCAATCCTGGACCGGGTCGAGGCCTCGGGTTACGACGTGTTCTCGCAGAAAATCCGGGTGCCGCGCCCGCGTCGCGCGGTCATTGCGGCCTTGGTGTGGGCACGAGTGATGAGCGGGCGCTGATGCGACCCTTCGATGTCGTGGTGATCGGCGGAGGGTTCGCGGGGCTGAGCGCCGCCGCGGCGCTGACCTCGTCGGGCGCGTGCGTTCTCCTGCTCGAGGCGCGGCCGGCACTCGGCGGGCGCGCTTCTGCGTTTGTCGATCCGGCCACCGGCGAGCAGGTGGACAACGGCCAGCACCTGATGCTCGGCTGCTACCACGAGACATTCGAGTTCCTCGCCCGCATCGGTGCAAGCGACCTGGTGCGCGTCCAGCCCAGCCTCGAAGTGCCGTTCGTGGACCCGGCGGGCTGCCAGACCACGCTGTGGTGCCCGCCGCTGCCGTCGCCGCTGCACCTGCTCGCGGGACTTGTCGAGTGGGACGCCCTCGGCTTCAGGGACCGGATGTCGGCGTTCAGCTTGGCCGCGCCCATCCGGCGTGCTCAGCGTTTTCTCCGCACGGGCAAGGGCTGGCTGCCGGCGTCGCCCGGGGAAACGGTGGAGAACTGGCTGATTCGGAACGGGCAGACCCGGCGCCTGCGCGACATGCTGTGGGAGCCGCTGGCGCTGGCCGCGCTGAACCAGCCGGCGCAGGAGGCCGCCGCCCCGGCCTTCCTGGGGGTGCTCGCGCGCATGCTTGGACCCGGCCCGACCAACTCGGCCTTGGCCGTTCCGCTGCGGCCGCTGACGGAGGTCTACGCGGACCCGGCCTGCGAGTTCATCCGGGCCGGCGGCGGCGAGGTTCGGGTGTCGAGCCCCGCGCGCGTTCGCGTGGACGGTGACCGCGTGACGGGCATCGAGGTCCGAAGCGAACGCATCGATGCGCCGTACGTCATCGTGGCGGTCCCGTGGTTCGCCCTCGCCGAGACGTTCGTCGGCCAGGTGGGCGCCCTCGCCGACCTGCTCTCGGCCGCTGGAGCGGTTGCGGCGTCGCCCATCGTGACGGTCAACCTCTGGTTCGACCGCGGCGTGCTGCCGGCGCCGTTCATCGGCTTGCCCGGCAGGACGTTCCAGTGGGTATTCGACAAGCGGCAGGTGTTCGGCGACTCCGCCTCCCACTTGTCATGTGTCTCGAGCGGCGCCGCTGCGGTCGTCGCACGGTCGAACGAGGCGCTGGCGGCAAGAGCCTACGACGAGCTAGTGACCGCGCTGCCGGCCGCGCGCGCGGCCCGGCTGCTTCGAAGCCTGGTTGTCCGCGAGCGGCGAGCCACGTTCTCGCTCGCGCCCGGGCAGCCGCCACGCCCCGGCACCCGCACGCCCGTGAGAGGATTGCTGCTGGCAGGCGACTGGGTCGACACCGGCCTGCCCGCCACCATCGAAGGCGCCGTCGTCAGCGGACACCGCGCCGCCCAGTGCATTCAGTCTGGGCCTCGGGCCCTGAGCCTCTTATGACTTCCATCGTCGTCCACTACAGCGAGATCGCGCTCAAGGGAAAGAACCGCCCGTGGTTCATCGCGCGGCTCGTCAACAACGTCCGCCACGCGACCTCCGACCTCGATATCAAGTCGGTCCGTTCGCTCATGGGCCGGCTCGAGATCGTGCTCGGTCCCACGGCAACCTACGAGCAGGTGCGCGACCGGCTTTCGCGCGTGTTCGGTGTCGCGAACTTCCTGAAAGCGGCACGCGCGCCGCTCGACATCGAGGCGATCGCCGCCGCCATCCTGCGCGACCTCGGCGACATCGACACGCCGTCCTTCCGGGTGTCAGTCAAGCGCGCCGACAAGCGATTCCCGATGAACTCGATGGAGATCGAGCGCGAGGTTGGCGGACGGATCAAGCTGGCCAGGGGATGGCACGTCGATCTCGACAACCCGCAGCTGACCATTTCGGTGGAGATGCTCACCACCGAGGCGTTCTACGCCTTCGGCAAGGACCGCGGCCCGGGCGGGCTGCCGACGGGCGTCAGCGGGAAGGTCGCCTGCCTGCTGTCGGGCGGAATCGACTCGCCGGTTGCCGCGTGGCGGATGATGAAGCGCGGCTGCTTGGCGTTGCTCGTGCACTTCCACAGCTACCCGTTCCTGTCGCGTGCCTCCCAGGAGAAGGTGCGAGAACTCGCGCAGCTCTTGACCACCTACCAGCATCGCAGCCGGCTGTTTCTCGTGGCGTTTGGCGAGATCCAGCGTCAGGTGGTGCTGGAGGTTCCCGCGCCGCTCCGCGTGGTCGTGTACCGGCGCTTCATGATGAGGATCGCGGACAGGATTGCCAGGGCCAACGGCGCCCGCGCCCTGGTGACGGGGGAAGTCATTGGACAGGTGGCGTCCCAGACCCTCGAGAACATGTCGGTCATCGCGGCAGCCACCAGCCTGCCGATCCTGCGGCCGCTCGTCGGAATGGACAAGGAGGAGATCGTGGCCCAGGCCGAGCGCCTTGGCTCGTTCGAGATCTCGGTGGTGCCCGACCAGGATTGCTGCCAGCTGTTCACGCCGAAGCACCCGGCCACCCGGGCGACTCGCTGGGCGGTTGAAGAGGCGGAGAGTCACCTGCCGATCGACGAGCTGGTGAGCAAGGCCGTGGCGGACGCCGAGCAGGAGCAGTTCTACTTTCCGACGGTCGCGGCCGGCCAGACCCTCCCGGCCAGGTAGTCCCTCAGCGCTTCCTCGGTGCTCCTGAACGCCAGGTCGGCCCAGGGGATCTCGGCCGGGGCGAAGGCGCGCGCTTCGAGCGATTCCTCGTCGGTCACGGTCTCGCCCATCGGCGCGCTCGCCGCGTAGACGATCACGATGGGCGTGCGGCCCGGGTACGAGTAGATGCCGACCAGGCCGTCGAGTTGCACGTCGAGGCCGACCTCTTCGCGGGCTTCGCGAATCGCCGCCTGCTCGACCACTTCACCGCGGTCCAGGTAGCCGCCAGGGAACACCCACTTTCCGTATCCCGGCTCGATGGCCCGCCTGACGAGCACCACCGCCTGGTCGTCGCCAAGGCGGATGATCGTGGCCACGGCCACCTTGGGGTCCACGTAGTAGACGAACCCGCACGCCTGGCAGACCAGTCGCTCCGGCTCACCCGCCCTGAGCATCGTCGCGCGAAACGCCCCGCCGCACATGGGACAAAAGCTGAAGCCCGCCATATCGTGGATTCCCGACTCCGACCCACACTATCGCCGCGGCTTCGTGGGTGTCAACCGGGTTCTCTGGATTCTCGGAGAAGATCCCCTGAGAATCCGGACAGCGCCGCGAACCGCACGCGTGCTGCGTGGCGCGCCGGCCACCGGACGCGACGGCGGTTCCCCCGGGACTGCGGACGGAGTCACTTCCGTTGGGCTGGTGTTCACAAGGTGAGAGAGGCTTGAAGCACGCGACCTTCCGGCGCCAGAATGGAGGTGGGCGTTACGGAGGTGCTGCTGGTGTGCGGACGAGGATGGTCTGGACGAGCTGCCGGTCGCGTTGCTGTCTGCGTGCTCTGCGTCGCGATGCTGGGTCGCGCAGGCGTGGCGCGCGCTCAGGACAAACCACTGCCCGAGAAGGACGCGTTCCTGGCCGAGGCCCGGAAGCGCCTCAAGAGCGACGACCGGCTGCTGAGCCAGTATACGTTTCATGAGCGGCAGGTCCGAATTGACCTTGATGGCGATGGACGCGCCGAGAAGAAGACCACCAAGGAGTTCGAGGTGTATCCCTCCGTGGAGGGCAGCCCTGCCTACCGCAGGCTGATCGCGACCAACGGGGTGCCGGAGTCGCCACGCAAGCTGGAGGATGCGGACCGCAAGCACCGCGAGAAACTGCTCGAGTGGATCCACGATCGCCAGGCCGAGAGTCCGAGCGTGCGCGGCAGGCGCGTGCTGAAAGAGCGGCGCGAGCGCGAGCAGGAAGAGCGGCGCGGGCGCGAGCAGGAAGAGCGCATCATGGACGACATTCTGCGTGTCTACGACATCCGCCTCGTGAGACGCGAGGAGGTCCGCGGCCGTCCGGCGATTGTGCTGACGTTGACGCCGCGCCCCGGGGTGAAGCCGTCGGTCGAGGACGCCGCGCCGATGACGAAGCTGCGCGGGCGCGCCTGGGTTGACGAACGCGACTTCGAGGTGGTTCGGGCGGATCTGGAATCGACCGACACGATCAACCTGGGATGGGGACTCCTGGCCCGCATCGGATTGGGGACGACGCTGTCGTTCGAGCGTCAGAAGGTGAACGACGAGGTGTGGCTGCCGGCTCGTGTGACGGCGCACCCGAAAGCGCGGATCGCGCTCGTCAAGAGATTCGACGCGAAAATCATCAGCGACTACAGTGACTACCGGAAGTTCACCGTCAACACGGCGATTTCATTTGCGCCCGCCAAGCCCGTCAAGTAGGTCCACGACCGCGTCCGTTCGCAGGAAAAAGAAGAGGGGCACGGCCCGCGCCGTGCCCCTCTTCCGTGACCCGTCCTAAGTCCTATCGCCGGATGAGTGCCACCGAACGGCTGCGGGTCGCGTTCGGGCTCCACACATTCGCCCGGAAGCGGCTCGAGGCGGCCCTGCGCCGGGAGTACCCGGACTACTCCGATCGCGAACTCGCCCACGAGGTCATGAGGAGGTTCCTCGGTAACGGCTGGAGCGCCGCCACCCGACTGGCCGAAGCCGACGAGTAGCCGGGGGGATAGTCAGAATGAGCGGGGTGTTGGCCGAGCCCATGGACCGATACCGTCCTATCCGTTCCGATACGGATCCCTGTGGTACACTGACCGCTTCACCCCAATTCCAGGAGCTGCCATGGCCGACGATCGGTCCACCGCCGACGGGGAAGTCTATCTGCCCACGCCCGAGATCGTTTCCGCGGCCCACGTGCCCGACTGGGAGGCGCTCAGCGCCGAGGCCGACGCCAACTACGTGAAGTTCTGGGAGGACCGCGCCCGCGAGCTGGCCTGGCACGCCCCGTGGCAACAGGTGCTCGACCAGTCCAATAAGCCGTTCTACAAATGGTTCGTCGGCGCCCGGACCAACATCGTCCACAACGCCCTCGATCGTCACCAGAAGACGTGGCGCCGCAACAAGCTCGCCCTCATCTGGGAAGGCGAGCCGGGCGACCTGCGCACCTTCTCGTATCACGCGCTGCACCGCGAGGTGTGCCAGTTCGCCAACGTGCTCAAGAGCATGGGTGCGCGGAAGGGCGACCGGATCACCATCTACATGGGCCGCATCCCCGAGATCGTCATCGCCATGCTGGCATGCGCGAAGATCGGAGCGATCCACTCGGTGATCTACGGCGGCTTCTCGGTCGAGGCGCTCCATGGCCGCATCGAGGATTCCCAGAGCAAACTGCTGCTGACCGCCGACGGCGGCTGGCTCAACGGGAAGATCGTCCGGCTCAAGAGCATCGTGGACGAGGCGCTCCAGCGGTGCGGCTGCGTCGAGCACGTCGTGGTCGTGAAGCGCACCGGCCACGAGGTCGTCATGGAGCAGGGGCGCGACTACTGGTACCACGACCTGCTCGGTCTTCCGATCGCGCGAACCGACGGCGACCGCTGCGAGACGGAGGTCATGGACGCGGAGGATCCGCTCTTCATCCTCTACACGTCCGGCACCACCGGCAAGCCGAAGGCGATCGTGCACACCCACGGCGGCTACCAGGTCGGGGTGGCCACGACGATGAAGTACGTGTTCGACATCAAGGAAGAGGACCGCTGGTGGTGCACCGCCGACCCGGGGTGGATCACCGGCCACTCCTACGTGGTGTACGCGCCGCTCATCCTCGGCACCACCAGCTTCATGTACGAGGGCGCGGCGACCTTTCCCTACCCGGACCGCTGGTGGAAGATGGTCGAGCGGTACGGCATCAACATCTTCTACACGGCACCGACGGCCATCCGCGGCCTGATGCGCTTCGGCGAGGCGTGGGTCAACCGCCGTGACCTCTCCTGCCTGCGCCTGCTCGGCACCGTTGGCGAACCGATCAACCCCGAAGCCTGGCGCTGGTACCACCGCACGGTCGGCAAGCAACGGTGCCCGGTGATGGACACCTGGTGGCAGACCGAGACTGGGATGTTCATGATCACGCCGGTCCCGTCGGCGCCGCTCAAGCCCGGCTCGGCCGGTCGGCCGTTCTTCGGCCAGCAGGCTGAGGTCGTGGACGAATCGGGCAAGCCGGTGCCCGACGGCGAAGAAGGCTTCCTCGTGCTGAAGCGCCCGTGGCCGGCGATGCTCCGCACCGTGTATGGCGACCCCGACCGCTACGTCCAGCAGTACTGGAGCAAGTACCCGGGCCGCTATCTCACCGGCGACTCGGCCAAGCGCGACAAGGACGGCTACTTCTGGGTGATCGGCCGCGTGGACGATGTCATCAAGGTTTCAGGATACCGGCTGGGGACGGCCGAGATCGAGTCGGCGCTGGTCAGCCACCCGTCGGTCGCCGAGGCGGCGGTCATCGGCCTGCCCGACGAGATCAAGGGCAGCGTCATCCACGCCTTCTGCATCCTGAAGGCCGGCGTCGCGCCTTCGCCCGAGTTGGCCGACACGCTCAAACAGCATGTCGGCCACGAAATCGGGCCGATTGCGCGGCCGGCCGAGGTGCGTTTCGTCGAGAAGCTCCCCAAGACGCGGTCGGGCAAGATCATGCGGCGCGTGCTCAAGGCCCGAGCGCAGGGCATGGACGAGGGCGACGTCTCGACACTCGAAGAGTAGGGCCGGGCGAATTCCAGGATGAGATCAACGGTTGTCGTGTGAAGTCGCGCGAGTAGTCCGCGCCAACCAGCGACGCCGCCTTCTCGCGCGCCTCCGCCAGTTGGTCGCCCGGAAGTCCACGAACATCGACCGCGCACACCGATGTCCTTCGGCCGGGCGTCTCCAGGATGAACCGGTAATGACGCGGTCCCGCGGGCGAGTCGGACACCGCCATGTAGGTGACGGTCGCGCCAGGATCGCGTCGACGGACCAGCCCAGCGGGGCTGTGGCGGCCTCGACCGCGACTTCCGCGATCCCAAGGCGCTCCTCGAGGCGCTGAACGCCCCGGTGGCCGTCTATAATAAAAAGATATGT
>JADGOB010000182.1 GCA_017883185.1 Acidobacteriota bacterium
CCAGACGCCGCTGTCCGCCCTGTCCGTGCCGCTCGGGCCTCACGATGTGGTGTTCCGTCACGCGAAGTACGGCGAGGTGCGCTACACCGTGTCGGTGACGCTGGCCGCACCGGTTCGCCTGTCGGTCGCCTTCCGCCGCTAGACATCTTCCAGGGCCGAAATCGCCCCTACATCGACGCGCCCGCCGCGATCGCCTCGAACTGCGGCAGATGGTGCAGTTCGTGGCCGGCGAGGAGCGCGGGAATCTCCTGGATCTCGAGTCGTCCCCGCTCCGGGTGCATGAACGTGCGCCGCCGTTCCTCCGGGGAGAGGCTGCGGAACAACGCGAGGTTCATCGCGCGGAGGCTCTCGTAGGCCGCGAGCGCCGCGCCGGTTTCCACGACCGGTTCACGCGCCATCCACTGGTCCTGGTCGAACGGCTGCACCACGTACTCGGAGGTGGTCAGCGCCATTCTCGCGCGGACACCGAAGGCCAGTTCCGTGTGCGCGAGATGGACCAGCAGCTGTCTCGCATCCCATTTACCGGTCGCGTAGCTGCGCGAGGCTCCAGCCGGCCCCATCGCGGCCACGAGCCTCCGGATGCGGGCAGGCGTGTCGGCAAGGACCAAGAGCGCGTCACGATCGCCAAGGCTTGCAGCGTATGGGTTCATGAAGACATGATAATCCGAACTCGGACGAAGGAGGTATGACGTCATGAGAATCGGGGTACTCGCTGCTCTCTGCCTGTTGCTGGGCTTTGCCGTGTCGGCCGCCGCGCAGGTGCCGTCCCGCTTCGATGCCGCCGCGGCAGAGAGGTTCGCGACGCTGGCCCTCGACTGCATCCACAAGGAGTATCCGAACAAGATCGCCCACGTGCTCGGCGGCGACCAGGATGTGCGGCCACCCAGGGAACTGACGCCGGCGTTCTACGGCTGCTACGACTGGCACTCGTCGGTGCACGGCCACTGGCTGCTGGTGCGGCTCGCGCGGACGTTTCCTGCCGCCCCGTTCGCGGCGAAGGCCCGCGCGGCGGTCGGGGCGAGTCTGGCGCCCGAACACATCGCGGGCGAAGTGAAATACGTCACCGGGGTGGGCCGCGCGAGTTTCGAAAGACCGTATGGCCTCGCCTGGTTGCTGCAGCTGGGCGCCGAACTGCGCGAGTGGAACGACCCGCAGGCCCAGACCTGGTCGGCCGCGCTCGAGCCCCTCGAGGAGGCCGCCGTACAGCGGCTGAAGGACTGGCTCCCCAAGCTGTCCAAGCCAATCCGTGTCGGCGAACACGATCAGACCGCGTTCTCGTTCGGCCTGATTCTGGATTGGGCGCGCACCGCGGGCGATCGCGCGACGGCCGACCTGCTGGTCGGCCGGATCCGCGACTTCTACCTGCAGGACCGCGGCTGCCCGTTTTCGTGGGAGCCGTCGGGGCAGGATTTCCTCTCGCCGTGCCTGGCCGAGGCCGACCTGATGCGCCGCGTTCTGCCTTCGGCTGAATACGCCACCTGGCTGGCCGCGTTCCTGCCCGGCATCCCGAAGGACGGCAGCGCCGCCTGGCTGGCGCCGGCTGTCGTCACGGATCCCGGCGACCCGAAACTGGCGCACCTTGACGGTCTGAACCTGAGCAGGGCGTGGATGCTGGAAGGGATCGCCGCGGGCCTGACCTCCGGCGACGCGCGGGTGCCGTCACTGCGCGCGGCCGCCGCGGCGCACCGCGACGCAGGGTTGCGAGCGGTCACGGGCGAGCACTACGAGGGGGGCCACTGGCTGGGGAGCTTTGCGGTGTACCTGACGACCGGTCGGGGACTGAAGAAGTAGAGAATTAGTTGCTAGTTGCCAGCAGGGACACCGTAGGGGCGACCGGCTGGTCGCCCCTACCCGCCAGGGTGCCGGTCACATCCCACCAGGTGGTCGTTGACCATCCCGACCGCCTGCATGAACGCGTAGCAGATCGTCGATCCGACGAAGCGGAATCCGCGCTTCTGCAGGTCGCGGCTGAGCGCGTCTGACCCGGCGGTCTTCGCCGGCACCTCCTTCATCGTCGTCCACGCATTCACGCGGGGTTGGCCGCCGGCCAACGACCAGAGGTAGGCGTCGAAGCTCCCGAACTCCTGTTGCACGGCGAGGAACGCTTTCCCGTTGCTGATAGCCGCGTCGATCTTCAGCCGGTTGCGGACGATGCCGGCGTCGCAGAGCAGGGTTGCGACCTCGAGGTCGCCGTAGCGCGCCACCTTCGCCGGGTCGAACTGGTCGAACACCTCGCGGTAGCGTTCCCGCTTCCGCAGGATCGTGATCCAGCTCAGACCCGCCTGCGCCCCCTCGAGGATCAACATCTCGAACAGGTGTCGATCGTCGTGCGCCGGGACACCCCATTCCCCGTCGTGATACGCCAGGTAGAGCGGGTCGGTTCCAGGCCAGGGACAGCGGGCCATATAGGAGCCAGAAGCCGTCAGTATCCGAGATTCTGCCCGAGCCAGCGTTCGACCTCTTCCACCGCCATGCCTTTGCGGCGGGCGTAGTCTTGGACCTGGTCGCGGCCCACGCGGCCGACGCTGAAGTACCTGCTCAGCGGGTGGCTGAAGTACAGGCCGCTCACGCTGGCCGCCGGCAACATCGCGAACGTCTCGGTGAGCGTGATACCGAGCCGGCAGGCACCCAGCAACTCGAAGAGGCGCTTCTTCTCGTGGTGGTCGGGGCACGCCGGGTAGCCGAAGGCGGGGCGGATGCCGCGGTACTTTTCCGCCCGCAGATCGTCGGCGTCCAGGCGCTCGTCGCGGCCGTAATTCCACTCGCGCCGGGCCTCGGCGTGGAGGTACTCGGCGAACGCCTCGACGAGCCGATCCGCCAGCGCCTTCACCATGATGGCGCGGTAGTCGTCCTGCTGGCGCTGGTAGCGGGCGACGAGTTGGTCGGCGCCGAGGCCCGCAGTGCCCGCGAAAGCGCCCAGGTAATCGCGCACGCCGCTGTCTCCCGGCGCGATGAAATCGGCGAGGCTGCGGTTCGGCCCGCCGTCGTTCGGCTCCTCCTGCTGGCGCAGCATCGGGAACCGCGCCCGCTCGCGCTGCCGCTCCTCGTCGTCGAACAGGACGATGTCGTCGCCCTCGCCCACGGCCGGCCAGAAGCCGTAGACGCCGCGGATGGTCAGCAGACGGCCCGCCACGATCTCATCGAGCAACTGCCGCCCGTCGTCGTACAGTTCGCGTGCGGCCTGGCCGTGAGCGGGGTGGTCGAGGACGGCGGGGAAGCGCCCCTTCACCTGCCAGGCGGCGAAGAAGAAGGTCCAGTCGATGAACGGGAGCAGGCGTTCGAGCGGCAGGTCGTCGATGACGCGGCGGCCGATGAACGACGGCGCGGGCGGGGCGTCGGCCTGCCAGTCGAAGCGTGTGGCGTTCTCGCGCGCCGCGGCAATTGGGCGCAGGGGTCGTCCGCGGGGCGCGCCGTACTTCTGCCGAAGGGCTTCCTGCTCGGTGCGGTTCGCCTGGTCGAACGCGGCGCGGGTGTGCGGGTTGAGCAGGCGGGAGACGACGTCGGCCACGCGAGAGGCGTCGGGGACATAGGCCGTCGGCCCGCCGTATGCCGGCGCAATTTTCACCGCGGTGTGCTGCCGGCTCGTCGTGGCGCCGCCGATGAGCAGCGGGACCGTGAAACCGCGGCGCTCCATGTCGCCGGCCACGATCGCCATTTCGTCGAGCGACGGCGTGATCAAGCCGCTCAGGCCGACGATGTCGGCGCGCTCATCCACGGCGGCCTGCAGGATGCGGGCGGCGGGCACCATCACGCCGAGATCGATCACGTCGTAGTTGTTGCAGCCGAGCACGACGCCCACGATGTTCTTGCCGATGTCGTGCACATCGCCCTTGACGGTGGCCAGGAGCACGCGGCCCCGCGCTCGCTGGCCGCCGGCCTCCTTGTCGGCTTCCATGTACGGCTGCAGGAAGGACACGGCCTTCTTCATCGCGCGGGCGCTCTTCACCACCTGCGGCAGGAACATGCGGCCGGAACCGAACAGCTCGCCGACCACCTTCATGCCGTCCATCAACGGCCCTTCGATGATCGACAGCGGCCGCGGGTAACCGCGCCGGGCTTCCTCCAGATCCGCCTCGATGAAATCGAGGATGCCGTGCACGAGCGCGTGCGCCAGCCGCGCCTCGACGGTGCCCGTGCGCCAGGCGGCTTCGGCCTCTTTCTTCTTCACCTCGCCCCGCACCGAGCCTGCGAACTGCACGAGGCGATCGGTGGCGTCGGGGCGGCGGTCGAACAGGAGGTCCTCCACACGTTCGAGCAACTCCGGCGGGATGTCCTCGTAGACGGTCAGCTGACCCGCGTTGACGATCCCCATGTCGAGGCCGGCGCGGATGGCGTGAAAGAGGAAAGCCGAGTGGATCGCCTCGCGCACCGTGTCGTTCCCGCGGAACGAGAACGACAGGTTGCTGATGCCGCCGCTGATCTTCGCCTCGGGGAACGCGGCCTTCAGGCGGCGGGTGGCCTCGATGAAGGCGATCGCATACCGGTTGTGCTCCTCGATCCCGGTGCCGACCGCGAGGACCGCCGGGTCGAAGACGATGTCGGAGGGAGGGTAGCCGGCACGCTCGACGAGCAGGCGATAGGCCCGCTCGAGTACGGCGACCTTCCGATCCGCCGTGTCCGCCTGGCCGCCCTCGTCGAACGCCATCACCACGACAGCGGCGCCGTAGTGCCGGATGGACCCGGCCCGGCGCAGGAACTCTTCCTCGCCTTCCTTGAGGCTGATCGAGTTGACAACCGGCTTTCCCTGGATGCACTTCAGGCCCGCCTCGATGACCGACCACTTCGAGCTGTCGACCATGATCGGCAGCCGGGCAATCTCGGGCTCGGTGGCGACGAGGTTCAGGAAGCGGGTCATCGCCTGCTCGGAGTCGAGCATCCCCTCGTCCATGTTCACGTCGAGGATGTTGGCGCCGCCGCGCACCTGGTCGAGCGCGACGTCGGCCGCCTGTCCGACATCACCCGTCTTGATGAGCCGGCGGAACCGCGCCGAGCCGGTCACGTTGGTCCGCTCGCCGACCAGTTGGAAGTTGCTGTCCGGGCGAATCGTCAGCGTCTCGAGCCCCGCGTATCTGGTGTAGGTGTCGGTCGGCCCGGTCACGACTCGCGGCGCCACGCCCTCGACCTCCTGCGCGATGGCCCGGATGTGATCGGGGGTCGTACCGCAGCAGCCGCCGACGATGTTCACCAGGCCGGCTTCGGCGAACTCACGGACGAGCGCCGCCGTCTCGGCGGGCTGCTCGTCGTACTGGCCGAAGGCGTTCGGCAGCCCGGCGTTCGGGTAGGCGCTGACGAAGGTGTCGGCCAGGCGCGCCAGTTCGGCGAGGTACGGACGCATCTCGCGGGCGCCGAGCGCGCAGTTGATCCCAACGGCGAGCGGCCGGGCATGGGCCACCGACGTCCAGAAGGCATCCACCGTCTGGCCCGACAGCGTGCGTCCGCTCCTGTCGGTGATCGTGACCGACAGCATCAGCGGGAGCTCGACACCCGTTTCGTCGAACACGTCCAGCGCCGCGACGATCGCGGCCTTCGCGTTCAGCGTGTCGAAAATGGTCTCGATCAGCAGGGCGTGGCAGCCGCCCTCGATGAGGCCGCGGATCTGCTCCGCGTACGCGTCGCGCACCTGGTCGAACGTGACCGACCGGAACGACGGGTCGTTGACGTCGGGCGAGATCGACAGCGTCTTGTTCGTCGGGCCGATCGAGCCGGCAACGAAGCGGGGACGATCCGGCGTGCGGACGGTCCACGCGTCGGCAGCCTCGCGTGCCAGCCGGGCGGCCGACCCGTTCATCTCGCGCACGACCGATTCGAGGCCGTAGTCGGCTTGGGCGATGGCGGTGCCGTTGAACGTGCACGTTTCGATGATGTCGGCGCCGGCGGCCAGGTAGTCGTCGTGGATCGCGCGGATGACGTCGGGCCGCGTCAGGACAAGGACGTCGTTGTCGCCCTGGAGGTCGCGCGGGTGGCCCGAAAACCGCGTCCCGCGAAAGTCCGATTCCTGCAGTTCCTTCCGCTGCACCATGGTGCCCATCGCGCCGTCCAGGACCAGGATTCGGCGGGCGAGCAGGGCGGTCAGGACGGATGTAGTTGAAAGGGGCATAGAGGTTGATTGTACACTCCACCTATGCCCATCCGCATTCTCATCACTGGCGGCACCTTCGACAAGCAGTACGACGAGATTCATGCCCGGCTCGTCTTCAGGGAATCACGTGTCGGCGAGATGCTGAGTCTCGGCCGCTGCCGCGTGGACGTGCACCTGCGCACGATCATGATGGTGGACAGCCTCGACATGACCGACGCCGACCGCCAGGCGATCGTGCAGAACTGCCTCCACTGCGACGAGACGCAGATCCTCATCACGCACGGGACCGACACCATGGTGGAGACGGCGCAGGCGCTGGCGACATCCGCCGGCATGGAAGGGAAGACGATCGTGCTGACGGGCGCGATGATCCCGTACGCGTTCGGCAGTTCGGACGGCATGTTCAACCTCGGGTCGGCGCTGTCGTTCGTGCAGGTGCTGCCGCCTGGCGTCTACGTCGCGATGAACGGCCGCTATCTCAGGTGGGACGAAGTGCGGAAGAACCGCGAGACGGGAGTGTTCGAGCCGGCCGGGGGCGGCGCGCCCACGGCGTAGTGTCATAATGGGCGGGTGCACGGTTGTTGTTGTCGGCCGAAGGCCGCTAATGACCCGGCCGAGCCTCTTTGGCTTTGGCTCGACCGGGGTATGGACTGACACGGAGGGACCGAGCGTGACCATCGAACAGGCCATCAAGACGGGGATTGAATTCGAGATCGAAGTGCGGCACGTGTACTCGGAGGCTGCCAAGAAGTTCAAGGATCCGGTGGCGCGGAAGATCTTTGGCGTGCTCGCCGACGAGGAGGATCGCCATGTCCAGTACCTGGAGAGCCGGCTCGAGGAGTGGGAGAAGACCGGGGCGGTGACCGCTGCGGCGCTCGAGACGGCGATCCCCTCGCAGGAGGCGATTGACGGCGCGCTGAGCAAGCTGACCAAGCGGATGGCCGTGCAGGATTTCGGCGTCGAGCTCGAGATGCTCAAGAAGGCGCTGGCGCTCGAGATCGAGGCGACGAAGTTCTTCTCGCAGATGGTCGTCGAGCTGAAGGACGAGGAGAAGAAGCTGTTCGCGCGCTTCGTGGAGATCGAGACTGGCCACGAGGCGATCGTGCAGGCCGAGATCGACGCCATCACGGGCCTCGGCTTCTGGTTCGACTACATGGAGTTCAGGCTCGAAGGGGCATAGAGAGTCGGAACTGACGCAGTCAGTCGGAACTGCTCGCCACGCCGAAGTCGCGATGCGACGGAGGCGGGACGATGAAGGGTCGGAACTGACGATGGAGAGTCGGCGCTGACGATGAAGAGTCGGCGCTGACGATGAAGAGTCGGCGCTGACGATGAGGGGTCGGAGCTGACGATGAGGAGTCGGAACTGACGATGAGGAGTCGGAACTGACGATGAGGAGTCGGAACTGACGATGAGGAGTCGGAACTGACTGTCCGAGTGGCGCCATCGCGCCACGCCAGCCAAATCGGCGACCCGCCAATCAACTGATTTCTTGGAACACTGCGGCGTGGGCCAGCCCCCCAAGTGCGTGGCGCGTTTTGAGGCGAAACCAGCTCGCCCGCCGAGTGGGTATTCTGGGACACCCAGCTTGGCCGGCTGTCACGGTCAGGTCGATCACGAACAAACGGTCGTCGGGCGAGACGGT
>JADGOB010000183.1 GCA_017883185.1 Acidobacteriota bacterium
TGCAGTTCGTCTCGCCGCGGACGGTGCGCATGCGACTCGGCACCGGTGCACCCTTCCGCCCCGACCGCGAATCGCTGATGCTCGTCAAGGAGCCGGGCCGTGACCAGTCGTGGCGGTACGAGAAGGTTGAAGGCGGTCACCGCTACTCCAGCGCCTACGGCTCCATCACGGTGCGCGAACAACCGTGGCACGTCGAGTTCCGCGACGGACGCGGCCGTCTGCTCACGCACACGCAGCACACGGCCGACTTCTCGACGACGCTCACCGCCGCGCTCCCGTTCGCCTTCGTCCGCCGGTCCTCGGACTTCTCGCGGGGCGTCGCTGCGGTCTTCTCGCTGTCGGCGGGCGAGAAGATCTTCGGCGGGGGCGAGTCCTTCACGCGGCTCGACAAGCGCGGGCAGAAGCTCGTGCTGTGGACCAACGACGCCAACGGCGTTCAGACCGATCGGATGTACAAGCCCATCCCGTTCCTGCTCAGCGACAGGGGCTACGGGCTGTTCGCGCACACGACTGCCCCGGCCACCTTCGACGTCGGCGCGTCGTTCCACGGCAGCAATGCCCTGATGCTGGGCGATGACGAGGCAGACGTGTTCGTGTTCCTCGGCACGCCAAAGGAGGTGCTCGCCGAGTACACGGCGCTGACCGGCCGGGCCGCGATGCCGCCGCTCTGGTCGTTCGGCTTCTGGATGAGCCGCATCACGTACTTCTCCGAGGACGAGGTGCGCACCGTGGCCGCCCGCCTCCGCGAGGAACGCATTCCCAGCGACGTGATCCACCTGGACACCGGGTGGTTCGAGACCGACTGGCGGTGCGACTACCGCTTCTCTCCGACGCGCTTCAAGGACCCGGGGAAGATGATCGCGGATCTGCGCCGCGACGGCTTCCACATCTCGCTGTGGCAGCTGCCGTACTTCGTCCCGAACAACGTCCTGTTCCCCGAAATCGTGGAGAAGGGCCTGGCCGTACGCGACGCGAAAGGGAACCTCCCTTACGACGATGCCGTCCTCGACTTCTCGAACCCCGCCACGGTGAGTTGGTATCAGGAGAAGATCGCCGGCCTGCTCCGCCTCGGGGTTGGCGCGATCAAGGTGGACTTCGGTGAGGCCGCGCCGCTCAACGGTCTCTATGCCTCCGGGCGCACGGGCTTCTACGAGCACAACCTCTACCCCCTCCGGTACAACCGCGCCGTCGCGGAGATCACGCAGCAGGTGACGGGTGAGAGCATCATTTGGGCCCGCAGCGCGTGGGCCGGCAGCCAGCGGTATCCGTTGCACTGGGGCGGCGATGCCGGCAATAGCGACACCGCGATGCTCTCGACGCTGCGCGGTGGGCTCTCGCTGGGCCTGTCCGGGTTCTCGTTCTGGAGCCACGACATCGGCGGCTTCACCGCCAGGACGCCGGAAGAACTCTACCGGCGCTGGCTTCCGTTCGGCATGCTGACCTCGCACAGTCGGGCCCACGGCGCCCCGCCCAAGGAGCCCTGGGAGTACGGCCCGGCCTTCACGGACGAATTTCGGCGCGCCGTGGAGTTGAAGTACCGGCTCATGCCCTACGTCTACGCACAGGCCAAGGACTCGAGCGAGCGTGGCCTGCCGATGCTGCGGGCGCTGTTTGTCGAGTATCCAGACGACCCGGGCGCGTGGATCGTCGAGGACGAGTACCTGTTCGGTTCCGACCTTCTCGTTGCGCCGCTCATGGAAGCCGGATCGACGGAGCGGGACGTCTACCTGCCGCGCGGCACCTGGATCGACTACCAGACGCGGCGGACGTATGCGGGAGGATGGCATCGGATCGAGGCTGGCGAGATCCCGGTCGTCCTGCTGGTGCGCGAGGGGGCGGCCATTCCGCACGCGAAGCTCGCGCAATCGACCGCGCTGATCGACTGGTCGAGCCTGGAGCTCGTTACCTTCGTGCCCAAGGGGGTGACAGCGAAGGGGCTGGTGTGCCTGCCCGGGGACGACGTCCTGCGCGAAATCGAGGTGGACGGTCGCGGGGCGGTGGTCGTGTCCGGCTCTCAGCGACCGGCGGGCGTCGTATGGTCCGTGCGGCGGGCGGGGGACGGCGCGCGGAGATGATCTGGGCGCCGCGTGAAAGAGCGCGACGTGGACAGCCGAGTTCCGAAGTTCCTACTCAGGCAGAGCGAGGGCGGCCGGTCATCGGCCGGCGATGCCACGCCAGCCATGTGCACGCACCCCGGTGGACTTGCGAGGCGAAGAATGCACCGAATACTGGCCGTCACTGTCGCGGCACTCGCGTGTCTCTCGTTCGCTGGAAGGGAAGCGGTTCGTGCGCAGCCTCCGCCACCTCGACCCGGGGACCGGCAAGCGTCAGCGGCGCCCTCGGACCCTCGATTCGAGTGGTTCACCTACGAGGGCCACGATCCGGTGTACGACGCGTTTCCGGAGCGCGCCGGCGAGTACCGCAATCCCATCCTCGCCGGCTTCTATCCCGATCCGAGCATCGCCCGCGTGGAAGACGACTACTACCTCGTCAACTCGAGCTTCTCGTACTACCCGGGCGTTCCCATCTTCCACAGCCGGGATCTGGTCCGCTGGTCGCAGATCGGGCACGTGTTCGACCGGCCGTCGCAGATCGGGCTCGACCGGCTCGGCATCTCGCGAGGCATCTTCGCGCCGGACCTCACCTACCACGCGGGCACGTTCTATCTGGTGACGACGCTGGCGGACGGTGGCGGGAACTTCGTGGTGACCGCGTCGAATCCAGCCGGCCCGTGGTCAGATCCCGTGTGGCTCCGCGACATCGACGGGATCGATCCCTCGCTCTTCTTCGACGAGGACGGCCGGGCATACCTCCTCAACAACGGTCCTCCCCCCGAGGCGCCGCGCTACGACGGCCACCGTGCAATCTGGCTGCAGGAGTTCGACCTGACGGCGAAGAAGCCCGTTGGCGAGCGAACCGTGCTCGTGAACGGCGGCGTGGACCTCGCGAAGAAACCAATCTGGATCGAGGGACCGCACATCTTCAGGAAGGACGGCAAGTACTACCTCATCGCCGCCGAGGGCGGCACCGCGGATCAGCACTCCGAGGTCGTCTTCCGAAGCGATGGGGTGCGCGGTCCGTATCTGCCGTACGCGGGCAATCCCATCCTCACGCAGCGGCACCTGGACCCCATGCGACCCCACCCCGTGACCTCTACCGGGCACGCCGATTTCGTCGAGACGCCGCGCGGCGAATGGTGGGCCGTCTTCCTCGGCACGCGCCCCTATGACGACGACCGCTACAACACCGGACGCGAGACGTTCCTGATGCCCGTGCGGTGGGTGGACGGCTGGCCCGTGATCGCGGCGGGGGGCGAGACCGTTCCGTACCGTGCGAAGAGCCCGAACCTGCCCGCCGCGCCGGCGCCGAAGATCCCGATGAACGGCAACTTCGAGCTGCGCGACGAGTTCACGTCCACCGAGCTCGCCCCCTACTGGAACTTCATCCGCACGCCTCGCGAGCGCTGGTACGACCTCACCTCGACGCCGGGCTCGCTCACGATTCGGGCGCGGGCCGTGGATCTGGGGTCCCGCGACCAGCCCTCGTTCATCGGACGGCGACAGCAGCACGCGTTCGCGACCTCATCGGCCGCGATGCGGTACGAGCCGGTGCATCCCGGCGACAAGGCCGGGCTGGTCGCCTTCCACAACGAGTCGTACTACTTCTTCCTCGGCGTGACGATCGCCGACGGCGGTCGGGTCGTGCAGCTGGTGGAGCACGCAGGCGCGGCGACGCCCGCCGGTGGCCTCGTTCTCGCGTCGGCGCCGGTGCAGGTGTCGCAGAGTTCCCCGATCCTGCTGAAGATCGTTGCGCGCGGCGGCCGCTACGACTTCTACTACGCGACCCGGCCCGATCGATGGGTGCTCCTCCGGGGCGACGTGGACGGGACGGTCCTGAGCACGAAGGTCGCCGGCGGGTTCGTCGGGACGTACTTCGGCATGCACGCCTACGGTGGCACACCGTAGAGCCCTTCGCCAATGGGAGACGCACGTGGAACAGGAGTGACCCCGATGACACGCTCGACCTGCATCGCGACATTCCGGCTCCGGCCGGCCCGATCCGGCCTGGTCGTGGCCCTTTTCTTCGCCGCCGCGGGGGCGGCGTGGGGAGCGGACGGGGCGAACGCGGCCCAGCCCGTCAAAGCCAGGATCGACGCCAGCAAGACCCGTGCGCCGATCTCGCAGTACGTCTACGGTCAGTTCATCGAGCACATCGCCGGCATCATCAACAACGGCCTGTGGGCCGAGATGCTGGACGACCGGAAGTTCCTCCAGCCGATCGCGGCGCCGCCGTCGCCTGCGCCCCCGGCTCGCGGCCGCTTCGCCGCGTTGCGGCGCTGGTCGCCGGTCGGTCCGGCCGATTCGATCACCATGGATTCGGACCGGCCGTACGTTGGTGATCATTCGCCGCTCGTGAAGCTGAACGGCGCCGAGCAGCGTGGCATCCGCCAGGCGGGCCTCGCCGTGCGCAGGGGCAGGTCGTACTCCGGGCGCATCGTCCTTGCGGGGACGCCCGGCGCTCGGGTGACCGTCAGCCTGGTCTGGGCAGAGGGCGCGGAGGCACGCCAGGCGTCGGTCGTGGGCACGCTCAGCGCGACGTGCCAGACGTTTCCGATCCGCTTCACGGCGCTGGCCGACAGCGACGATGCGAGGCTCGAGATCACGGGAACAGGGCAGGGCGCCTTCCATGTCGGGGCGGTCTCGTTGATGCCGGCGGATAACATCGAGGGCTTCCGCCCGGAGGTGATCGCGGCGCTCAAGCAGCTGCGCTCGGGTGTCTACCGCTTCCCGGGCGGTAACTTCGTCTCGGCTCATGAATGGCGCGACGCGATCGGCGAGCGCGACCGACGCCCGCCGGTCCTGGATCCTGTCTGGAACGCCGTCCAGCCCAACGACGTCGGCACTGACGAGTTCATGACCCTGTGCCGGCTGCTGGAGGTTGAGCCCTATATCACCGTCAACGCCGGCTTCGGCGACGCATGGTCCGCGGCGCAGTACGTCGAGTACACGAACGGTGCCGTCACCACGCCGATGGGCCGGCTGCGTACCGCGAACGGCCATCCCGAGCCCTACGGCGTGAGGTTCTGGGGCATCGGCAACGAGGCGTGGGGAGACTGGCAGTTCGGGGCGATGTCGCTCGCGCAGTTCGTCGTCAAGCACAACCTGTTCGCGAAGGCGATGAAGCGGGTGGACCCGACGATCCAACTGGTGGCGAGCGGGGCGATGCCCGACGCCATGACGGGATCGAAGCAGTCGCAGCGCATCGGTGGCAAGGTGATTCCCGACCCTCTCTCCGCGGCGGACTGGACTGGAGGACTGCTGCTCCACTGCCTCGAGAACACCGACCTGATCAGCGAGCACTTCTATTCGTACGCGAACCGGCGCTTCGACCTTACGAAGAGCGACAGCGTTCCCCTGGACGCCGGCGAGCCGCTGATCGACTGGATGCGCCGGCCCGCCAACCACGTGCGGGCCAAGTACGAGGCCTACGAGGACTACCTGGCGCGCATTCCCGCGCTGAAGGCGAAGCCAGTGCCGATCAACCTGGACGAGTGGGCCTACTCTGGGGTGCCGCCGAACTCGTACAAGGTGGTGCCCGCGTACGCGTGGACGTTCCACGAGATGTTCCGCCACTCGGATCTCTACCAGATGGCGGGCTTCACGTTCGCCACGTCCCTGCTGAGCGCCGACCGCAGCAGCGCCGTCCTGAATCCCGCTGGCCTGCTGTTCCAGCTCTATCGCGATCGCTTCGGCACGATCCCGGTCGAGGTCACGGGCAACTCGCCGCAGCCGCCGCCAAAGTACCCGGCGGGCGGCGAAGAGCCCAGGGTCAATGCCGGTAGCGATACCTTTCCGCTCGACGTCGTCGCCGCGTGGACGGCCGATCACCGCACGCTGACCATCGCCGTGATCAACCCAACGGAATCCGTGCAGCGGCTCGAGTTGGCGATCGCAGGTGCGGAGTTGGCGGACACAGGCCGGCTCTGGCGGATGGCACCGGCAGACCTCAACGCGACCATCGTGGTGGGACAGAGGCCGGGAGTGGCGATCGAAGAGCAGGCGCTCGACGCGGTGCCCGGGACGCCGAGCTTTGCCCCGTTCAGCGTCAGCGTCTACGCGTTCCCGGTGGCGTCGTCCGCGACGCAGTATCCCTTCCAGAACCCCGACCTGCCGATGGAGGAACGGATCACCGACCTCATCGGCCGCATGACTTTGGAGGAGAAGATCGACGCCCTCGCGACGCGCGCGTCGGTCGCGCGGCTCGGCGTGATCGGTTCGCCTCACATCGAGGGCTACCACGGCGTCGCGCAGGGCGGGCCGAGCAACTGGGGCCGCCGCAATCCCACCGCGACCACGCAGTTCCCGCAGGCCTACGGCCTCGGCTCGACGTGGGATCCCGAGCTCGTCCGGCGAGTCGCGGACCAGGAAGCGCAGGAAGCCCGCTACCTCTTCCAGAGCAAGAAGTACCAGCGGGCGGGCCTGATCGTGCGCGCCCCGAATGCCGATCTCGCACGCGATCCGCGTTGGGGTCGCACCGAGGAGGTCTACGGCGAGGACCCCTTCCACGCCGGCACGCTAGCCACAGCGTTCACGCGAGGCCTGCAAGGCGACGACCCGCGCTACTGGAAGACGGCCGCGCTCCTGAAGCACTTCCTGGCGAACAGCAACGAGGACGATCGCGAGCGCTCGTCGTCCAACTTCGACGAACGGCTCTGGCGCGAGTACTACGCGAAGCCGTTCGAGATGGCCGTCCGCCAGGGCGGCGCGCGCGCGATGATGGCCGCCTACAACGCCGTCAACGGCACCCCCGCACACGTTCACCCGATGCTGAAGGACATCGTGGTGCGCGAGTGGGGCCTCGACGGCATCCTGTGCACTGATGGCGGAGGGCTGAGGCTGCTCGTCAGCGACCACAAAGCGTTCGCCGACCTGCCTGCGGCGGCCGCCGCCTGCATGAAGGCCGGCATCAACCACTTCCTCGACCGCCAGAAAGAGCCCGTCACCGAGGCCGTCCAGAAGGGCCTCCTCAGCGAAGCGCAGATCGACGAGGCGCTGCGGGGGCTGTTCCGCGTCTCGATCCGCCTGGGCCTGCTCGACCCTGCCGAGCGGGTGCCGTACGCGAAGATCGGCGCCGATGGCGATCCCGAGCCGTGGAGCCAGCCCGCGACGCACAGCCTCGTGCGCGAGGTCACGCGCAAGTCGATCGTGCTGCTGAAGAACTCCGCCAACCTGCTGCCGCTCGACCGCGCGAAGGTGAAGTCGATCGCCGTCGTCGGCCCGCTCGCGAACACCGTGCTGCTCGACTGGTACTCCGGTACACCGCCCTACGCCGTGTCGCCCCGCGAGGGCATCGAACGCGGGGCGAATCCCGGGCCGCCGCGGCCGGGAGGCGGGCCGGGCGTCACCTGGGTGGGGGACATGAGCCAGGCCGCGATCGACACGGCGCGCAGCCGCGAAGTGGCCGTCGTCTGCGTGGGCACCCATCCCGAGAGCAACGCCGGCTGGAACATCGTCACGTCGCCGAGCGAGGGCAAGGAGGGCGTCGACCGCAAGGAGATCACGCTGCCGCACGGCCAGGAGGAGTTCGTGCGACGCGTTGTCGCGGCGAACCCGAACACGGTCGTCGTGCTGATCGCGAGTTACCCGGTGGCCCTGCCTTGGGCTGCCCGCAACGCGACCACGAT
>JADGOB010000064.1 GCA_017883185.1 Acidobacteriota bacterium
CTCCGAGAGGCGTTCGGCGTTCGACAAAGCGACGACGGGCGCTGCGACCGGCGGCTTAGGGGCGGAGACAGCCGATGCTGCCTTCGTCGGTGAACCGGGCACCGCGGCGTCCTTCGGCAGCGGCCGCGCCTCGAGCACGAGCGGCGCCTCGCCGGCGCCGATGTGGAAGAAGCTGATCATGAGCCGCCCGTCCGGGTTCGCGAGCACCTGCGACGGGACGTTGCACGACACGATCTCGTAACCGGCCGGCATCACGACTGCGTTGCGGCGGATCCCCAAGCCGCGGGCGAACACGATTGTGTCGCCCTCCTGGTAGTACGATTTTGGATCCTTGTAGGTCTTGTCGATCCGCAGGCGGATTTCGCCGCCCTTCGGTACCGGCCGCGGCAGCGTCACCTGGATGTAGTTCGCGTCAGGATCGGCCTGCTGGAGGCCGGCCGCGCGCGCGGCCGCTCCGTCCACCACGGTGAACGGCAGGTGCTGCCCCGTCATCTGGTCGAAGACGGCCTCGTCGCTGGCCTCGCTGCCCTTCCGAATAATGTTGAAGTAGAAGCGGGCGCCTGGCGAGGTCGCCGTCACCTCGTACACGATTCGGAACCGCGCCGAGCCCGGCGCGAGCAGCTCGTACCGCGTGTAGTCGTCACCCTCGTGGCTCTCGATGACCGGCGAAGGCGCCTGGCCGCGCAGCCCCGCCGTGATCGCCGTCGCCCAGAGCGTGCAGAGGACCACCAACAGCCGTCGTCTCGTCATGACGTGTGCTCCTGTCCCGACACGAGCCCGGCCCCTGCCGAGGCCGCGTCCTCCTACTGGCCGCCGGCCTTGGGCGGCACGCGCTCGTCGCTCATCGCCGCGTGATCGGCGAACGACGCCATGATGACGGCGTTCTTCATGAGGTCTTCGGCCGCACAGGCCAAACGCCCCAGCCGGTAGCGGCCAGGAAACAGAACGCAGAGCGTTGAACCTCTCTCCGCTCATTATCGCGACGGGCTCGTGCGCGTCAACCTGATTCTCAGCACATCGCCGGCAGCGACAACGGCGCTCAGCGCACGCTAACGCCTCGCTGGCCGCCAGGGCCGTCCGCGACCACCGTACTTGGCACAGGGTACAGCGTGCCGAGACACACCCCATGGAAGTCTGCCAGGCAGATCCGGGGTACGTCTTTACGCGGTAACATCACGGCATCCTCAGACCCGCGGATTGGCCGCGGACACCCGGCGGCGGCCGGCGTCATCGCTCAGTCGGGCCACACGACGACGAGCGGGGAGCGGAAGGCGTAGCAGGTGGTCATGATGACACGCAGGCGGCCGCGCAGATCGGACATGCGACGCGCCGCGCCCGGACGGCCCCCCACCTCCTCGAGGCAGCCCGCCGTCGATGCGCCCTCGCCCCGCACGTTGACATCCACGGCGTGGCAATCCTCTGCCGTGCTGATAGCTGCGGCCTTGATTGTCGTCGTCGGCGCGTGGGCCTACTCGAACAGTCTCGGTGGCGCCTTTGTCTTCGACGACTTTCCTGCCATCGTCCAGAATCCGAACATCAGGAGCATCTGGCCGCTGACACGAGCGATGTCGGCGCCGCGGGACGTCACGCTGTCGGCCAGGCCGGTGGCGAGCCTGACGTTCGCCATCAATTACGCGCTCGCGCCTCCAGATGCCCGCGACACCTTCGAGCGTGCGCGGACGGACGCGAGCGCGGCGGTGGTTGGGCGCTTCGAACGCAACGTCTGGGGCTACCATTTCCTGAACCTGGCGATCCACCTCGCGGCCGCTCTCGCCCTGTTCGGCGTCGTCCGGCGGACGCTGCTGAGCCAACGGCTGCGCCGGCGCCTGGGAGGTGCGGCGACGAGCCTGTCGCTCGGGACGGCGATCGTGTGGGTGGTCCATCCACTCCACGCGGAGGCGGTGACCTACCTGGTCCAGCGTGTCGAGTCCTTGGCAGGGCTCTTCGTGCTGCTGACTCTCTACTGCGCCATCCGCGCTGCCGACGGGGCAGGCGCCCGGCTCTGGTCGTCTGGCGCCCTGGCCAGTTGTGCCCTCGGAATGGGAACGAAGGAAGTGGCGGTGGCTGGCCCGCTGCTCGTGATCGTGTGGGACTCGATCTTCCTGGCCGAGACCCCGGGCGCAGAGGCGTGGCCGTCCTGGTGGCGGCGCCGGTGGCCTCTCTATGCGGGCCTGGCCGCCACGTGCCTGCTGCTCGTCTTCACCGAGCCCGGTGCCCGGTCGAAATCGGTAGGGCTGTGGCTCGACGGTTGGACGCCGTGGACGTACCTGCTGACCCAGGCGGGCGTGCTCGTGCACTATCTGCGGCTGGCGGCGTGGCCGTCGCCACTCATTCTCGACATGCAGTGGCCGATGGCACGCTCGCTCGCGAGCGTGGCCGCGCCTTTCGCCGCCCTGAGTCTGACCTTTGCGCTGGCCGCCGTTGGCGTGGCCCGGCGGCACCCGCTGGGGTTCGCGGGTGCATGGTACTTCCTGCTCCTGGCACCCACGTCGAGCCTGTTGCCGATCGTGACTGAAGTGGTGGCCGAGCACCGGATGTATTTGCCGCTGGCCGCGCTCATCGCGGGAGCGGTGGTCGGATCGTACGTTCTCGGTCGATTCCTCTCGGTGTCGGCGGGGGACGGTGCCCGGCGTTTCGCGCAGGTGGCCGGCGTCGTGGCGCTCGGCGCGACGATCGTCGTGCTCGGCCTTCGAACGCGAGCGAGAAACCTCGACTATGCGAGCGAGGAGAAGATCTGGCGCGCGTCGATCGCCAGCCAGCCGGCCAACCCGCGGGTTCGAACGGCGCTTGGAGCCAACCTGGTGATCGCGGGCCGGTACGGCGAGGCTGAATTCGAGTTGCAGAAGGCCGTTGACCTGGACCCCGGGAGAGCGGAGGCGCTGTCGAATCTCGGTGCGGCGGAGTTCGCCCTGGGCAAGCTCGACTCGTCCATCGTCCATCTCGAGAGAGCCCTGGCGCTGCGGCCCGAGTACCTGGACGCGCACCGCAACCTGGCTGAGGCCTATCTCGCCCGCGGCCAGCACGCCCTGGCGGCGCCGCACTTCCGCCGCGTCCTCGACGCGCGGCCAGATCATGTCGTCGTGCTGAATCACTTCGGCCTGATGCTCGCCGTCTCGTCGGATGACGCGGTGCGAAGCGGCGCCCTGGCGCTGGAACTGGCGGAACGCGCCCTCAGCCTCACGTCCCGCTCCGATGCCGCCTCGTTCGGCACGAAGGCGGCGGCGCTGGCCGAACTCGATCGATTCGACGAAGCGGTGATTGCGCTCCGCGATGCGATCGCGCTGTCGTCGGCCAATCCGGGCCTCGTCGCCGAGCTCGAGCGCCTCGTGTCGTCGTACCAGGCGCGCCGGAAGACCCGGATCCTGGCGCGATAGCAGCGCCGCGAGCGCGCCACTCTCCTGGTGGCAGGTTGCCTCGCGTTCTTCACCGACGCTGCCGGCCGCGTTTTTTGGCTCTTCGCCGATTTGAGTGCAACGATTTGAGCTGATGACCCGGCTGCCTGCGCGGGCCGATGTTGGGGTGGGCGGCCTGCTCGGCGGCCTGGACTCGTGGGATCGCTGGCCGATTGTACCCGGATCTTGGGGCTCGGGGGCTTCCGTGTGTCGCGGGTGGAGCTTGACGGTGACGATCCGGAGGTCGCTCTGCGGGTCGAGGTGGAACGGCGCGGGGGCGCCGGTATCCGTGTAGCGGCTGCGGCCGACGGACGGGGCGCGTGCGGGACGCCACGCGACGGACCGGGCGTCAGTTCGTAGCGCGCCCGAATCTCGGCCGGGATGGTGACTTGACCCTTTTCCGTGAGCGTCGCAGCTGCCATAACGCAAGTCCAAGACTCCGGTGACGGTCACAGTGTCATCACGAGGCTTACCACGTAAGCGATACACGGAAGAACGGACTCGGCGTGTCGCGTCCTACCCTTTCGGCGCCCGCACGGAAGATTCGCGGTCGTTCGTGCCGACCCAGATGGCGCCGTCGCTGGTCTGGATGATCGGTCTTGCGAAGTTGTTCGACACCCCAGCGGTCACGCCTTCATCGGGAGTGTCAACGCGTCGTCCGACACGCCGTCCACCTTGGCGGTACGCGAGGAACCCGAGACCGCGTGCGAGCCCGCAGGACCGGTGGAGATCCGAGCCAGGATCTGCTTCCCCGTGATTGTGGGATCGTGCTGGGCGCGCCGCTCCGGATCGGCGGTAGAATGGAGGGTGTTCGGCGTTCCCCCGTTTTCAGGAGACTGACGCTATGACGTACTACGCCGCGAAGGAACTGGCCCGGGGCTTCCGGACCGTTCGAAAGAACACGCTCATCGTCGCCGAGGAGATCCCAGAGAACAAGTACAGCTTCCGCCCGACGCCCGCGAGCCGCAGCGTGGGGGAGATCCTGGCACATATCGCCGTCGTGGCCCGCACGAGCTACGAGAGCCATGCCGTGCGCAAGATCAAGACGCACGTCGGAGTCGACTTCAGCGCGCTCGGGCGCCAGCGTCAGGAACTGGAGCAGCAGCTCGTGACCAAGGCGCAGATACTCGACGCGCTGAAACGCGGTGGCGAGGCTTGGGCCGGCTACCTCGACGGCGTGTCGGAAGGCGAACTGGCCGACCAGGTGCCGTTTCCCGAACCGATCGAACCGCGGAGCAAGAGCCGTTTCGAGATGATTCTCAGCGTGAAGGAGCACGAGATGCACCATCGCGCCCAGCTGATGGTCATCGAACGGCTCCTCGGCCTCGTGCCACACCTCACGCGCGAGCGGCAGGCGCGCAAGGCGTAGGCGACTGCGAAGCCAGCCGACGCCTGATCCGGCCGCCCTGCCAGCATCCGGCCGCCTTCTTCATCTCGTCCACGCTCGGCAGCGCGCTGGCGGGCCGACCCGCCGTCTCCTGGTAGTCGGCCACTCACTGGGCTGATCTTCACGGCTCAACTCTTTCGGCCCTGCTGCAGACACGGCGGAGGGGCGCCGGCGGGCCCGAACCTCAGTTCGCGACCAAGAGGTGTAGAGCACCAGGCAGATAGCCGCGATCGCGGCCAGCCCGAGTCCCCCCTCGAGCAGCAGGTCTTCCCGCCGGATCGACCTTCGCGATGAAGCCGGCTACTTGCGTGGCCGGCGAGACCGATGCATGGCTCGTTGGCTGGCGACGTGTCATTCCGTGCTCCGGTCGATCAGCTGCCCTGGATCACATCCACGAGGCCAGCCCCGCGGTGACCTACCGGTGCCCGCACGGCCTGGTCGATAACGCCACGCCCGCCTTCTTCAGAGCCCACGCGGCGAAGAATGGTACGAGCCCTCCACATCGCCGGGTATCAGCTCGTTCCTCCCGAACGCCGCGTCATGCTGATGGCCGCCGAACCGGGGTTCGCGTCCTGGCTGGTCAGGCTGCGTCCTGCTGGCGGCCCGCACCCCCTCCCTCGCCGCCTCGCGCCAACACAACACCCGACACGAGGCAGGCGTCGGACTATGATGAGGGCTGTCATTCTCTCAAGGAGGCAGACATGCACAAGCGATTCGGTCTCGTAGCGATCCTCGTGGCCGTGACGGCCATGGTCCTCTCAGCTCAGGCGCAACCCGCACCCCCGACAGCTGTCACGGTTATCAAGGCAGGACGGTTGCTCGACCCAGAGACAGGCACGGCGGCGGTCAACCAGGTCATCATCGTCGAGGGCGAGAAAATCAAGGCAGTCGGCACCAACCTGCAGGTCCCGGCGGGCGCCACGGTCATCGACTTGTCGAAGATGACGGTCATGCCCGGGCTGGTGGACGCGCATACCCACATGATGCTCACCTACAAGGAGAAGCCCGAGAACAACTACTACTACCTGACCTACGTGATGGAGTCTTCGCCCTTGCGCGCAATCCAGGGAGCGTCGAACGCGATCCAGTTGCTCAACGCGGGATTCACCGTGGTACGCGACGTCGGCAACGGCGCGCTCTACACCGACACGGCGCTCCGCCAGGCGATCGAGCAGGGGTGGCTCCCCGGGCCGACCGTGATCCCGTCGGGCCCCATGATCGGCAGCACCGGTGGCCAGTATTGGCCCACGCCGGAGATGTACAAGAACCACAACATCATGTACCCGGAGTACATCGAGGCAAACAGCCCCGACGAGATCGTCCGCGCCGTGCGCGAGAACATGCTGTTTGGTGCCAAGACCATCAAGCTCTGCATCGACTGCAAGCCGTGGATGTACTCGGTCGACGACATCAAGCTCGCGATCCGCGAGGCGGCACAGGGCGGCTGCAAGGTGGAAGGGCACGTACAGACGGTCGAGGGCGCGCAGCACGCCATCGACGCGGGCATCTACATCATCGCGCACAACTACCTGACGCCCGAGCAGCACAAGCAGGCCGCGCAGAAGGGGATCTTCCTCGCCGGCACCGACACGCCGTTCACCCCATATCGCGGCACGCAACAGGCGTTCGACCATGCAGTCGCACAGCTGAAGAGTGCCTACACGGCCGGCGTGAAGCTCACCTTCTCGACCGACTTCGACTATTGGAACGAGCGGATGAAGGACGAGAAGACGGGCCGCTGGATGACGCGCGGCGACCTGACAATCAACTTCCTGCTCACCTGGAAAGCCGCCGGGATCCCGCCCGCGGACATCCTGCGCGCCATGACGATCAACGGCTACAGGGCGGCCGACGTGATCGCCGAGCGCGGTCCGATCAAGCCCGGCCTGTTCGCCGATCTCATTGCTGTGCATGGAGACCCGCTGACCGACATCGACGCGCTGCGCAACGTCGGGTTCGTCATGAAGAACGGCATGGTCTTCAAGAAGGACGGCGTGATGATGCCCGAAGACTTCTTCCACCCCGGACCGGTCCGCACACCGAACGGGCGGTGGACGCGGTAGCGACTTCGCCTCGACACCGTCACCGCTACAACGACTCGCCCCCCTGACCGCGTGCTGTCACATGCACGGCATCGGCGTCGCGCCAGTGCGAGGGAAGACCGAGCGCCAGTTTGCCAGACGTGCGCGCGGCCAGGGCGAAACCGATCACGACCTGCTTTCGCATCGAGGACTCCCGGTCATGGTGTCGAGGAAGGGGCGGCGCGGGGACGCGGCGCATGTTGGCGGCATGAGGCGCCCCGGTCAATCGCGGGTAGAATAGGCGCCCGATGTTCGATGCCCGCTACGTCGCGTTCGCCACCATCTCGGCCCTGCTGGTCGTCAGCCCAGGCGCCACCATGGCCGTCGTCCTCGAGGCGGCCGTCGGCGAGGGGCGGAAGGCCGCGCTCTACACGGTGATCGGTGTCAACATCGCGAACTCGTCGCTGGCGCTGGCGTCCGCGCTGGGCATGTCGTTCGTGTTTCACCAGTGGCCCTGGACGCTGCAGTTCGTGAAGGGCGGGGGAGCGGCGTACCTGACGTACTTGGGGGTGCGGGGAATCTGGCGGGCGATCCGGGGTGATGCGCCGCGTTCCGGGCCGGACGCGCAGGGCGGTGATGCGCCGGCCGCGGCCGGCGCGGCGAGCCGCAGTGGCCGGCTGCCTGTCGGCGGCGCGACCGGGCGGCGAGGCTTCGTGCTGCGGGGCATCCTGACCAACCTGTTGAACCCTCCGGTGATCCTGTTCTACATGACCTTCCTGCCGCAGTTCATCGGCCCTCAGGATCCGTTCTTCGCCCGCTTCGTCGTGCTCGCGGCCACGCACGTGTCGATGAGCCTGGTGTGGCTCACGATCTACGCCGCGGCGCTTGGCGCGCTGGCCGACCGGATGGCCCGCCCGTTCGTCCTGCGGTCGCTCGAAGGGCTCACGGGGGCGCTGCTCGTAGGGTTCGGCGTGAGGCTGCTCCTGAGGTAGAATCGGCGCGCCATGTCCTTCACCCTCCGCGTCCTGATCGGACTCGTCGTCGGCCTGGCGATCGGACCCGACCTCGCCTTCCGCGGGGCGCGAGGCTCATCCTACACCGAGGGCGGGACCACCAGTCACCCGGATCGAGCCTCTGTGGTTCCCCAGGTCGATGCCGGGCAGATTCAGGCCCTTCCTCGACCGCAGTTCGACCGGCTCGGGGTCGATGGTGCCCACACGCATCTTCGGGCCAGGGAGATCGGCCATGACGGCGACACGGCATCCAGTGTCGCGCTGGGCGGCATCATTCACCCCAGGTTCCGCAACGGCAGGGATACCGTGCCGGCTCAGCTACTTCACCGTGTCGTAGACCAGCTTCGAGACCCCGGCGATGAGGGCGTCGCTCGACTTCTCATCGGCGAAGCCACGCGTGAGCACCACCAGCACATACGGTCGGGTGGCGAAGACGATGCCGCCGTCGTGGTGGACCTTCGTAATCGTGCCGGTCTTGTGGGCGACAGCCATCTCTGGCGGCAGCCCGGCCGGGATCCCGTCGCGGAAGGTCTGTCGCTTGAGGATCGCAATCATCTCGGCGCTCGCGTCGGCCGAAACGACCTCGCGTCGCCCAATGGCCGCGAGGATCGCGTGGAAACCCCTGGCGGTGGCGGTGTTGTTGAGGCCCCTCTCGAAGGCCTTGTCGTCCTCCACCCCGCGCCGCACGAGCATACCCTCGGCTCCGTAGCTCCGCATCGTCTCGAAGACGCGCTCGGCACCCAGTCGGTCGATGAGCAGGTTGGTCGCCAGGTTGCTGCTCACCGCAATCATCGCCTCGCACAGCTCGCGGTAACTCCGCTGCGTGCCGATTGCCTTGTAAATCTCCGCGTCGGAGTCGTCGTCTCTCGTGAGCGCGTACGGTGAGCCATCCACGACACTCTTGAACTGATTGACCACGGGGATCCGATCGTCGAGCGACAACCTGCCGGCGGCAGCCTGCTTGAACAGTTCCACCATGACAGGCACCTTCATCGTGCTGGCCGCGTGGAATACCAGGTCCTCGTTCAGCATCAGGGAATCCCGGCCGTCGAGCGTGCCGAAGGCCACGGCGACCTCGGCGCCGCTGGCTCGGATGAGGGCGTCCACGCGCTCGCGCAGCGGTGTCTGAGCGGTCCCGCTCTGAGCAACAGCGGTGGCAGCGCAGCCGAGCGCGAAGACGACGGCAAGAGACGGGACGAGCGACGTACGCATGCAACCATTCTCCCGGCGGTCTCCTGACCGCGTCTTCCGATCAACCTGCTGCACGACCCGGAATCGCGGTCTCGTGGTCAGAACTGGGCAAAGGGGACTGTAGCGTCTTCAGGCCAAGCGGTCTGCCAGCGGCAGCGTGAATCCGGGGAACAGCGGGCTCTCGAGCCGGTCGCCGTTCTCGCGCGCCAGTTCAGCCACGCGCGGGAAGACCTGACCCCAGAGTCGCTCCGCGGGCGCTCACGTTTCACTGCCCGTGTCCCCGGCCTGGCGGTCGCGGATCACTCCTTCGAGAAACGCTCGATCGAGAGCATCCTGTGGGCGGTGGGTGTCTTTCGTCCGGATCAGCACCCGAGGGCCGGCAACCGGGACACGCGTGTCACCGAACAGTCGCAACTCCACGTCGGCCGCCACGTCGGCATAGGACAGGCCGCAGGCGCGACCGAGGAGGTCCACGATGATCTCGTCGGCGACGCGAACAACGACGAAGTCGCGGATGTCGGTGTCCTGAACGTCGGCGGCGGCGTTGTCGGAGAGAATGCTCAACCCCCGCTTGACGCGAGCCACATTCTCGGGTGAGTCGTCGATCAGCAGGTCGATGTCCTTGGTGAATCGTCCGGCGCCGTGCGCCATCACGGCGAAGCCACCAATCAGAACGTAGCGAGCGCCTGCTTCGTTCAGGGCCTGGCAGAGCCGGACGAGGTCCTGCGGCTCAGGCGCGCGTGAGTACGACGCATCGTGCTGGTCATCCACCTGTCAGCCTCGTCGAAGTCCTTGAAGCGGTAGACACCCCGCGGCACCAGCGCGGCCGTTCCCCGCAGGGCCGCAGCCGTCCGGGCGAGCGGCCCCTGTTCGGCCACAGCCGGTCCGTCCGCCGATCGACGCCCCACCTTGCGCATCACTTCCATTATGCCACCGGGGAGCCGGCCGCGCCGTGTGGTATCGGCCAAAACCACCCCAGGAGCGATTTCGGCATACTACACGCCAGCATTCGAGCCGGAGAACCTCGACCCGTGGCAGCGCCTCGCGGAGATAATCCGGGCGCGCAACCCGAAGAAGATCGCAGTGAACGAGTCGCCGGTCTTCGCGTTCGTCGACGGGCTGACCTCATCGAACAAGGCGCTGCTGGTCCGGGCCATTGGTCCGGAGCTCGCGATACGGATCGTCCCGGCCGAGCGCGTCATCCTCGGGTCATGAGGGGGCTTGCCTACGCGCGCCTGAACTTCTTCGCAAAACGCTTCAGCACGCGGTTGACGAGCCACTCCGGCGTGTAGCGCGTGAGGAGCGCAACCGCGCGGTTCCAGCGGCCGTTCACGTAGACGATGTCGCCGCGCATCACCGCGGCGAACGCCTGCCTGGCCACGGTGTCCGCATCCATCCACATCCATTTCGGCAACTGGCTCACCTGCCCGCGCATCCGGTTCACGTCGTGGAACTCGCTGTAGGTGAACCCCGGGCAGAGGGCTGTCACGTGGATGCCGTGCGGCAGCAGTTCGAGCGCCAGTGACTGCGAGAAGCGAATCACGAACGACTTGGACGCGCCGTAGAGCGTGTGACCTGCCGACCCCGGCACGATCCCGGCGAGCGACGCGACGTTGATGATCCACCCGCGTTCTCGGTCCACCATGCCCGGCGCGAACCTGTGGCACAGGTCGGCCACCGCGGTGACCATGACCTGGACGAAATCGCGGTGTTGCTCCCAGGACGACTGGAGGAAGCGTCCGGGCAACCCGTACCCGGCGTTGTTGACGAGCGCGTCGACCGACAGGCCGGCCCTGGTCACTTCCTGGAAGATGTGGGCGGGAGCGGCCGGGTCCGCCAGGTCCGCTGCGATGACGTGCACGGCGCAGCGGTGCCTGGCACGCAGATCCTGCGCGAGCGATTCGAGTCGGTCGGCCCGCCGCGCGGTGAGCACCAGATCGAACCCGTTGGCGGCGAAGACGCGGGCGAGCGCGGAGCCGATGCCGGCCGATGCGCCGGTGATGAGCGCAGTGCGCCTGGATGCGACGTCGGTCATCTTGCGAGTCTACTTGGGGTCAGGTCTTGAAAGAGGTGATAATTCAAGACCTGACCCCAAAGATCGTTACTTCTTGTCGGCGGGCGTCTTCTTCTTCTCTTCGAGCCGCTGCTTGATGTGGTCTTCCATCTCGAGCCGCGGCACGCCCTTCGCCCACCACTCCGGTGCCGGCTTGCCCATGAGGTGGTGGTCGAAGAACTCCTTCATGCGAACCGTGTAGTCCTGCTGGTTGGCGGGCTTGGCCAGGCCGTGGTTCTCGCCCGGGTACTCCAGCAGCACGACGGGCTTCCCAAGACGCCGCAACGTGTTGTAGTACTCGACGCCCTGCGTGAAGTCCACTGCGCCGTCCTTGTCGTTGTGCAGGAGCAACAAGGGCGTCTTCACGTTGCGCGCGAAATTCACCGGCGAGTTGCGGACATACGCCTCCCAGTTGTCCCAGTAGCCGCCCAGGAACCGTCCCTGGCTGCTCTCGAAGATCGACTGGTTCGCTCCGCCGCTGTTCTTGTAGATCAGGCTGTACATGCTGACCATGTCCGTCAGCGGCGCTCCCGCCACGGCCGCGGCGAACAGGTCCGTCTGCGTCACGGCGAACGCGGTCTGGTAGCCGCCCCACGAGTGACCCTGCAGCCCGATGCGCTTCGGGTCAACCACGCCGGTGGCGACCGCCGCCTTCACGGCCGCTGTCAGGCACCACACCGCCGACATGCCGGGATCGTTCAGCCGGTAGGTGATGTCCGGCATCAGCACGGCGTAGCCATTGCTGGTGTAAACCGACTTGTTGAACCCGTTGGCCGATGGCGTCGCGAAGCCGTAATGCCCCTGCGTCAGCTTTTCGTAGATGTAGACGAGCGTCGGGTAGCTCTTCCCCTTCACGTAGTTCGCCGGCAGGTAGAGGGACGCTTGCAGCTTCCTGGTCGGACCGCCCTTGCCGAGCGTCACGGTGTAGTTCACGATCTGCGCGCCACTCGACCACGTGAAACTCTTCACCTGCTCGTCGAGCGCCGTCAACTTCTTCCCGGGCTTCAACGTGGCATCGGTCACGTAGAAGTCCGCCGGGCTCGCCGGCGTCGCCTTCGTGTAGAGGTAGACGTCGGCCTTCTTCGCCTTCTGCACCCCGAATGTCGCGTCGTCCCACAACAATGCCTGAACGCCCGCCTTCCCGGGTTCGAGCCTCGCGACGCCACCCTTCTTCGTGAACTCGCCGAAGATGTCGATGTAACGGGGCACGGAGAGGTCCCAGCCCTTTTCCTCGGGGTCGAGACGGAGCGGACGCCGGTAGCGGATGCCATCCTTCTTGCCGTTCACGGTGAGGTTGACGGCCGTGCCGCCGCCGACCGGCACCTTCCATAAGTCCCAGCCATCCGACAGCAGCACCGCGTCGCCGTCCTTTGTCCAGCCCAGGGCCTGCTGCGGCGGCTTGATGACGTTGTGGTCGTCCTCGGTGTTCACGAACGATGTGGGAACGGTCCTCGTGATGTTGGCGGACTGGCCCGACATCATGTCGTAGACGAAGTAGTGCCCGTCGTCGTAGTAGAGGAACTTCGTCCCGTCGGTGGACGGCTGGTTCATCCATCGCAGCTTCTTGACCGCCAGCTTCCGGTCGCCCGTCTGCAGGTTGATGACGTAGACGTCCTGGTAATTGCGCCCGTCCAGGCTGCCGGAGAGTTCGTACTCGCGGATGTCGGTGCCGACGGCGAACTTCTCCTTCGGCGCAGGGACGACGCTGCGCAACGTCTCGTCGGCGAGGCGCAGGAACTTCTTCTCCTTCACGCGGTAGATGGACAGGTAGCTGAAGTTCTTGTCCGTTTCTTCCTGGACCTGCTGCTGCGACTGCAGGCGCGGGTCCTTGTAGTGCCAGATCACCAGGTCAGGCTTCTCCTCGTCCGGCGCGCTGTCCGCGGAGGGCGGCGGCGTCTCCGGCTTGGCGTCGGGCTTGGCATCGGACTTCGCGTCCGGCTTCTCCTCGGGCTTGGCGTCCGGCTTCGCCTCCGCCTTTTTCGGCGTGCGGATGCCGAAGAAGAACGCCGAGAGGTCCTCGGTCCAGATCGGCGTCCGATTCGGGCTGATCGCCATCCCCTCCGGGAACGTCTTGTCGGTCGCCGGGTCGTAGGTCGTCTTCTCGGGCTTCGCCGCGTCGAGCTTCGTGAACCCGATGACCGCGTAGACCTTGTCCTTGTAGCGCTTGTCCTCGGTCCCCTTCAACACGAGCAGCCCGTCGCCCTTCTCGTTCCACGACAGCCGTTCGTACGACGCCTTTCCGCTGTCGAGCGAAGTGATGACACCCGTCTCCACGTTACGCAGGACGATACCGTTCCCCAGCTTGTCGGCGGCGTCGATCGTCCAGGCGAGAAACGTCCCGCTCTTGTCGAAGGCGAACTCGTTGACGTTCCCGACGTTGAGGTCGGCGCCCGTTGCCAGTTCGTGAAGGATGATGTCGGTGCCCTTCGGCCGATCGTCCGCCGCGCTGCTCGATGCGCCCGAACCGCCGCCTGCGGGGGGAGCGGCGGGCGCGCCACCGCCGCCCGGGGCGTCGGCGCCGTATTTCTTGAGCGCAATCCACGAGGCCCGCTCGCCCGAGAAAGCGAACCGCTGGATCTTGTCGAGCTTCGTCTCCGAGCCGTCGGCCAGGTTCAGGATCGTGACCTTGTTCTGCACCGGCTTGCGCTGCTTCTTCAGCTGCGCCGCTTCTTTCTTCGTCGGCGCCACGCTGAAGGCAACCCACTTCGAGTCGTCGGAAATAGCCAGCGAACCAGGGGTGGCGCGCGTGTCGCCAATCGGGAAGCGGTACTCCTTGTCGCCCTGCGTCTGGCGCACGACCACCTCGCTATCGCCGTCGAGTGGCGACAGCCGGTAGGCGAACCAGCGCCCGTCGGGCGAGAGAACGCTCATGCTGACGCTCTTCCAGGCGAGGATGTCGCCCAGTTCCATCGCTCGCTTGGCCGGAGCGGTTGCAGGCGCCTGCGCCGGGGCAGCCTGAGCTTTCGCCGCTGTCGCCTGGGGCGCGGCCGCCTGCGCGGTGGCGGCTTGTGGCCCGGCCGCCTGTGGCGCCGGCTGGATGGACAACGCCATCCACGCAATCAGCAAGATCGGGACCATCGTGGTGCGTCGATTCATCGCGGGAATCTCCTGTCGTGCGGGTGGAGAGCAGTTGGGACCCTGGGGCGGGGGATCATAACGCCGGAAGTTTCAAGACCTGACCCCAGCGTCACCTTCGAGGATGGAATCCGCGAAGTCGATCGTCTGGCGCACGTACGCGCGCTTCTCCAGGTAGGTCCCGGGGAAGAAGCTCCGCTTGAAGCCGTAGACGAGGATGTCGCGCAACTCGCGGTCGGTGAGGGCAAAGGCCTCCGCCGCGCGCTGGATCTCGTTCGACATGGTGGTGTTCGACACGAGCCGGTTGTCGGTGCAGAAGGTCGTCGAGAGCCGCCGCTTCCGCATCTCCGCGAACGGGTGCCGGCTGAGGTCCTTACCCAACTCCGGAACGGTCTGCTGGTTGGACGTCAGGCACACCTCGATCGTGATCCGCTTGTCGGCAATGAACTGCGCCAGGCGCTCCACGTAGGCCTTCCGGTCCGTGATGCGCCTGGCACTGATCTTCGACTCGTCGAACAGCCAGGTCCCGTGACCGATCCGATCGGCGTGCAGATTGCCGATGGCCTGGAAGATCGACTCGGGGCCGTAGTCCTCGCCCGCGTGAACCGTCTTACCGAGAAACGCCTCGTGCGCGACCTGGTAGGCCACGCGGTGGTCCTCGGCCGGATACCCTTTCTCCTGGCCCGCCAGGTCGATGCCGACGACGAGCAGCCCCTCGTCGTGTTTCAGCCGGGCCGCCGCACGCGCGACCTGCATGCTTGCCGCCGAGTGCAGCTCTTGCGGCGACGCCTCGGGCAGCGCCTCGAGAATCCGTCGATACCCTTCCGAGAGATCCGGCGTGAAATAGCGCAGCGCGCACAGGATGATCCCCGCGGCGAAGCGAGGCTCCCGGCCAGACGCAACTTCCGGCCGGGCGTTGAACGCGTCGGAGGCCCGGCGGATCCCGGCGTCCACGGCGCGCACCACGTCCGAGAAGTCGAACCCCTGCCGGACGTGAAGCTGGGGCGCGAAGCGAATCTCGATGTATCGCACACCCTCGGCCTGGCAATCCTCGCACAACTCGAACGTCGTGCGCTCGAGCGCCTCGCGGTCCTGCAGCACGGCGACGGTGTAGCGAAACCCCTGCAGATACTCCCCAAGGTTGGCGTACTGTGGGCGAAAGACGGTCTCGCGAAGCCCGTCCTCGGTGAAGGACGGAAGCTCGATGCCGCGCTCGCGGGCCAGCTCGATCAGCGTCCCCAGCCGCAGCGACCCATCGAGGTGGACGTGAAGGTCGGTCTTCGGCAGGCGACGAATCACTTCAGGAGTCATAGCCTATCCCTCAATACTATACTGGCGCCTTGCTGTGGAACGATGATCCGGATGAGATCACCATCACGCGCAAGGCCGGCTCGTTCACGCTCGAGGATTACCCGGTCGTGCTGGTGAAGCAGGGGTTGGTCGAGAAGAGCGAGGCGATGCTGCGCGCGTAGCACCCAGAGGAGTTCGAGAAGGCGCTCGAGGCATAGCAGGGACACGCAGCCCCGTCGCCGGGTGCACGGTCACGCTTCCAGGTAGGACCTCGTCCAGCCGGCCGTCGATGACCGGCGGCGCGGAGGCGCGCAACGGGCGAACCGGATCGGCCGCCTGAGCGGCGATGGCGCCGACGAGCGCGACCAGCATCACCAGGATGCCAGCCGCGGCCCTTCGGCACCTCGTGGATCGACCAGGCGTCATGACAGGTACACGTTGAGACGGCTGGCAGCGGACAGCTGTCTAGTCCACCTTCGTGAATTTCTCGCGACGCGCGCCGCACACCGGGCAGATATTCGGCGGTTCTCCGGCCACGGTGTGACCGCAGATGTCGCACACGTAGAGGTCGGCTTCGGGCAGGTCCTTGCCGGTCTTCGCCGCCTCGAGCGCCTCGCTGTAGAGCGCGTGGTGCGTCTGCTCGACGGCGTTGGCCTTCTGGAAGCTCGCCTGTGCACCCTTCTTGCCCTCGGCAATCGCCGCGGCGATGAACTCCGGGTACATCGTCGTGAACTCGTAGTGCTCGCCCTCGATCGCCGCCTGCAAGTTCGCGATCGTGTCCTTCACGTGGCCTGCGACCCAGAGGTGCGCGAGCGCGTGCACGGTTTCCGCGGCAGCCGCCGCGCGGAAGAGCTTCGCAATCTGCTTCAGCCCCTCGGTCTCAGCCTTCTTCGCAAACGCCAAATACTTCCGGTTCGCCTGGCTCTCGCCGGCAAATGCGGCCATGAGGTTGTCGTCGGTGGCCATGTCGCTCCCTTCGTAGAGTGGAAAGGACGGATGAATGAGTGAGTGAATAGGCTACCACGAAGCGGACCGTTGACGCGGGCGGGGGATGGAGCGACGATGACGGGCGCCCCTGGCTCTGGACTGGAGAATCAAAATGCGTTCTGCCTCAGTCGCGCGCGTGCTGGCCCTGGTCGTCGCCTGCGTTGGGCTCACCGCCACCGAACAGACCCTTGCTCAGACTCGCTACCAGTTGCCACCCAAGGCGATCGTCGACATCCTCGACGCCAAGCCGCTTCCCACGGTGTCTATCAGCCCGTCACGACAGCAACTGGCGTTGGTTGACCGCGCGAGCATGCCGGGCATTGCCGATCTGTCCCAGCCGATGCTGCGGCTGGCCGGAACCCGCATCAACCCGAAGACGAACGGCCCTCAGCGGCCGCCGCTGGCGACCGGCATCAGCCTCAAACAGATTGCCGACGGGAAGACCGTGAAGGTGGTCCTGGCGCCGGGCACTCGGATCGAGTGGATTGGCTTCTCGCCCGATAGCCGGCGCATCGCCTTCACAGAGACCAGGCCCGGCGGGATCGCGCTCTGGGTGGCCGACGCCACGACCGGCGCCGCCAGATCCGTCACGCCGGCGAGGCTGGATGCCACGCTCGGGTCCGCGTGCGCCTGGGTGAATGCCTCGAGCCTGATCTGCAAGACCGTCCCGGCCACGCGGGGCCTGCCGCCGAAGGCGCCAGTCGCGGCGGAAGGACCGAACATCCAGGAGAACCAGGGCAAGGCTGCGCCTGTCAGTACCTATGAAGACCTGCTCAAAACGGCGCACGACGAGGCGCTGTTCGAGTATTACTTCACCAGCCAGCTGGCGTTGGTGAACGCCGCCACGGGCGCGATGACGCCCGTGGGCAAGCCGTCGATCTTCGCGCAGGCCACCGCCTCACCGAGCGGCGAGTACATCCTCGTGTCCAGGCTGAAGCGTCCGTTCTCACGCCTGGTGCCCTACTCGGACTTCCCGAAGGACGTGGAGATCTGGAGCAAGGCCGGGACACTGGTGCGCGCGGTCGCCGACCTGCCTTCCAATGAGACCGTCCCGATGCAGGGCGTGCCGACCGGGCCGCGCGAGTACACGTGGAACCCGATGGAGCCGGCCACGCTGGTGTGGGCGGAAGCGCTCGATGGCGGGGACTTGCGCAACCAGGCGCCTCACCGGGATCGACTGTGTGTCCTCCAGGCGCCGTTCACGGGGCAGCCGACCGAGTGGCTGAAGTTCGAGCAACGCTTCCAGGGCATTGCGTGGACCAGCGCGAACATCGCGATCGTCACCGAGTTCGAGCGCGCGAAACGCACGCGCCGCGCCTGGGTGGTGGACCAGGGCGTCGCGCGGCGAGCCTGGCAGGTCAGCGCGGAGGACCGCTACAAGGATCCTGGCCGCCCGGTCGTCAAGCCCAGGTTTGGCGGCGGGCCAGCCGTGATCATGCAGGTCGCGGACTCTATCTACCTGGAGGGCGACGGCGGGTCGCCGCAGGGCGACCGCCCCTTCCTCGACCGGTTCAACGTGAAGACGTTCGACACCGAGCGGCTGTACCAGTGCGAGGGCGAGCGCTACGAGACGGTGGCGGCCGTGCTGGCGGACAACGGCAGGACGCTCCTCACCCGCTACGAGACGGTGAAGCAGCCGCCCAACTACCTGGTGCGAGACCTGACGAAGCGGACCGAGCGCGCGGTGACGGCGTTCACGGATCCCGCGCCGCAACTCTCAGGGGTCGACCGGCAGGTCATCTCCTACGTGCGCAAGGACGGCGTGAAGCTGAGCGGCACGCTCTACCTGCCGCCCGGCTACAAGAAGGGCGAGCGCCTGCCGCTGGTGATGTGGGCCTACCCGCGCGAGTTCACGGACCCGGCAATGGCGGGCCAGGTGTCCGGGTCGCCGTATCGCTTCACGACCTATGCCGGCCCCTCGCACATGTTCTTCCTGACGCAGGGGTACGCCGTGCTCGACGACCCGTCGATGCCGATCGTCGGCCCGGGTGAGACGGCGAACGACACCTACGTGGACCAGTTGGTGGCGAGCGCGCAGGCGGCGATCGACAAGGTCGTCGAGATGGGCGTGGCCGACCGGGATCGCATCGGCGTGGGCGGGCACAGCTACGGGGCGTTCATGACGGCCAACCTCCTCGCCCATTCGCGGCTCTTCCGCGCGGGCATCGCGCGCAGCGGCGCCTACAACCGGACGCTGACGCCGTTCGGCTTCCAGAGCGAGGAGCGGACGTTCTGGGAGATTCCCGAGGTCTACGCGAAGATGTCGCCCTTCTGGTACGCCAACGCCGTGAAGGACCCGATCCTGCTGATGCACGGCGAGGCCGACAACAACTCGGGCACGTTCCCGATACAGTCGGAGCGCTTCTACATGGCGCTGAAGGGGCACGGGGCCACCGTGCGCTACGTCACGCTGCCCAACGAGGCGCACGGGTATGCCGCGCGCGAGTCGGTGCTGCACACGCTCTACGAGATGGTGAGCTGGTTCGACAAGTATGTGAAGAATGCGGCGCCACGTGCCGGCGGGGACCGGTAAACCCACGGGGCAGCCACAGAGCGCGCGCAGGTGTTCGTCTCCTGGTGCGCCGGCGTCAGGTCAGCGGCCGTGGTGAGGAGCCGCGTCACGCGAGCGTGGCTATGGCTCGATGACGTCCACGTCGTAGTCCTCGAAGGCAGCATCGGCCGAGAGGAGCAGCAGATGTTCGACCTGGGCCTGCGCCACCAGGATCCGGTCGAACGGATCCCGGTGGTGCAGCGGGAGTGTGCCCACATGGGCGGCGTGCCCGATGGTCACTGGCAGCTCGCGGGTGCGGGTCAGCCGCATCCGGCTGGACACGTAGTCGCCCAGGCGATCGGGCAGTCGAAGCTTGCCCAGGGCATGCTTGATCGCCATCTCCCAAACGCTGGCGGCCGACAGCAACAAGTCTGTCTGTGGAGACTCGAGGCGCCGCAGGGTCGCGCGAGAGAAGCGGTCGGTGTGCGCATTGAGCCACAGCCAGCACTGCGTGTCGATCAGGATTCTCACCCCTCGAACTCCTTGACGATCTCGTTCGGGAGAGGCGCATCGAAGTCGTCGGCGATAAACACCTCGCCGGTGTCCGTCCCGAGTTGACGGCCTTTGTGTGCCGGCGCGAAAGGCTGGAGCCGGGCGACAGGGGTGCCCGCTCGGGCGATGACCACTTCCTCACCCTTGGCGACGCGAGCCAGCAGGCGAGAGAGATGGGTCTTGGCCTCGTGGATATTGACCGTGGTCATACCGACAGTATGGACTTAGTCACCGCACTTAGTCCACTGTCGCGACAAGAGAGCAACATACCAGTCTCTGTAATATCTTGGGTACCCGGGCTTTGCTCACCTCTCGCCCCAACGACGCCTGAATCCCGCTCAAGTCCTGCAGCTTGCCCTGAAAGAGCGCGTCAGAAGCGGATGGGGGCTGCCAGAGCCTCAACGCTCGGCGGCCTCTACTACACCTACTCGGCGAAGACCGCCGGCGCGCCCCTGCCGAAGGACGTGGCCGAGGTTGTTCCGCCCGGGCGGCGCTGCAGGCGGTCCAGGACCTGGTGGTCACGCGCTTGATGGACCTGGCCTCGAACGCCGAGGCGGCGCCGTCAGTGCGGGCGGTCGCCACGGGCCGGCTGCGGAAACTGCGCGACAACCTCAAGCCGCGGTCGGCCAGCACGCTCGCGGTCGGCGGAGGCATGTCGGCCGATCACCTCGATGCGACGGTCGAGAACATCGACCGGTTCCTGCCGCGGCCCGACGCGCCGTACAAGCGAACGGCACCGCTGCCGGTGCCGCCAGGGGATCCGATCGGGGGGCGGATTAGATGACTTCGGCGTCAGAACCGGTCTAGAACTTGCGCCACGTGAACGAGTCCATCATCCGGTGGTTGACCGATTGGCCGGTGAAGTCGATCGGCGTCGTCATGTACCCGCCGCTGGCATTGCCGGGCGTCGAGTATCCGGCCACGTTCAAGATGACCGGGCCGGAGTCGACATGCAGGTTGTTCAGCCCCGGCGGTTCTGGGCGGCTGGCTCCCGCCGAGTGCGCTGGAAGGTCTCGAAGTTCGCTACCGCCCACTTCTCAGTCTGCTCGTTGAGGCTTTCAATCGACCGATGCTTGTAGACGCCTGGCGGAAAGCGGCGGACGACGGTGCGTTGACCAAAGGACCACAGGGAGGCAATGGCGCGGTGCAGTTCCGGGTCACCCGGTTCTCGCCAGCGCGGCTGGTTCATCTCGTCGGCCGAGCGGAAGCGGTGAACGGGCATCAGCCGACCCCATCGAGGTGGAAGCGCTGCCGCAGCAGTTCGGCGTCCGCACGATCTTTCAGCCTCACCGTGTCGCGCTTCATCCGATACAGCGTTTCTGGCGTGGCCACCGTGACCGTCAGCGGGCCGAAGGCGACGCGGCTGGACTTCAGGTCCTCGAACCGGAACGCGTCACCCAGACGGGTGAGCAGGTCCAGGTGGAAGGAACCGGCGGGTGGCACGTACTGCACGGCCGGATAGTCACCCAGCAGGTCGGACGCCGAGATCTCTTCGATGGCCGGGTCGTCGAACA
>JADGOB010000184.1 GCA_017883185.1 Acidobacteriota bacterium
CTGCGGAACGTGTCCCATCTCTCCGGATCGTGGCCGAACCACTTTCGCAGTTCCGTGCTGGGTCCGACCTCCTTGAGCCAGGCCTCGACGTGGAGCTTCGCCTTCGTGAGGCCGCGCGGCCACAGGCGTTCGACGAGGAAGCGCCTGCCATCGGTCCTGGAGATCGGGTCATAGGCGCGCTTGGTCGTGATCATCGTTCACCCACATTGTCTCAGCGGGCCGCCTTGATCTCCGAGGCAGGTACGGCCGATCCGTCCGGTGGCCGCCCGTCCACTTGGAACGTCCCGGGCACCGTTCGGAACGCGACTGCCAGACGGTTCCACCCGTTGATCGCCACGATCGCCAGCGTGAGGTCGATCAGCTCTTTGTCCGGGAAGTGCTGCCGGGCCGTCTCGTACACCTCGTCGGGCACGTGGTCGCCGCTGACCAGTGTGACGGCTTCGGTCCAGGCCAGCGCGGCGCGCTCCCGCTCCGTGTAGTACGGCGCTTCCCTCCAGACGCTGACAGAGTACAGCCTCTGCTCGGTTTCACCCAGCGAGCGCGCCACCTTCGTATGCATATCGACGCAGTACGCGCAGCCGTTGATGAGCGAGGCCCGCAACCTGACCAACTCGAGCAACCCTGGCTCGAGTCCGGTGTGGTGGACGTATTCTTCGAGCCCCAACATGGCCTTCGCCACACCCGGCGCCGTCGTCGCGTAGTCGATCCGTGGCTGCATCGCGGTCTCCTGTCATCCCTTGTAGGTAAGAACGCGGCCCCAGAGCCCGGCGGTGCCCCAGATGCCCGACCGCCGACACTCAAGCTGTACGATCTGGCTGTGGTCCACGAACAGATTCACCTCGGGCCCGTAGTTGTGAATGTACCACGCAAAGGCACACGACACGTCGGGCGACACCGTTTTGGGCAAGGGCGGGAGCACGCGGGTGCTCACAGGTGTGCGAGATCGCACGGCCTCTGTTTCCGGCATCGACGCAGAATGGGGATAGAGGCGGTCAACCTGTTCGGCTTCGCCGGCGAGCGCTGGGATCGAATCACGGCCGGGGCGCTCACGGATGACGGCGACGCGCTGCATGTCACGGGAGGGCGGCGCCGCGCTTCCATCGTCGCACGCGGCGCCAGCGTTTGATACTCGCGACTGAGACGCCGAGCCTTGTCGCCGCGGCCCCATGAGACAGCCCGGCGCAGGTGTCCAGGCTGCGCACGGCCGACGACCGTCGGCGACCGAGGCGTGTTCCTTGCGCCTTGGCCCGAGAGAGTCCTGCCCGAATGTGGATCAGGCCGACGGACCGCCGTCGCCGTGCCTCGCTTCGAGCGCCTCCACGATCGCGGCATACCGCTCGAACGTCCGCTCGCCGATCTCGCGCCGCTCGAGCTCCTCGAACTGCTCGGTGAGGCTCTCGAGGTCCTCGTCGGAGAACGCGCGGTGCACGACGCTTGCGAGGCAGTCGTCTTCCTTCGCGATGTGAGCCCGGAGCAGAGATCCGGGACGTGCAGGCCGGACCGGCCATTGGACGATTGCGGCAAACAGGAACAGATGAGATCTGGCTCCAGCCGGATTTCGCGGCGACGAGGGCTCGCAACTCGGACGTGCTATAACTCGGGTCGAGGAATAGGAGCCAGTGCGGATGCCAGGTGCAGGAAACGACTCGCGGGCGCAACCCGCCATGAGGGGGGGCGCCCGCATCACCGCCTTCGTCGTCGACCGGCCGATTCTCTTCGGCGCTGTTGCGGTCGCGCTGACCGTGGTCGTCGCGCGGCTGCTCAACTACGTCTATCCCCGAACGCACCTGCCGCTGATTCCCGGCATGCGTATCCATCACTACGTCTTCGGGATCTTCATCCTCACGATTGCCGGCTACCTCGCGCTCCTCTTCAAAGGACCGCGCGCGACCTTCTGGATCGCCCTGCTCTACGGACTCGGCATCGGGCTGACCTTCGACGAGTTCGGCTTCTGGTTCAATCCTCCGCGGGCGGTGATGGCACGCGAAGCGCGCTGGCAGTACACGGGCATCCTCGTCATCGTGTCGTTCTTTCTGGTGACGGCTCTGTTGCGGCAACTGCGCTCGAAGCGACCGCGCTCTTGACATCCGCTGCCTGGACATCCATCTTGCCGTCTGTCCGTCACGCTGGTACAAACTCGCTTGTGCGCGAAGGCGGACGTCGACGTCCCGAGGGGGACGGTTCTTGATCTTCGGACTCCCGCGTGGTTAACTGGAGTTAACCTTTGGTACTACCCCATGAGCATTTCCATCAACGCGAAGCGCCTGCGAGCGTCGCTGCCAGACGTGGTGGAGCGCGTGCGGAAAGGGGCGCGCTTTACCGTGATCTATCGAAGCCGACCGGCGTTCGAGATCATCCCGGTGAGCGAGCCAGGCAAACCGGCCCTGCCACTGGCTGACGACCCGCTGTATCGCGCTGAATCCGTCGGCCGGTCCCGCGACGGGCGGACTGCGGCTGACCACGACACCCTGCTCTACGACCGATGAAGGCCCTCTTTGTCGACACGGCCGGCTGGGTCGCCTGCGCCGATGGCGCCGACCCAGCGCATGACGCGTCGCGTGCGGCCCGGGACGCGGCGCTCGAGGCCGGCCAGACGCTGGTCACCACGGACTACGTCGTCGATGAGACGCTGACGCTGATCCGGTTCCGACTCGGCCTCGCGGCTGCCCGCGCCTGGTGGGAACAGGTCGACCGCAGCCCTCGGCTGCGCTGGGAGCAGATCGACGGTGAGCGCTTCGACAAGGCGCGGGAGCTTCTCTTCCGGTACCGCGACAAGGACTTCTCGTTCACCGACTGCACGAGTTTCGTCGTGATGCGCGAGCTCCGGCTGACCGACGCGCTTTCAACGGACCGACACTTCCGCCAGATGGGTTTTCAGATCCTACCTGGCGCGCGTCGTCAGGTCTCCAGCGGGGCGCGGCGTCGTCCGCGCTGAAAGGCTGGACGCAGCCCTCGTCGCTCTGGCCTTGACGATTCATTGACGATTCGCCCGACCCTTCGGGGCGATAGCGAGTGGATCGGCCCACGCCCAGCACGGGAACCGAGAGACTCCCGAGAACGCCCCGCCGTGCCGTCAGCCTCGCCGGTCGTCGTCGAAGTGGCTGTCGCCGGTTCGACTCGAGTCCGGGATGGCGAGGGGTGCGGGCATCAGCTCCGACCGCCTCGAAGACCTGGTGGCCGAACTCGGGAACGGTTATGAGTCCCCTCACCGATCTTCGGTCGATCGTGCGTCCGGCCATCCGCACGAGCCTTCAGGACCAGGGAGAGAGGACAGCCGTGCTGGCTGTATAATCGGCCGGCCCTCGAGGAAGTGTGATCATGCCCCATTGCTCGTTTCTGGACGGTCGCCGCGCGATGCTCCGATTCCTCGCCGCCAGCCCCATCCTGGCCGGCCTCGGCCTGCCCAGGGCATGGATGAGCGTCGGCGCCCAGACCCCCGACCTGATTGCCGCCGCCAAGGACGCGCTCGACGTCTTCGACTTCGAAGCGGTCGCGCGGAAGAACCTGTCGCCGGCCCACTTCGGCTACCTCGAAACGGGCACCGACGACGATGCGACGGTGAGGGCAAACCGAGAAGGATTCTCGCGCTACCAGCTGCGCGTGAGGCGGCTCATCGACATCGGCAAGATCAGCACGTCGGTGTCGCTGCTGGGTGCGGCGTGGGACAGTCCGATCTTCCTGTGTCCGGTCGGCAGCCACCGGGCATTCCATCCCGACGGCGAGCTGGCGGTGGCCCGCGCGGCGAAGACAGGAAAGCACACCGTCATGCTCGCGACACCGTCAACCACGTCGATCGAAGACGTGAACGCGGCGCGCGGCGAGCCGGTGTGGTTCCAGTTGTATCGACGCGAGGACTGGAACCAGACGCGGCAGATGATCAAGCGCGCCGAGGCGGCCGGCTGCCCGGCTCTGGTCTTCACCGTCGATCTGCTCGGCGGCAGCAATCGGCTGACCGGAACGCGGGCCCAGCGGCGCGACACCCAGTCGTGCCTCTCGTGCCACGTGGGCGGCCTCAACGACAATCGCCGCAAGCCGATGATCGCGGACCTCAAGCCTGCGCCGGCGGCGCCCGAGGTCGGGCCGCCGACCTGGGAGTTCGTCAAGCGGCTGAAGGACGCCACGCCCATGAAGCTGATCGTCAAGGGCATCGTCACACGCGAGGACGCGGAGATCGCCGTTGGGCACGGCGTGGACGTCGTCTTCGTCTCGAATCACGGCGGCCGCGCGGAAAATAGCCTGCGCTCGGCCGTCGAGTGCGTCCCCGAGGTCGTGGCCGGCGCCGCCGGGCGCGTCCCGGTGATCGTGGACAGCGGCTTCCGCCGGGGCACCGACATCTTCAAGGCGCTCGCCCTTGGCGCGACGGCGGTCGGCGTGGGACGCCCGTATATCTGGGGTCTGGCCGCGTTCGGGCAGGAGGGCGTCGAGACAGTGTTGTCCATTCTCCGTCGCGAGTTGCAGATGGCGATGCGCCAGGCGGGCACGACCACGACGAAGCAGATCACGAATGCCTACCTCGTGGATCGGCTCCCTACGGTCCCGTCAGGCCGTCAGTAGAACGCGCCGCGGGCGGCGATCGGCCAGATGTCCTCCACGCGGTCGCCCCGGATGCACACGAACCACTCGTGCAGATTCACGGTGGGGTCGCAGTGGCCGGGAATGAGCCTGAGTTTCTGTCCGAGCGTGACCGTGCCCGGCCCGTCGAGCTCGATGATGCCGTGTTCATCCGATGCCCGCGTGTGGCGCGCGCCAGGCACGTTGACCACGAGCGGCATCCCCGCGTCGATACTGTGCGCCTTGAGGCGGGCGTCAACGACAGCGGGAGATGATGTGGTTGTCACCTTGGAACACCACGAGGCCGTACTCCCGCTTCAACTTCGTGAGCGCCTCGGCCATCCTCAGCGAGTGCAGGGGCGAGACCGTCTCGTCAGCGCCACCGTGAATGATGAGGATCGGTTTGCGGATCTTCTCGGGCCACCTCAGAGCGGACCGTGGTTGCAGGATCTCGTTCTTCCTGGTCGCGTAATCCGCCCAAACGGTCGAAGCACACTTGCCCTCCAGGTCGATGGTCTCCAGGTACTCGCCGACGTCAGTAATGCCGCCGTACGCCGCGGCTGCCTGGAAGTGCCAGTCCTCGTGAAGGGCAAAGTAGGCCATCCATGCGCGTCATCGCGGCATGCTACCAGACGGCAGGTGAACCAGCAAAAGACAAGCCCGCAAGGGGAGCAGCCGCCTGTCGCGGCCTTGACCAACCCGTTCGTGCCTCGCGGTCAAGCCGCTTTAATCGTCCTCACGCGGATCCCGACTCCCAGTTCCCGCCGGACGGCGCCAAAGATGACGGCCAGGTTGTCCATGCTCGGATTGCCGGTGGCCGATAGCATCCGGTGAAGACTCTTGGGTGGTTTCCCGGTGGCCACAGCCAAACGCTCGAATCCCACCGTGGTGTTCACCAGATCACGAAGGGTCAAGCGCGCCGTCTCCGGCTCGCCGTTGAGGAAGAGCGTGGCCGCTTCGTCCAGCAAGGCCCGGGCGAACGACGGGTCGTGGGCCATCCGCTCCGCGACGCTGCGCCTGAAGTCGCGTGTCAGTGCCATGAGGTTCAAGTCCTTCTCGAGCCCTTCGGCCGGCGCGCGCGCTCTGCGCCCTTCCTTCCGGCCCTCGCCCTCGCTTTGTATTCCGCGTGCAACGCCAGCGCTCGCTCGATGTCCGCCCGCTGCCGGGGTTTCGTCCCGCCCGTGAACAGCACTATCAGGGTACTGCCCTCCTGCGCGAGATAGACCCGGTAACCAGGTCCCCAGTGGATGACGTACTCCCCGATTCCCTCGAACCACTTCACGTTCGAGATGTTGCCGAGCGACAACCGTGTCATGGCGGTCGTCACCTTGGCGGCGGCCTGCGAATCGAGACGCTCGAACCATTGCCGAAAAGGGCTCGAGCCGTCTTCGCGCAGGTACTCCTCGACGCGGAGCAGCATGGCGTCTCATATGGTAACACATTCGTTACCACCTGGAACCTGCGGAGTTCCAGGTCGGAGCCATGGTCGGGGCCCATCCACCGCGGAGTGCGGCCCCGGATTGGGCACGCGGGGCGTTCGCTGCTGCGCAATTCGCGAAAACGCGGTTCTTCTCGCGGTTGTCAGTCCGGATGGCGGAGAGAATTGCGCTCTCGAAAAAATGCCAGTTAAGTGATTGGAAAGAATGGACTTGTAAGGTGGCGGAGAGAGAGGGAGACGCGAAAAGGCGTCCCGACAACTCGTTGCAGGGTCACGAGTTAGTCGGTAAGCCACAAAGACACAGTCATTTGCAGTGTTGCATCGAGTTGCGCTTGGCGGCGGCTACTTCCCGGAATCTGCATCGTCTTCCGTTGCCAGGGCACACGGATGGGCACACGAACACCACGCGCAGTGGGGCTGGAGGCAGCGCAATGGGTCATCAGAAAGAGCCGGTGGTGGGAGACCAGCAGCGCGTCTGGTCACTCCGACCCAAAGTAGCGCCGCCTCGGGTCTTGCGGACCCGTTCCAATCTCCCGGACGAGCCCTCGGTCTACCAGCCGGGCGAGTCGCGTGCGCGTGGCGCGTGAACTCAGGCCAATCGCTCTCGCAATCTCGCTTGTGAGCAGCCCGGCGGAGCCAGAGATACAGGCAAGGATGGCCTCGTCGGTCTTGTCACGAACAGGCCGAACGCCACGCTCGGTCGAGATGGTGACGCGGAATCTCGTAGCCAGTTCCTCGAAAACCGGCGCCGCCAGTCCGGCGTCGCGACAGGCGGCGGCCATGCGCTGGATGCCGCTGCCCCACTGCTCGATCAGGCCGAGTGCGTGGAAGACCCGGCCGATGACCCGGTTGCGCAACTTCGAGACGCCCTGCGGCAGGTCTTCAATCGTGAGGCCGAACGGCAGAAGCCCCGGATTCTCGACTTCGAGCCGGTCGTCGAACATGGCGACGCGAATTGGTGCACCTCGCTGAGCGTAGTCGGCATGAACGACCGCGTTGATGACCGCTTCGCGCACCGCGGCCGGTGGAACGCTCCATCGTTCGACCCGACGCACGGCGCCGATCTCGGCGCCGTGCACGGAGTGCTTGGTGACGAAGGCAATCGCCTCCTCGACCGCGCGCACCGGCAACGCGTGAATCTCGACGTGGTCGATGATCCGGCTCTTGTCCTCGCCCGTGAATCGACCGGCTTGTATCCACGCGTCTGGAAAATCCCGTTCACGGTTCTTGCCGAAGAGGAGGACACCACCGATCGTCGGCACCAACCGGCTCTGGTGGACGGTGAGCAACCGAAGCGTCTCGAGGTCACGGCGGGACAGCGTGCGGACCGGTGCGAAGCACTCGGAAGCGGCTCGGAAGTCCAGTGCTTCTGAGTCGAGTCCGGGCATTGGCTGTTCGTCGAACGCCTCGCCACGGGTGAATCGACGAAGCTCGTCAATCAGGTCAGCATCCGCGCGCCGGTTGGTAGAACCGACCCGGACATAGACGCCTGACGTCTCTCCCTCCCGCTTGAGGTAGTGCGGCCGGCTTGGGCTCGGAAACACGTTCACAGCAACAACTTGGGTGCGGCGCCAGGCGAGAATCTCAATCTCCGGCACCAAGCGTGGGGCAATCAAGTCGCTGATCAAGTTCGCGAGCCGCTCTTCGAGGTCAAGCGGCTCC
>JADGOB010000185.1 GCA_017883185.1 Acidobacteriota bacterium
AGCAGCGCGGGCTACGATGATGCCGTCCAGGTGGCGGGCCGGAACAACCGTTACAACAACATGCAGATCGACGGCGCGGTCAACAACGACGTGTTCGGCCTCGCCGCGTCGGGCACGCCGGGCGGCCAGACGAGCACCCAGCCGGTCAGCCTCGACGCGATCCAGGAAATCCAGCTGCTCGTGTCGCCCTACGACGTGCGCCAGGGCGGGTTCTCGGGCGGCGGCATCAACGCGGTCACCAAGAGCGGCGCCAACGCGTTTCACGGCACCGCCTACTACCTGGGCCGCAACCAGAAGTTCATCGGCACAATTCCGGGGATCGCGACCAACGGGAACCCGAACCCGGCCGACACGAAGGTCGGCAAGTTCAGCGACAAGCAGCTCGGGTTCAGCGTGGGCGGCCCGGTGATGAAGAACAAGACGTTCTTCTTCGCCAACGTGGACTGGGCCCGCAAGAACACGCCGGTGGGCTTCTCGGCCGATGGGACGTCGGGGCAGCAGTTCAGCCAGCAGTCCTACGTGCAACAGGTCGTTGACGTGGCCAAGAGCACGTACAACTTCGATCCGGGTGGCCTCGGCGAGGTCAGCAAGCAGAACAACAGCAACAAGATCTTCGGCCGCGTGGACTTCAATATCGGTGCCCGGAACCAGTTGACGATCCGCGAGAACTACGTCGATGCGCTGGCGGACGTCGGCGGCGGGAGCCAGTACAGCTACACGATGCCGAGCAACTACTACCACATGACCGACAAGATGCTGTCGTCGGTGGTGCAGTTGAACAGCTCGTTCGGCAAGATGTTCAACGAGCTCCGCGTCACCTACCAGCGTGAGCGCAACCTTCGCGGCGGCCAGTCCGGTTACCCCAACTTCCCGCAGGTGCGCGTGACTTTGCCCGACGGCAACTCGATGTACTTGGGCACCGAATACTCGTCGCATGCCAATGCGCTGAACCAGGACATCGTGCAGGTCAGCGACGACATCACGCTGGTCCAGGGCACGCACACGTTCAGCTTCGGCACGCAGAACGAGTTCTACAAGTTCTACAACGTGTTCATCCAGTACCTCTACGGCGGGTACCGGTTCAGCAGCCTCGCGAACTTCCAGGCGGGGATCGCGCAGAGTTACACCCACAACTACTCGAACGACCCCTCCGACCCCGTGCAGGCCGCGAGATTCAGCGTTCAGCAGGTCGGCTTCTACGCGGGTGACAAGTGGCGCGTGAGGCCGAACTTCACGCTGACCTACGGCGTGCGGGTCGACAAACCGCATTTCTCCGACACGCCGCACAACAACCCGCTCGCGATCACCGACTTCGGCTACTCGACGGCGGTCGTGCCGGCGCCGACGATGTTCTCACCGCGGGTCGGGTTCAACTGGGATTTGAGCAAGGGCGCGGCGAACGCGCGCAGCCAGATTCGCGGCGGCCTCGGCTTGTTCACCGGCCGCACGCCGTACGTGTGGCTGTCCAACCAGTACAGCAACACCGGAGTGGACTTCACCAACCTGTCGGTCAGCTACAATGCGACCACGGTGAGGGTGCCTTTCGTCGCCGACCCGAACAACCAGCCGACGACGGTGGCCGGTGGGGCCACGGGGCGCCAGACGATCAACGTAATCGACCCGAACTACAAGTACCCTGAGGTCCTCCGCGGGAACCTCGCCTTCGACCACGACCTGCCCTTCGGCATGGTCGGCACGGCCGAGTTCCTCTTCACGAGGACCCTCCAGGACATCAATTACCAGAACCTGAACTACATCCCGAGCGGCACGCTTCCCGACGGCATGGTGACGGTGAAGAAGTTCGACAGCAGCCTCAACGACGTGCTGCTGCTCTCCAACACCAAGGCCGGCAGGACCTGGACGACCGCCTTCTCGGTGGAGCGGCCGTTCCGCCACGGCTTCTACTTCAAAGCGTCGTACCTCTACGGCCAGTCGTTCACGGTGAACGACGGCACGTCGAGCGTGGCGCGGTCGAACTGGGCGAACAACCCGTATCAGATCTACACGAACTACTCCGAGCTGGACCGGTCGAGCTACGACCCGGGCCATCGCGTCAACTTCGCTGCGACGTTCGAGCTGCCGCGGACGTTCAACCTCACGCACCGGTTCTCGGTCTTCTACAACGGGATGACCGGGCGTCGGTACTCGCTCGGCTTCTACAACGACATCAACGGTGACGGCGGCTACAACGAGCTGCTGTTCGTGCCGGCGTCCTCCAGCCAGGTGGTGGTCACCAGCGGCACGTGGGATCAGCTCAATGCCTACCTCAGCGCCGATCCGGCCGCGAGCCAGTATCGCGGTCAGATCATGCCGCGCGGCGCCGGCCGGGCGCCGTGGATGAACCAGATGGACATCCAGTACGCGCTCAACATCCCGACCGGCGGGAAGACGAAGGCGGAGGTCACGCTCAACATCTTCAACTTCCTCAACCTGCTGAACAAGAACTGGGGCTGGCAGTACTGGGCTTCGTTCCCCATGACCGAACCCGTCAGCTACGGTGGGATCGACAAGACGACGGGGTTGATGATTTACAACATCAACAACATCACGGCGTCCACATGGGCGGGCACCTTCACCCGTGACGATCTCCGGTCGCGGTGGCAGGCGCAGATCGGCGTGCGGTTCCGGTTCTAGGCAGGATGTAGGGATCAGGGGTCAGGGACTAGGGGTCAGGGTTCAGGGCCTGAGATGGTTTGACGGGGTGGCGGGTTTCGGCCTGCCACCCCGTTCGCTTGTCCGCCTCTCCGCCTGCCCGCCTGTCCCCCCGGCCGCCCCTACGGTAAGATGTTCCAGTGTTCCGCAAGTGGAAGTTTCAGCTGTGCTGTGCCACGGTCGCGATCGCGTTCGTGGCAGCCTGTCGCTCCACGCCGCCGCCCCAGGCGGCCACGACGCGGCCGCCCAACGTCCTGCTGATCACGATCGACACGCTGCGGGCCGATCGGCTCGGGCGCGGCTTCACGCCGACACTCGACCGCCTGGCGGCCGAAGGACAGAACTTCACTCGCGCGCGGGCGGCGGTGCCGCTCACGCTCCCCTCGCACGCGACCATTCTCAGCGGTCTGCTCCCGCCCCACCACGGCGTGCGCGAGAACGCGACCTACCGATTCGACCGCACCCAGCCAACCATCGCCATGCGGCTGAAGGCGGCCGGGTACCGCACCGCGGCCGTCGTTGGTGCGTACGTGCTCGACCGGCAGTTCGGCCTCGACGCGGGATTCGACACCTACGACGATCGCATTCCGCGAAACCCGGACGCCGACCTCCGGCTCGAGTCGGAACGCCGCGCGACGGCGGTGACCGATGCGGCGCTGGCCGCGCTGGATACTCTGAGCGCCTCTCCGCAGGTCCATGTGGCGCCGGCCTCCGTGCCGGCGGCCCCCTTCTTCCTCTGGGTTCACTACTACGACCCGCACGCCCCCTACGATCCGCCGCCGGAGTTTGCCGCCCGCGCGAACGGCGACCCGTACAACGGCGAGGTCGCCTACGTGGATGCGGAACTCTCTCGCCTGCTCGAGGGACTTGCCGCGCGGCATCTCCGCGATCGGCTCGTCATCGTCGTCGCCGGCGACCATGGCGAGAGCCTGGGCGAGCACGGCGAGCGCGCGCACGGGATGCTCCTCTACGAGCCGACGGTCCGCGTGCCGCTCATCGTCCACGCGCCGGGTTCGACAAGACCGGCCGTGCGAACCGAGCCCGTCAGTCTCGTGGACATCGCGCCTACAATCTTCGCGCTCGTTGGCCTGTCGGCACCGACGGCCATGGACGGGATCAACCTGCTGGGTTCGCCGCTGAACGCGGACCGCGAGATCTACGGGGAGACGAACTATCCCCGCGTGGCCGGGTGGAGTCCGCTGCGGTCGCTCGTCTCGGGCCGATGGAAACTGGTGCGCTCGTCGCCGCCCGAGCTCTTCGACGTGGACGGCGATCCGGCCGAGGCGAGGGACGTCGCCGGCGAACGTGCGGCGCTGGCCGGGGCGATGGCCGCGCGGATACGCGAGATCGAGGGAAGGGCAAAGAGCGCAGCGGCCACACCGAGCGCCGACGCGCAGGAACGGCTTCGCGCCCTGGGCTATGTCGCGGCCTCTCCCACCGTCACCGCCGATGCGTCCGCGCCGAATCCCGCCCGCGAGATTGCCGCGTGGGGCGAGTTCGAGGATGCGTTGACGCAAGTGGCGTCCGGCCGGGCTGCGGCGACACTCCCCCGCCTGCGCGCGTTGTCTGCGCGCTATCCGACTGCGCAGGTGTTTCAGAAGACGTACGCGCAGGCGCTGAACGACGCCGGGCGGACCCCTGATGCGCTCGTCGCCCGTCGAGCACTCGTCAAGCGCTGGCCCGGAGAGCCCGGCCTCCTGCACGACCTTGCCGTTGCCGCACGTGCGGCCGGTCAGCCCGACGAAGCGCTGCGCGCGGAGCAGGCGGCCCTCGTGATCGACGTCGCCTACCCCGCGGCGCACAATGGTCTTGGCCTGGTTCACGTGGACGGGGGACGATTCGCGGAAGCCGCGACCGCGTTCGAGCGAGCCACGTCCCTCGAGCCGAGCGACCCGTCGTTCTGGACAAACCTCGGCAACGCGCGACGCGAGCTTGGCGAGTCGTCACGCGCCGCGGACGCCTACCAGCGCGCGTTGGCGATCGACGGCTCCTGGCCCGACGCGGCCAACGGCCTCGGCGTCCTGCTCGTGCAGGGGAATCGTCCGGCCGACGCGATCCCGTGGTTCGAAAAGGCACTGGGCCGATCGGCCGGCTTCGTTGAAGCTCGGTTGAACCTGGGAATCGCGTGCCAACAGGCCGGCCAGATCGAACGCGCGAAGACCACCTACAGGGAAGTGCTGGCAGCGCCGCAGAAATATCGTCAGCAGAAGGACGCCGCGGCGAAACTGCTTCGGGGATTGGGAAGGTGACGAGTTTGAAACTGAGTCTGGCTGGCGTGCTCGCCGCGACGATGGTCGCGGCCTGCGCTTCGCCCCCGGCTGCTCCTCCCGCTCGCCCCGGCTCCGCCCGCAATCTGCTGCTCGTCACCATCGACACGATGCGCGCCGACCACGTGGGCGCGTACGGCTACGCGGCGGCGCGCACGCCGACGCTCGATCGGATCGCCCGCGAGGGTGCACGATTCGATCGCGCGTTCGCGCCCTCGCCCATCACCCTCACGTCGCACGCCAGCCTGCTCACCGGTCTGTATCCTCCCGGCCACGGGGCGCGTGACAACGGCATGGCGATGGCCCCGACCGTGGCCACGCTGGCCACTGCTCTGCGCGACCGCGGCTTTGCCACGGCCGCGTTCATCGCGGCGTTTCCGCTCGATCGGCGCTTTGGCCTCGCTCGCGGTTTCGACGTCTACTCGGACCGGATGCCGCGCGGCAGCGACGGGCGACTGGCGAACGAGCGGCCCGGCCGGGCGGTTGTGGACGAAGCGGTCGCGTGGCTGACGAGCGTGCGCAACACCTCCGGCGCCGCGAAGCCGTTCTTCCTGTGGGTGCACCTGTTCGAGCCGCACGCCCCGTACGGGGATCCCGCGCGCGATGGCGGGCGCTCCGTCATCGAGCGGTACGACGGGGAGATTGCGACTGCCGATCGAGAAGTTGGACGGTTGCTCGCTTCGCTCGGCGGGGATCTCGAGCACACGCTCGTGGTGGCGGCCAGCGATCACGGCGAGGCCTTTGGTGAGCACGGCGAGATCGGCCACAGCCTGTTTGTCTACGACACCACGCTGCGCGTGGCGTTGCTCATGCGCGGTCCCAGCGTGGCGGCCGGACGGGCGGTGCCGGATCCTGTATGCCTCATCGACGTCGCGCCCACGGTGCTCCCGCTGCTCGGCCTGTCATGTGGCGCACGCCTCCAGGCTTGCGGGTCGTTCGACCCCGACGGCATCGACCTCCGCCCGGCGCTCGACGGGAAGGCGCTACCCACACGCCCGCTCTACGCGGAGTCGTTCGCGCCGCTGCTCGATTTCGGGTGGAGCGCGCTGCGCGCCGTGCGTGATGGTCGATGGAAGGCGATCGCAGCGCCGCGGCCCGAGATGTACGACATCGAGGCGGACAGGAGCGAGCTGAACGACCTGTCGAAAACGGGCGGCGCGGCGGGCCGCCAGAACGCAGGTTCTGCCAGCGACCTTCCGCTCCGCGACCTGCTCGCACGGATTGATCGGATTTCGGGTCCCGACTTGCCTCCGACTCCGCCCCCCTCGCCGTCCAGGATCGGCGAGACACCGGCCGCGATGGCTGGCGCGCGCGCGCGCCTCGGCGCTCTCGGCTACGTCCAGGGCGGCGGCGGCCCATCGTCCGGACGTCGCCCCGATCCCAAGGACCGCCGGGAACTGGCCGCGCGCATCGCCGCCGTCACTTCGGGTGAGGTGAAGGGAGACGCGCTGCTTCCTGCGCTGCAGTCGATCGTCAAGGAGGACCCGCGTAACGGGCAGATGCAGATCCGGCTGGGCTACGCGCTTGCCGAACTCGCACGGTGCGCCGAGGCGCAGCGCCACTTTGGCGCTGCAATCACGGCCCGCGTGCCCACGGCCGACGCGCATCTGGGCCTGGCGCTCTGCCAGGCGCAGGCCGGCCACTCCGGGCCGGCGATTTCAACGCTACTGGAGAGCCTGTCGGTGGAACCGGGCAATCCCGTGGTGCTCGCCAATCTCGGGCTGCTCCAGGGGCGCCAGGGACAAACGGAGAGCGCTGTCGCCGCACTCCGCCAAGCGCTGACGATCGATCCCGATTTCCACGAGGCGCGGTTCAACCTCGCGCTCGTCTTCGCCCGGGCCGGCCGGCGCGCCGAGGCCCGAACGGAGGCCGAAGATCTGCTGCGGCGCCTCCCGCCGACCGCCCCCCAGCGCCCCGAGGTCGAACGCCTCCTGTCATCCATCACCCGGTCGAGCCGGAACCGCCAGCGGTGATCCGCGACCGCTTGTGCGCGTTGCTCAAGGGTCGGGGGCTTGCGGTAGCACCGAGCCAGTTGCTCGTGTCGGTCAGGCAGGGGGTTGGGCGGCTAGGGTCTGCAGCCCGAAGCCGCGCGCCTGGCGCGTCGCCGCCCCGCCACCTCCAGGCGCAGCCTTCAGGGGGTTGCTTCATGAACGGCTCTGACACGCCCGATCCGACCGCATGCCGCGCCCGAGATGGACGGCCGAGAGGTTCGAAGGGACATCACAACGACGGCCTGCAGAAGCGCTGCGGGTGCCCGCGGCGGGCGTGGGCGAAGTGCCGCCACCCGTGGTACCTCACCTTCGGCTATCGCGGGAGGGGCGTAAGGCTGGCGCTGAACAAGTACGCCAACAAGCCGCCCGGCTACTGGATGCCGAAGTCGGAAGCCGAGACCTTGCGGGACACGATCCGCGCCGCGGTCCGGGCCGGCACCTTCTGGGAGACGCCACCCGAACCCGCCGCCCCAACGGACGGCCTCACCTTCGAAGATGTGACACACCGGTACCTGGACGCCGTCCGTGCGGACCCCGGTCGCCGTCCCCATCGCATCCCCTCGTTGCAGGCGCAGCTGGCGTTG
>JADGOB010000186.1 GCA_017883185.1 Acidobacteriota bacterium
GTACTTCCTCTGTCCGCCGTTGGCGTGATGACGCTCTCGGAACTCGTCCGGCTCCCCGGGGCCAGTATCGTGAGCGCCATCCAGTCGCGTCCGATCACCGGGAGCTCTTGCATCTGGCGCGGATCGACGTTGCCGCCGAGGCTCGACGTGACGGTGTTGAGGAGCGCTGCTTCCGCGCTGACCGTCACCGTTTCGGCGACGCCACCGGGTGCCATCTGCATGTTGATGGTGATCGTCTGTCCCACCAGCAACTGCACGCCGGTCCGCGTGACGGGGGTAAAGCTCTGCAGCTCCGCCTTGATTCGATAAACGCCCACGCGCACGGGAATCGTGTAGGTGCCCCGCCCGTCGGTCACCGCCTCGAATATGTTGCCCGTGGCCTCGAGCACCGCGGTCACCGTGACGCCGGGCAGCACGGCGCCCGTGGAATCGGTCACCGTGCCGGTCAGCACCGCTTCCTGCGCATACCCGATGCCCGGAAGCGCCAGGATGGCGCAGACCAGAAGAAACCGTCTGACGACTGTCATTGGAGCCCTCCCCGTTTCAGGATGAACACGCTTGACCATGCGTCGATTGCCTCGCGCGTCTGGATGAGATCGTGTCTTGCGTCAGGCCGTACGCGGCGCTGTTGTCGATCGTGCAGGTGAGATAGCCGGGCAAGCGCCAATGAACGAGATGCAATCTGGCGAGTCATCCCCACTTCCTTGGCACAGCTGGTTCTGTGGTCCGGTCACTCTATCACCGGACCAGTCGAGGATGTCAAGATAGTCGATATCCGTCAAAATCTGGTGATGGTATAGTGGTTGGACCAATTCTGTTCAAGAACTTGAAGCTATCCTAAGGATGGCCATCTTGTGCTGTAATTCTGGCCGGGTACCAAACAGGATCCACTTATGAAATCGTGGGTGATGACTGTCGGTTCGTCGGTGATGGTTCTGCTGTTTGTCGGCGGGTGCGCCATGATTACCTACGCGCGCTGGACGCAGCCCATCGCCGATGCGGATGCCGCGACCGACGCCGGCGATTTTGTGCGCGGGCTCGCTTTGTACGCCGCCGCGGAGAAGCGCTTCGATTCGGTGCCGCCACTCAAGCGGTTCCTGTCTTCCGAGTACGACCGCGTTGTCGCCAACCAGCTCTGGTTGTTGCATCGCCTCGAGCGCTACGAAGACGCCATCGAAAAGGCGGCGCGAGCGCCTGAGGGCGCCAACCCGCATTTCTGGGCTGGCGCTGCCTGCTTCAAGAAGGGTCGCACCGTGGTGGATCAGTCGGCGAGGACGGCCTGGCTCGTCCGCGCGCAGGAGGAACTGCGCCGGGCGGTGGACGCCGCACCTGGCGATTGGGACGCGAAGTTCGACCTGGAGCTGGCGATGCGGCTCAACCAGGAACTCCGCAGGCGGCCGCAAACGCCGCCGAGCGAGCTGATGCATCTGCTCAGGCCGGAGCCCAGACCCGGGGCCGTGCCGACCAGACGGGTTGGCTGAACCGGCCGCGCGATGAGATTCCTGCGCCCCGACATGCTGGAGTGGTTGCTGGTCCTGCCGGCGCTCGTCGCCTGCTGGATGGTCCAGAACTATTATCTCCGCCGGGTGAGTCGCGCGGCACCGATCGCGCCACGGTTCCTCGCGTTGTCGCGGCGCACGCATGCCCGCACTCGCGCTGCCATGCTCGCGGCAGCCGTCACATTTGCCGGCGCAATGGTCTTCGCCCTGGCACGGCCACAGGTGCTCGTGGCCACGAGCAGCCCCGAGTTCGAGCGCCAGGATCTCATCATCATCCTGGACCGATCGGTGTCGATGCGCGCGCGCGACATTGCGCCGTCGCGGCTCGTGCGAGCCACGCTCGAGATCCGCAACTTCCTTCAGCATCGTCCCGACGCGATTGAGCGCGTGGCGCTCGTGGGCTTTGCCGATTCCTCGCTCGTGCTGTCGTACCCCACCGCGGACATCGGCAGCCTGTTCTTCTACCTCGATTGGATCGACGACGAGGCGTCCCCGCTGTTCGGCACGAACATGGGCGGGGCGCTGATTAGTGCGTTCGCTGCGGCGCGTAAGGACCAGCGGACGACGCACAAGCTGTTCCTGCTGATCTCCGACGGCGAAGACCATGGCACCGAACTCGACACGGCGCTGAACCTGTTTCGTTCGCAGCGCATCCAGGTGCATTGCGTCGGCATCGGGTCCAGCGCGGCGGTCCCGATTCCGCTTGGCCCGGTCGATGGCAGGGAGACGTTCTTGCGCGATGACGAAGGTCTCCTGATGAGGACGCAATTCTCAGAATCGACGCTCAGACGGATTGCCGAGACGACGGGCGGCCGGTACGTCCGCTCGTCGAGCGGGAGCGAAATGGCGGAGGCGATTAGCACCATCGTCCGAGGCGAACGGAAGCTCGTCGGCTGGAACACCACCACCGACTACCGGGATCTGTACGGCGCTGGCCTGGCGGCGGCCCTTGCGGCAGGCGCGGCGTTGTGGCTGTTCCTATAGGCTGACCATGATCGTGAACGAACAAGACCAGGACGCCCCTCAGGTGGCGACGACGGCGGAAAGCGCCTTCAAGGTCGTCGCGGCGCTCGAGCACGAAATCGGCAAAGTAATCGTCGGACAGAAGGTCCTGATCACGCGGCTGCTGACGGCTCTTTTCGCCGCCATCCCGTTCGCGACCATGCGCGGCGGTGCCGGCACGGGCTGCGGTCACGTGCTGCTCGAGGGCGTGCCTGGCGTCGCCAAGACGCTCGTCGCGACGACGATTGCACAGGCGATTTCGGCCAGTTTCCAGCGCATCCAGCTGACTCCCGACCTGCTGCCGGCTGACATCCTGGGGACGCGGGTCTACGAGGCGACAACGTCCACGTTCCGGATCGAGAAGGGGCCGATCTTCACGAACATCCTCCTCGCCGACGAGATCAATCGCGGAACGCCAAAGACGCAGAGCGCGTTGCTCGAGGCGATGCAGGAGCGGCAGGTCACGCTGGCCGACCGGACATTCCCTCTGGAGGACCCGTTCTGGGTGCTGGCCACCGAGAACCCGGTCGAGCAGGAGGGCGTCTATGTGCTGCCGGAAGCGCAGCTCGATCGCTTCTCGATGATGCTGCGCGTGGGCTATCCCTCGGCGGACGAGGAGATCCAGATGCTGCACCGCCGCCTCGCGAAGACCGTGGTCGAGCGGCGCGTCTCCCCCGCGGAGGTCGTGCTGCTGCGCGATTTCATCCGCGACGCTGTCCACGTCGACGATCGCATCAGCGAGTACATCGTCAGGATCGGACGGGCCACCCGGACGCCGGCGCAGGTGGGATGTCCGCACCTGAAAGAACTGATAGTGCTGGGCATCTCGCCGCGCTCGTACCAGCACATCCTCGCGCTGGTGCGGGTGACGGCGTTTCTCCACGGCCGCACGTACGTGCTGCCCGACGACGTCAAGGAGATCCTGTGCGACGCGACCCGGCACCGGATCATCCGGACCGTTCGCGCGCAGGCGGAGAACGTGGACGCCGATGAAATTCTGCACGAACTCGGCCGAATGGTGCCCATCCCATGACATCCCATTGCGCTCGCCGGGCGGCCGGAGGCCGCCTCTTTGCGGTCGTGCTCGCCGGAATCGCGCTCTCGGCCGGGGTCGCATCGAATGCGGATGTCGCCGCACAACAGGCGCCGACTGCCGGGACGCCCTCCGGCCGCCCGACGCAAGAGCCCAACGCGGAGCGCCTCCGGCAGTACGTGGCCGTGCGGTCGTCGGTGGATCGAGACGCCGTCTGGATCGGCGATCGCTTCTCCTACACTGTCTACATCGGGTGCAGCCACGGGTTGGACATTCTGACCGACGACCTCTCCCGCGACAGGCTTCGGCTCGACGGACTCGAGGTCCTTGGCCTGGAGCAGACGCGCGAGGACCAAGGGAACGGCGTCACAGTCTACCGGTTCATATATCGCCTGACGACCTATCGCCCGGAGCCGGCGACGCAGCGGATAGGCGACCTGAGCGTTCGATATTACGTGCGGCGCCCGGGACAGCGCCCGGAAGACGTCGCGCCGGCAGGCGAGGTCGTCGTACCGGGGGCGCTCGTGTCCGTGCGGAGCCTCCTGCCGGACGCGAGAGACACCGCGAATTTCCGCAGCGATCAGCCGCCCCTGCCGCGCGCCGCCGCGTTCGCCATCCTGCAGCGGATCGGGATTGGCCTCGTGATCGTGTCGATTGTGCCGGCCGCTCTCTGGATTGCAGCGCTCCTGCGGCGGCTGCGCCAACGCCGCCCGCGGCCGTCCGTGAGAAAGCTGCGCCATGACGAACATGCCGCGCTGGACGCCGTGCGCGCGCTTGATCTCGAGACCGAAGCCGGACGCAGACAGGCGTTCGACGGGCTGAGCGCGCTGGTGCGCAGGCATCTTACCGGCGCATGGGATGTGCCTGCCGATGGCCTGACGCCAGCCGAAATCGAATCGGCGCTCTCAGCGCAGGGCAAAGGGGAGGCATCAGCCCTGGCGACCTCCCTCCTCGACACCTGCGAAAAGGCGAGGTACGGCAGGCCGGAAGACGTGCCGCCGCGCGGCGCATGCCAAGCGGCCATCGACCAGGCCGAACAGTTGGTCGGTACCGGACGGTCGTGATGCGGTTCTTGCGACCAGACTACGGCTGGTGGCTGCTGGGAGCCCTGGCGCTCCTCCTCGTGATCCGGTGGCTGGGACGTCGACGCTACGCGGCGTCGACCACCGTCGGCTGGATCGACCGTGCCAGTCGTGCCTCCCTGCTGCGGCGGCTTCCCTTCGTCGCGCTCGCCGCCGCGCTCGCGCTCGCCGGCCTGGGTCTCATGGAGCCCGTGTTGCCGTTTGCCGAATCCGAAGTGAAGTCGCACGGGCTAGACATGGTGATGGTGCTCGATCTGTCGTCCAGCATGCTGGAGCCCATCGGCATACAGGCCTCGCAGCAGCCGATGGTGTCCATCGTCGAGGGTTCAACCGCAAAGACCATTCGCCCGACACCCAAGACCCGGCTCGAAGCGACGAAGGACGCCATCAAGAGCTTCGTGGCGCACCGCCACGACGACCGAATCGGCCTCGTCGTCTTCTCGGACAACGCGTACGTCGTCAGCCCCCTCTCCTTCGACTACGAGTACCTGCTGCGGTACATCGACATGGTCGACGACCAGGTTCTGAGGGGAGAGGGGATGACGGCCCTGGGCGAGGGGCTCGCGCTGGCCAACTACCTGCTGGCGCGCCAGACGGTCGCCGGCGACAGCCGCGGGCGGGTGGTCGTGCTGCTCACCGACGGGGAGAACAACCGCGGGCGCGATCCGGTCGCGGTGCTGGGAGAGTCGGACGCCGCGAGAATTCGCGTGCACATCGTCGGCGTGGACATCGAGGCAAAAGTTCGGCAGAAGCCCGAAGTGGAGCGCCTGATCGCCGCCGTCCGCGGCTACGGGGGCCGCTACTTCGACGCGAGCACGATCGCGGATCTCAACGCCGCCTCGCGGGTCATCGACGGGATCGAGAAGGGCTCGCTCACGAGCAAGGTGTACCTTCGCGACGCGCCGGTCTTTCAGTGGTTCGTGATTCCTGCGATCGCCTGCCTCGCACTCACCATGGCGCTTTGCACGATTCCCCAACTCACGAACCAGACCTAGCATGATTCCCGACGACGTCATGCGCGAGTTGCGGTATGTCGAGGTGTACTCGAACAGGAAGATCCGCAACCTGCGGGTCGGCGCCCACACGAGCCCGCTGCGCGGCGGCGGGTTCGATTTCCAGGAGCATCGGCTCTATCGGCCCGGTGACGACGTGCGGGCGATCGACTGGAACGTGACCGCCCGCATGAACGCGCCGTACGTGCGGCACACGCACGCCGAACGCGAGCTCAACGTGATGATCGCGCTCGACGTCTCGCGGTCCATGGAACTGGGCAGCACGCACGCCTCCAAGAAGGAGGCCCTGGCGATGATCACGGCGTCGTTACTATTTTCCGCTCTGTCGGACCAGATCAACACCGGCTTCCTTGCCTTTGCCGACAAGGTCGTCGCGGTCAGTCCGCCGCGACGCGCCCGCGAGCACGCCTGGGTGATCCTCGAGCGGTTCTGGGCGCTGGCGCCGCAGCCAGGGCCGACGGCACTCGTGCCCGCCGTCCGCGCCCTGGTGGCCATGCTCAAGAAGATGACGGTTGTGTTCCTCGTGTCGGACTTCATGACCGACGAGGATGTGTTCGCGAGCGCCGATTTCTCGGTGCTCTCCGCGCACCACGACGTCATCGCCGTCGTTCCCGAGGACCCGGCCGAATCGTCGCTGCCCGCCGGCCTCGGGTACCTCCGCCTGCGCGACCTCGAATCAGGCCGCGCGACGACCGTCGGACTGGGTCGGCGAGCCCGCAAGGCGTACAGCGAGCGGGCCCGACAACGCCGCGAGACGCTGGAGCAGGCCTTCTACCGGGCGCAGATGGATCACGTCTTCGTGCGGACCGACCAGAGCCCCGTCGAGCAGCTGATGACGCTGTTTGCAAAGAGGGTCAGGGCTTAAGTCCAAAGTTTGGTATGGTGGTCCTACCAGAATCTTCCCTTTACCTGATTCGGGAACTGGCGTAGTATGCGGGCGCTGCCACGTTTGGTATGGTGGTCCTACCAGTGTCGCAGACCCATTGCGGGGGCGGTCCTTGACCCCGGTCCGCTTCGAGGTTCGGTACTCATTCAACCAGTGAGGTGAAGCATGTCGATGGTCCCCAAAGATCCAGATCCGTCGGACGGCAACGCTCCGGAACCCGCGGAACAACGCGGCGGGTTCAGCCGGAGGACTCTGCTCACCGGTGCGGCAGGTGCCGTGCTTGCGGCGGCCGCTGGTGCGGTCACCTCGAAGGCCCAGGTCACCGGGGTCACGCCCGGCGGCGGCGCGATCCCGATGCGCCTGCCGGAGGGAGCGCTCAACTTTCTCGACCGCAAGCAGTACATCAACAACATGGAGGTCATCTCCTTCACGCCTGGCGTGACGGTCAGCGTCGGTGAGCCGCTGATGAGCATGTTTGCAAGGGGAAAACAGCGGCTGCTTCCCGGAGGGGGCGGATGGCTCGACATCAGCGACCCCAAGAAGCCGGTCCAAATCGGCGGGCGACCAGCGCGGGGAGCCGCGCCCGACGCGACAGGACGTGGCGGCCGCGGGCGGGGTGGTGAGGAGGGAGGAGGCGGGACGCCGCGGTTTGGAGGCTGCATCGTCTACAACACGAGGCTCAAAAAGTGGCTCGCGATGAGCTCGGCCGGACAGCCGATCACGACTTCCTCACCGGCGAACCCCGGAGGGCAGTACAACGAGGAGGTGGCCGCCAGGTCGAAGGCCTACGCGGGGCTCCGCGGCATTCGCACCTGGGACATCACGGATCCGACCAAGCCCGCGCTGCTCGGCGAATTCAGCACCGGCCCCACCGGCTGGGGCACGCACATGAACTTCTACGACGGCGGGAAGTACGCGTACCTCGCCGCCGGGTGGGACGACCAGTTCTTCTTCGAGAACACCCAGCGCACCGCCGG
>JADGOB010000187.1 GCA_017883185.1 Acidobacteriota bacterium
GACAGTTGTCATCGGGGCATCTCCAACAAGTACGTCATAACGTACGCTATCGGGATCGTCTTGTCAATCCGGTTCTCGTCGATGTGTCCTCGGCGAACGTTTGTGTTTCAGCCGCGGCGGCTCATTTTCGCGCCGGCCGCCGACGGCTGCAAACGCGTGTTGGGCAGCGGCTTGCCGGTCGTGCTACTGTACGTCCGTGAGCCTCAGTCTCCGGATCGAACTCGAGCTCGAAGACGACGGTCGCTGGATTGCCGAGGTCCCAGAGCTGGCCGGGGTACTCTGCTACGGCGCAACCCGAGACGAGGCCATTGCCCGCGTCCAGGCGCTCGCGCTCCGAGTGCTCGCCGAACGGCTCGATCACGCCGAGGCGCCGGGCGAGCTGCTGAACGTCTCCTTCCTTGCCGCGTGAGCACCTGGCCGTCCGCGAAAGCTCGTCGCGCCTTCGCGGCCCGGAGGTGCTCGGGGTGAACGTCGAAGGCGTGTCGCCGGGTGTGAGAGCCAAGCGCGGGGAGCATCTGCCTCGTCGCGTTGTTGGGGGCGATGTCGGGGACGCCGCGCCTGACCATCACGCTCTCCTCACTCCCCTCACAGGTGTGTCGTAGGCACGCCCGGAGGTGCCGTCTTCTTGTTCGGCTCGCGCCCGTCATGGCTCTCACGGCCGCTCCCGGAGAATTCTCTCCGTCGTCGCGGTTCCCCTTCGTGTGGGGTGAGGCTGTGCCCGGGCGGCGCGCCACCTCCGGGGGGGCGCCGGCGGTGTCCGATAGCGGGCGTTCCGTTAACTTGGCGCATACCAGACCGCGCTAATGCGGCCTATCGTCGCTGACTTGCCATGACAAAAGGCAACTAGCAACCAGCAACCAGCAACTACTTCCCTTCCCCCTCCCCGTCCATCCCCACCACCCTCCCACTCTTCCTGTCGAGCAGTAGCAGCCGCGCTCGTCCAGCCTGCAGGTGAACGGCCGTGCCCGGCGCGACTTGGCCTGTCGCCGTCGTCCCGCCGGTAGCCGGAGGAAGCGACACGCGCACATCCATGTCCGCGCTCGATTCTGACGCCACCACCACCAGCACCGCGTCTGCGAACGTCGTCGTGCCTACGAAGAGGCCCGGATCCTCGGGGGTGACCACGACCGTTGGCCGTACGGCCGCGTGCGCGAGAGCTGTGCGATACACGGAGGCGACCGCTTCCGCGGAGTCGGAGAGTTCGACTGGCAGCGGCAGCCAGAGAATCACCCCGTGTCCGCGGGTGACTCGGTGCAGGGTGACTGTTGCCTCGCCGCGAACAGACGCGGTGTCCACGCGCTCCAGTTTGTCGCCGCGGAACCCCACCCGGAACGCCTGACCGTCGATCAGCAGGTTCTCCGAACCGGCAACCGGGCGCGATCTGGCGGCGATCCCCAGCGACCGTGTGCGTTCGACGGCCTGCCACTGCTCGTCGGTGTCGATGATGCCCGTGACCAGAAGCGTGGCGCCCTTCTCGACCGCGGCCAGCAGGCCCTGCCACGCGGCATCCGACATGATGCGGGGAGAGGGCGCGATGATCAGCCGCGGTGAGCCGAGGGTCGCGCCGAGGCGTTCGTCGCTGACGGCGCGGGCCTGCACGTGCAAGTGATTCGTCAGCACCCGCACGGCGCGCTGCGTCGCCTCCACCGCCTGGCTTCGCGGCGAGAACATCTGCGAGTGGGGAATGACGAGGACCACGTCCTCGGGCTCGCGGCCACGGAAGCGCCCGGCGTGCTCGGTCAGGAACTGAGAGATCCGGACGAACGGCGCAAGCTCGGGCCGTGCCGTGCCGTCGGCCCGGAAGAAACCGATTCCCGCTTCGTTGTCGCTGGCCATGTAGGGGTTGGTGTTCCAGATCCACTGCACGAACCCCGATCCCCCGGCGCCGATGGCGATCGCCAGCTTGCGTTCCAGCAGCGCAGCCGCCTGCAGTTCGGTGCGCCAGGGTGTGCCGTCGATCCGCTCGTACCGCATCAGGCCCGTTTCTTCCACGAGCATCGGGCGATCCGGGAGTCTCGACAGCATGCCGTCCCAGGCGAGCGCGTCGTTGTTCCACCAGGTGTGCATGCACGTGAAGTCCACCTCGCGCCCGAAGAACAACGGGTTCGGCCGCTCGCTCAGCCCGCCTTCGTCCTGGCCCACGGTGACGAGTTGAGCGCGGTTTCCGTTGCTGCGCAGGGCCTCCGTCATCCGGCGCACCCAGGCGGTGAACATGTCCTGCGAGAACCGCTTGTAGTCGGCCGCCTTGCGAGGCCGGACTGCGCCGAAGAGGTTCCGGTCGGCGAAGTCGTCGAGCGTCGGCAGCCCCGTGCCCTCGTCCGGTGCAGCGCCCCAGGCGCGGCGGGCCGCCGCGCCGTGGTCGCCCCCACCGACGGCGTAGCGTTCGCGCAGCCACTGCTGCCACGCGGCGCTCTCCGACGCGTCTCCATTGGGGCGCGTCTTCCACAGTTGCGTGGCGGAACTGAACGACGGCTCATTGATCAGGTCCCACGCCAGGTCGTCGGTCTTCGCGTAGCGTTGCGCGAGGATGCCGGCGAACGCCTGCTGCGCGGTGACCGCGCGCAGATCGAGGTAGGGATTCTCGCCACCCCAGGCCTCGGGCAGGAACGCGAACAGCGTGAAGATGACCGGGATGTCGTGCCGTCGGGCGGTGAGCAGGAAGACATCGAGCGCCCGCAGGGCCGCCTCGTTCATCCTGCCCACGTCCGGCATGTACACCTTCCAGCCCGTCCAGATTCCCGTGCGGACGAGGTTCACACCCGCGGTTCTCATCGCCGCGAAGTCGCGATTCCACAGGAACGGATTCGGTTCGAGCAGGAACTGCCGGTGGACATCCGATGCCATGTAGGTCGTGCCGACGACAGGGAATGGCCGCCCGTCGCGAGAGAAGCCATCCTTCGTCGCCACCAGCGGTCGCCCGCCCTGCAGCATCGCGGCGTCGTACACCCAGAAGCCGGTAGAGCAGTTGAGGCGGGCTGTCGCGCCCGGGGAACCCGGCACGTCAACGGTCACCGACACACGGACCTCGTGCAGCCCGCGGCCGAGCGGACGCTGGAGGGGTGAGAGGGGCACATGCGCGGTCGCGAACGCGGCCGGCCCCGCCAGCATCGTCGTCGTCGTGGTCGTCGTGCCCCCGGTCGGATCGACCAGTGTCAAGGTGGCCTGAGCGGGTGGGGGTTCATTCCCCGTCGAGCGCGGTCTTTTCAGCGCGACCTCGATCGTCGGCGGCTCGCCCGGCTGGTAGCCGGCGAACGTGGGACGCGCCGACAACTCGAGTGCGCCAAGCGACGCGGCGTCGACGAGCGTTCGCACAGACGCTGGCGCGAGCCGCCCTTTCACGTTCGCGAGCAGCCACGCGCCGCCGCTGAATCTCCCGGTGAGGCGATCGACGCGGACGACGGGCGCGGCCACCGGCGTACCGGAGTGGTCGAGTCCCACGACGAGCGCCTGGACGCGGCCTTCGCGCTGGCCGTCCGACCCGTCTTCGTCGGGGAAGCTCTTCGTGCTGGTGAGTCGAATGTCAGCGGCGTAGACCACATCCGCGCGAAAACCGGCGGCAAGCGCCGGCGGGGGGGCGGGTGTCGCACCTGCGGGCACCGCCCACGACGCGACCGCGGTCGCTGGTACCTCGAAGATGTGCGTGAAGCCGAGCGCCTTGTAGCAGGCGGACGACTCGGGCCCGGCACGCCAGCTTCCGGCGCCGCCCGACACGCCGACCGCGAACGGCCGACCACCCAGATTCACCCAACTCCCACCCGCTTCGAGGAACCGAAGGATCGCAGGCCACGACGCCTCGGGGAACGCGCTGCCGAATGGCATCACGAGCACGTCGAAGCGGCTGGCATCCAGGTCGGTCGAGAGCCGGCCGGCGCCGAGGAATGTCATGTCGATTCCCGCCAGCGCCTCGCGGATCGCGGACTCCGGGATCGGCTCGATGTCGATCGACGGGAATCCCGCCTCAAAGAATACGGCCACCCGCGGGCGGTGAGGTGACGCGGGCGGCGCCTGGGCCGATGGGTTCCACGCGGTCAGAGAGAACGCGCCGAGCAGGGCCGCCCACGCGGCCGTGGACGTCAGCGACACGGGATGGCTCATGGCAAAGACCTCGGTCTGGCTACGCGCGGCCTCGCGCGGCCGCGATCACGGCTGCGACCGACTCGGGCCGCGTCACGTCCAGTGCGTACTCCGGCGGCCGCAGCGTTCCGCCCATAAACACCCTGGGATTCCGGTACGTCATCGGTCCTTCCCGCGGCTCGAGGCTCGCGAAGTGCAGTTCGCTGGCCCCGCACGCCGCCGCGATTCGGCCCATCGTGCGCTCGGTAATCCCGCCGCCCGGCATGACGATGAGCCGCCCAGCCGCGCGCTTCACCAGTTCCACGATCAGGTCGAGTCCCTCGAGCACGCCCGGTTCCTGGCCCGAGGTCAGCACGCGATCCACGCCGAGGCCGATGAGCGTGTCGAGTGCGTCGAAGGGATCGGGGGTCACGTCGAACGCGCGGTGGAACGTGACCGGCAGCGGGCGGGCCAGCGCGATCAACTCAGCGGTCCGCTCGCGGTCGATCGTGCCGTCCGGGTTCAGGAGCCCGAACACCAGCCCGTTGGCGCCGAGGTCCTTCGCCGCCTGCAGGTCCTCGCGCATCACGGCGAATTCCGTGTCCGAGTAGCAGAAGTCGCCGCCCCTCGGGCGCACCATCGCCATGATGCCGATCCGCAGCCGCGTGCGCGCGACGCGGAGCGTCCCGTGGCTGGGCGTCAGGCCGCCCTCGAGCAGGTCGCTGCACAATTCCACCCGGTGGGCGCCACCCTCCTGCGCGGCAATCGCCGCCTCTGCCGAATCCACGCACACTTCGAATATCAGGCTCATAGGCGCTCATGGTAACCGACTCCGTGTGCCTTTGTGGACTCTGTGGTCGTTATCGTGGGCCGTGTGTGGGGATATAGTAAACGTGCCATGCTGCGTTCCTGCCGTCGCGGGACAGCCGCTCAGGCATGGCCGGGAGAGTTTCTGATGCGCAAGATGGCGTACGCGTTCCTCGTCCTGGCACTCGCGAGCCAGGCCATGCTCCTCGCCGCGGCCCGGGTCATCCCGACGCCCGAATCTGTGTTCGGGTTCAAACCCGGCGCCGACAACAAGCTTGCGACCTACGACCAGACAATCGACTATCTGAAGAAGCTCGCGGCCGCGAGTGGGTCGCTCGAGCTCGTCGAGGCCGGAAAGACGACGCAGGGCCGGACGATGTACTTCGCGCTGATCTCCGACCCTGCCAACCTCGCGAAGCTCGATCGATACCGTGAGATTGCGCAGCGCCTGGCTCATCCCACGGGACTGACCGACGCCGAGGCCCGGAGACTCGCGCGTGAAGGGAAGGCGTTCGTACACATCGACGGCGGCTGTCACGCGACCGAAGTGGCCGGTCCGCAGATGGCGCCACAGCTGGCCTACGACCTGCTGACGCGCACCGGCGACCCCGCGATCAGGCAGATCCTGACCAACGACATCGTCATGCTGTGGCCGACCATGAATCCCGATGGACAGCAGATGGTGGGGGAGTGGCTGGCGAAGAACGCCGGGACGCCGTACGAGCAATCGGGCCTCCCGCGGCTCTACCAGGAATACGTGGGCCACGACAACAACCGCGACGGCTACATGATCAACATGGTCGAGTCGCGCGTGCTCGAGCATTTCTGGCGCCAGTGGGAGCCGCACATCATCTACGTCTTCCACCAGGCCGCGCCGTTCCCCACGCGCATCTGGCTGCCGCCCTTCTCCGAGCCGGTCGGGCTGCACGCGCCCTACGTCATCTCGCGCGAGATCAATACGATCGGGATGGCGATCGCGCAGGGGTTGGAGGAACGCGGGCAGGTGGGCGCCACGCACATGGGCACGTCGTTCGACGCGTGGTATCCCGGCTACGTGGACTACGCGCCGGTGTTCAAGAACATCCCCGCCTTCTGGACGGAAACGGCGGGGAACATGGCCGCGCCGCGCGAGTACACGCTCAACGACCTCCCGCAGGCCGTTCGCGACCTTCGGCCGCAGAGCCTATATGCCAGCCCCTGGCCGGCGGGCTGGTGGCGTCTGGCCGACGCCGTGGCCTACAACGAGACGGCGGCGCTGTCCACGCTCGAATACGCCGCGAAGTACAAGGACTCGCTGCTCTACAACCGCTACCAGGCCGGCCGTGATCAGATCGCGAGTGCCAGGACGACGGCGCCGTTCGCGTATGTCATCCCGCAACAACAGCGCGACCCGGTGGCGCCTGTCGAGATGCTTCGCCGCCTGGCGTTCGGTGGCGTTCGCGTCTCGCGCTTGACCGCGGACGCGACGATCGATGGGGTCAGCTATCCGGCTGGCACGTGGGTCGTCCCGACCGACCAGGAGTTTGCGGCGATGGCGCGCGAGGTGCTCGACATCCAGAAGTACCCCGACCTTCGCCAGTACCCTGGCGGCCCGCCGCTTCGGCCCTACGACGCGGCCGGGTGGACGCTGCCGCTGCAGATGGGGGTGGAGGTGGCCTACGCGTCGAAGCCGCTCGGCGACGAGGTGCGGGCGAAGCTCGCGCCACTTGGGGCGGCGTCCCACCAGGCGAAGGCGACCGCCTATAACCTGTCCGCGGTCACCGACCCGGCGCCATTCGACAGCGTACCCGGGATCGGCTTCAACTCGAGTTCGGCGGCCGCGGCCATCGTTCCCCCTGCCGGTAAGGTGACGGGCAGCGGCGCGACGCTCCTCGTGGATCCGGCGCAGAACAACGCGTTCCGCGCCGTGAATCGAGCGTGGAAGCAGGGGGCCACCGTCGGATTCGTGCCAGCCACGACGGAGGGCGCGGCGCGCTACGCCATCAGCGGGATGTCGGAACCTGCGCAGGCGGACCTCGTGACGTCGCTCGCCCTTGTCGCCGAACGTTCGGCCGCAGGCACCACGCCGATGAAGAAGCCGCGCATCGGCCTCTTCCAGCCGTGGAGCGGCAGCATGGACGAGGGGTGGACGCGCTGGCTGCTCGAGCAATACGAATTCGAGTTCGTGGTCCTCCATCCCGAGGATTTCCGGGCGCCGCTCCGCGACCGCGTAGACGTCGTGATCCTTGCAGACGATGCGAGGCTGCCGATAGAGGGCGGGGGAGGCGGCGCGCGCGGGGAAGCCGGTATGCGCGGGGCGATGGGCGCCGTGCCGCAGGGTGTGCCGCCAGCGGGGCCGCCACAGGCCGCCGCGCCGGCCGGCGGAGCCCGCGGCGGGGGGGGGGCGCGGGTCGTGCGGCCGGAGTACGCGTATACGCTGACCCAGGCCGACCTCCAGGCGTTCGAGGCGTTCGTTCGCGGCGGCGGGACCGTTGTGTGCTTCAACAGCGCCACCCGGTTCGCGATCCAGCAGTTCAAGCTGCCCGTGAAAAACGTGGTGGAGGGGTTGCGCGCCGAGGAGTTCTTCCTTCGCGGATCGATCGTCGAGGTGAAGG
>JADGOB010000065.1 GCA_017883185.1 Acidobacteriota bacterium
TCCTGCTGGTGGCCCTGTCGGCCGCTGTCGCGGCGCAGAAACCGAAGACGCCGGTCCCCGCCGGCACGGCCAAGCCTGAGGCGCCGAAGAGCGCCTTAACCGAAACCGTGCTCTCGGGCCTGGCCTTCCGGAGCATCGGCCCGGCCATCATGTCGGGCCGCATCAGCGACATCGTCATTCACCCCACGAAACACCAGCTGTGGTACGTCGCCGTCGGCTCGGGCGGCGTCTGGAAGACCGAGAACGCGGGCACGACCTGGACGCCGATCTTCGACAGCCAGTCGTCGTACTCGATCGGGTGCATCACGCTCGATCCGTCGACCCCCGAGACGGTCTGGGTGGGGACCGGCGAGAACGTGAGCGGCCGCCACGTCGGCATCGGCGATGGCGTCTACAAGAGCCTGAACGGCGGCAAGACGTGGACGAACCTGGGCCTGAAGGCCTCGGACCACATCGCGCGCATCCTCGTCGATCCGCGGCACTCGAACGTGATCTACGTCGCCGCTGAGGGTCCGCTGTGGTCCTCGGGCGGCGAACGTGGCGTCTACAAGTCCACCGACGGAGGCGCCACGTGGGCGCTGTCGCTCGAGATCAACAAGGACACGGGCGTGACGAGTATCGAGCTCGATCCCTCGGACCCGGACATCCTCTACGCGGCCGCGTACCAGCGGCGCCGCTCCGTCGCGGCCTTCATGGGCGGCGGGCCCGATTCCGGGATCTACAAGACGACGGATGCCGGCAAAACGTGGCGCGAGCTGACTGTCGGCCTCCCCACCGGCGACATGGGCAAGATCGGCCTGGCCGTCTCCTCCCTCGACCCGCGCGTCGTCTACGCCACCGTCGAAGCCTCTCCCGACGAGCGCGGCTTCTACCGCTCGACCGACCGCGGCGAGAGTTGGGAGAAGCGCAACTCGTACATCAGCGGCGGCACTGGCCCGCACTACTACCAGGAGATCTTCGCCGACCCCAGCACCTTCGACCGCGTCTACCAGATGGATCCGGCGATGCGGGTGACCGACGATGGCGGGACGACGTGGCGGGTAGTGGGCGAGAAGAGCAAGCACGGCGACAACCACGCGATGGCGTTCGTCAAGGGCGACCCGGACTACATCCTGAACGGGAGCGACGGCGGCGTCTACGAGAGCCGCGACCGCGGCAAGACCTGGCGCTTCTTCGAGAACTTGCCTGTGACGCAGTTCTACAAGATCTCGCTCGACAACGCGCTCCCCTTCTACAACGTGCACGGCGGCACCCAGGACAACGGCAGCCAGTTGGGGCCGTCGCAGACGCTGAACGCACACGGCATCAGCAACGCCGACTGGACGATTACGTTCGGCGCGGACGGCTACAACTGCGCGATCGACCCGACCGACCCGAACACGATCTATGTCGAGTGGCAGGAAGGGAACCTGCTCCGGTACGACAGGAAGAGCCAGGAGACGGTCTATATCAGCCCGCGTCCCGGGCCCGGCGAGCCGCCGCTGCGCTTCAACTGGGACTCGCCCGTCATCGTCAGTCCGCATTCGCACACGCGCGTCTACTACGGCGGCCAGTACCTGTGGCGGAGCAACGACCGCGGTGATTCCTGGACCCAGGTGAGCCCGGACCTGACGCGCAACATCTTCCGGCTCGAACAGCCGATCATGGGGAAGACCTGGAGCGCAGACGCGCTGTGGCACCACGGCGCGATGTCGATGTTCTCGACAATCACCATGATCAGCGAGTCGCCGCTCGTCGAGGGGCTGATCTACGTCGGCACCGACGACGGGCTGATCCAGGTCACCGAGGATGGCGGCAAGACGTGGCGGCGCATCGAGAAGCTGCCCGGCGCGCCGGAGAACTTCTTCGTGAACGACGTGAAAGCGTCAAAGGTCGAGAAGGATGTCGTGTTCGCGGCGGTAGACTCGCACAAGACGGGGGACTACACGCCCTACGTGCTGCGCAGCGACGACCGCGGCCGGACGTGGACGTCGATCGTCGGAGACCTGCCACAGCGCGGCTGGGTGTGGTCGCTGGCGCAGGACCACGTCAAGAAGGACCTGCTCTTTGCCGGCACCGAGTACGGAATCTACGCCACCCTCGATGGAGGGAAACGCTGGCTGAAGCTCGGCGGCGGTCTGCCGACCATTTCGTTCCGGGACATCAAGATTCAGGAGCGCGAGAGCGACCTGGTGGGCGGCTCGTTCGGCCGGAGCCTCTACGTCCTCGACAACTACTCGGCGCTGCGCCAGGTCGACGATCAGTCGCTCCAGAAGAGCGCGCTGCTCTTCCCCGTCAAGAAGGCGCTGACGTACATCCAGCAGACGCCGATTGGACCGAGCCCCAAAGGCATGTTCGGAGAGTCGTTCTTTGTTACGCCCAATCCGCCGTTCGGCGCGGTCTTCACCTACTACCTCAAGGAGGCGGTGAAGAGCGGGGCGCAGGCGAGGCACGACGACGAGAAGGCGCGGGCCAAGGACGGCAAGCCGGTCGGCTTCGCGGGCTGGGACAAGCTGCGAGCCGAGAGCACCGAGGAACCGCCCGCCATTATCCTCACCATCACGGACCAGGCGGGCCAGGTCGTGCGGCGGGTGACCGGCCCCGTCGCCGAGGGCATTCACCGCGTCGCGTGGGACCTTCGCTACGCGCCCGTCGATCCAACCCAGATCGAGGCGCCGATTCGCGACGACTTCGAAGGCGTCCCGCAGGGGCCACTCGTCGTCCCCGGGACCTTCACGGTGTCGCTGGCCAGTCGCGTCGGCGGGATGATCACGCCGCTCGGCTCTCCGCAGACGTTCGTGGTCGAATCGCTGGGCCTGGCCTCATTGCCCGAGAAGGACCGCGGCGCGCTGCTCGCCCACCAGCAGAAGGCAGGCGAATTGCAGAGGGCGATGATGGGGGCGTCGGGCGCGGCCGACGAGGCGCTGCGGAGCATTCAGTTCATGAAGAAGGCGCTCGTGGACACGCCCCGGGCCGACCCGAAGCTGGGCGACCAGGTTCGCGCGGTCGAAAAGAGGCTGCGCGACGCGCTGGTGCGGCTGCAGGGCGACCGCGTGGTGCGCGAGCGCTCCGAGATCGGCGAACTGTCGCTGATGGACCGGGTGAGCGGCCCACCCAGTGCGACGAGCCCGATCACGGCGACGGTCAAGCGTGACTACGAGATCGCGGCCGCAGGCTTCGAGACGCTGCTTCCGAGCCTCAGGACAATCATCGAGGTCGACCTGAAGAAGCTCGGCGAACAGCTCGAGGCCGCAGGGGCGCCGTGGACGCCGGGGCGGGGTGTGCCGGCGTGGAAGAAGTGACGGGAGAACAGAGGGCGGGGATCGGGGGTCAGCGACCGGGGACCAGGGATCTGGAATCGGGGTTCAGGAGTCAGGAGCGAGGGGGAAACGACGTATGAATCGACGGGATCTCCTTCTGGCGGTCGGCGCGGCCACCATGTCATGGTGGCCGCGGCAGACCCCGGCCCCGGCCGTTGACGACCTGCTCCTCCATCCCGACTCACCCGGGATGAACCGGCCGGCGCCGGAACGGTTCCGCGCCCGCCTGGCTACCAGCAAGGGCACGATCGTGATCGAGGTGGTCCGAGCCTGGGCGCCGCACGGCGCGGACCGCTTCTTCAACCTCGTCGCCCACGGCTACTACGACGAGGCGCGGTTCTTCCGCGTCATCAAGGACAAGTGGGCACAGTTCGGCATCCACGCCGAGCCTCGCGTGTCCACGCTCTGGCGGACCGCGACCATCCCCGATGACCCGGCCGGCCAGTCCAACGTGCGCGGCACGGTGGCGTTTGCCTTCGCCGTGCCGAACGGCTGCACCACGCAGGTGTTCATCAACCTGCGCGACAACTCGTCCACGCACGACAAGGAGCCCTTCGTCCCCTTCGGACGCGTCGTCGAAGGCATGGATGTCGCCGACGCCCTGAACGCCGAGTACGGCGAGTCGTCCGGCAGCGGCATTCGCGCCGGCAAGCAGGACCCGCTGTTTGGCGGCGGCACTGCGTACCTCACCCGCGAGTTCCCGCGGCTGGACTACATCAGGAAGGCCACCATCGACTCGTAAGAACTGGTTTCAAAACCCACGGCAGCGCCGACCCGCGGTGCGCACTCCTCACGACCTCAGCGCGCGCGCTCGGCGCCCTTGTCCACGAAGTAGCCGCGCCTGGCCACCACGTCGCCTTTGACACCAACCAGCTTCACGTTCAGCTTGTGCCAGCCGGGCGCTGACTTGTCTGGCGAGTACGTCAGCAGGTAGCGCGACCGGGCATCGTCCAGAACCATCGCAAAGACCTCGTCGAGCGGCAGGTGGACGTTCGCACGAAACACCCGTCCACCGGTCGCGTCGGCGAGCGAGCGGAGAAACCCGATCTGGAATTGAAGCTGCGGCGATCGGAATCCGATGCCAGCCCCGGGACTTCGCCCAGCGCCGTCTTCCGCCGCCATGACCCCATAGACGAGCACGTCCGAACGCTCGGCCGCATCCACGACCTGTTTTGATGTCGCCGTGCTGGCGTTGTCGTGGTCGTCGGTGCACACCACGACGACGGCGCGGTTGTCGCGCGGTTCCCGGAGCGAGATGGCCTTGGAGACGGCGTCGTACAGCGCCGTCTGTCCGCCGGAGGTCACCTCGGCCAGCGCGCGGCGAAACGCCTGGAAGTCGGCGGTCAGCGGCTGCCGCACGGTCACCTGCTGGGCAAACGTGAGGAGCGCGACCTTGTCACGCGGCACCAGCCCATCGACGAACGCACTGGCCGCCTGCTTGAGCTGTTCCAGCTTGGCGCCCTGGACGCTTCCGCTCAGATCGAGCACGAGGTAGGCCTCGAGCGGCACTTCATCCAGCGCCATGCCCGTAATCTTCTGCTGGACGCCGTTGTCGAACATCGCGAAGTTCTCGGCCTTCAGGCCGCCGATGTGCTCGCCTCCCCGGGAGACGGACACGTCGACTTTCACGACGTCCACGCCCGCGCGAAATGTCGGCTGCTGGGGGACGGACGCTGTCCCCAACACAGCGAGGGTGACAACAATCAGGGGGGCGAGAAGACTGGGGCGCATGCCTTCACTGTTGCCCGAGGCGAGTGCCCGCGTCAATGCGGTCGGCGAGCTGTCGTCGAGCACGTTGGCGGGGAGGGGGCGAAACGGCCAGGCCTGCTATACTTCGGGGCTTCGCCCCTCCCGGGTGGCAGCCTGCGGGCGGGAAGGCCCGCTGCCTACTGTCTACGGCACAGACCCATGGACGAACGCGAACTGAACGGCTGGAAGGAAATCGCCAACCACCTGGGCAAGGCCGTCCGCACGGCCCAGCGCTGGGAGCAGGACCTCGACCTGCCTCGCCCCGCCCCGAAGAGGAGACCTAGCATGTTCACACGCTCGGCATTCGTGTCCATCCTTTGTGTCCTTGCCCTCACCCTCGGCAGCGCCGTCGCCCAGCCACGCGGCAATCAGCGGCCCGGAAGCACGCCCGACGTCCAGCAGCAGAGGCCTCAGACACCCCAGACCGAGCCTGGCGCCCAGGGCGCGGGCCGCTACGAGGTCGCCACGGCGAAGGAAGAGAACTCTTCGCAGACCTCGCACCTCGTGCGCCTCGACGGGCGGGAGATCAAGTACACCGCGACCGCCGGGACGCTGCCGATCCGGCTCGACGACGGCAAGGTGGCCGCGCGGATGTTCTTCGTCGCCTACACGAAGGATGGCGAGGACAGGAAGTCGCGCCCGATCAGCTTCGTCTACAACGGCGGCCCCGGTTCAGCCTCCGCGTGGCTGCACATGGGATCGTTCGCGCCCAGGCACGTGCAGATGGCGGACGAAGGATTCCAGCCGGCGCCGCCGTATCAGCTCGTGGACAACGAGTATTCACTCCTCGACATCACCGACCGGGTGTCATTCGGGTACTACGAGGGCGGCCACATGATGTACATCCGGCCGTCGGCGCACAAGGCGCTGAAGCAGGATGTCGCGACATTCATCCGGTCCGCGGCCGGGGGCGAGCGGTAGACAGAAGGGCGCGATTCGGAGTCGCCTTCGGCGACTACGCCTGTGGGTCCGAGACACCCTGGTCAGCGTCCTTCCTCCGGCGGTCACCTCGATGCTGCCATCGGCCCGGGTGGTTTCGTGAAATCATCCTCGACGTCTTCGCCACCGGAAGAACGCTTCCACATGTTGTCGATCTCCTTGCCGGTTCCGGTGGCCGAGGGAGACTGCGCGCCGGCGTCGCGGATGACATGATGCCACAGTCTTCATCCCGTCTTCATCGTCGAGTGACATGGGCGCCTGTCGCCTTGTGCCTCGTGTGCCTGTGTGGCGTCCCGGCTCGCACGGATGCCGCCGGCGCTTCGGTGCGGGCCGGCACTGCCACCTCGGTGCAAGGCTGGCGGCAGCGCCTAGCTACCGTGGAGGACGACCTGCGTCGGGTATCCGCGAACGACGCGGCCGCCAGGGACCGGATTGCGCAGCTCCTCGTGGGACTGCGCCGTGAGATCTCCGCGGCGCTGTCGAGCGAACCCGCCGCGCGCGACGCGAGCCAGCTGTGGCTGGAACCTGCCGGATCGCTGGCCACCGTCGAGGATCTGGCCGCCGAAGTGAGCCGGCTGCGCGCGACGCTGTCGCGCATGGCCGCAGCCGGCGGACCTGGAGGCGACGAGGCTGCGTTCTACATGGGGCGCGTGGACGTGGCGGTCACTGCGGAGTCCACGATGTCGGCTACCACCGAGATGACGCCGGCGGGCGCCGCCGTCATCAACTCGAAGGAGATCGAGGCCCACGGCCGCTCCTCGCTGTCCACGGCACTGAGCCTGGCACCAGGCGTGACGTTCACCCGGGTAGGCCAGCGCAACGAGACCACCGTCTACGTGCGCGGCTTCGACATGCGCCAGGTGCCGCTCTTCATCGATGGCATCCCCGTCTACACGCCGTACGACGGCTACGCCGACCTCGACCGGTTCACCACGTTCGACGTCGCAGAACTCCGCGTCTCGAAGGGATTCAGTTCGGTGCTCTACGGGCCCAATGCACTCGGCGGCGCGATCAACATCATCTCGCGGCGCCCGAGCGACCGCCTGAGCGGTATCGCCGGCGCCGGCCTCGGGTTGGGACCGTCCCGAAGCGCATTTATCAATATCGGAAGCCGACTGAATGCGTGGTACCTCCAAGGCAGCGCGTCCTACCTCACCAGCGACACGTTCCCGCTCCCGGCCGACTTCCCCGGTTCCACATACCAGCCGGCTGGCGGCGGTCGTCTCGGCGCCTACAAGCGCGACGGCAAGTTCGACGCGAAGCTCGGATGGACGCCGCGGGCAGGCGACGAATATGTGGTCAGCTATGTTGGTCAGCGCGGCAAGAAGGGGAATCCGCCATACGCCGGTACCGACCCAGCGGTGAAGATGCGCTACTGGCAGTGGCCCTCCTGGGACAAGGACAGCGTGTACCTCCTGTCCCATACGCGCCTCGGTTCGTCCAGCTACGTGCGTGGCCGGGTGTTCTACGATGTCTACGACAACGCGCTCTACAGCTTCGATGACGCGACGTACACGACACAGGTGAAGCCGTCGTCGTTCCAGAGCCTCTATCACGACAACACCGCCGGCGGTTCCGTCGAGTTCGGCACGACGCGGCTCCCGCGCCAGACGCTGCGCGCGGCCGGGCACTTCAAGAACGACGTCCATCACGACAGGAACGTCGGCGAGCCGAACAAGGACTTCCAGGGACACCTCATGTCGTTCGGCGTCGAGGACACGGTGGCGGTCTCGTCCAAGGTGTCTCTCGTCGCGGGCATCAGCGGCGACCGGCAGACCACGGTCAAGGCGGTCGACTACCAGAAGGGCGCGCAGCGCGACCTGCTGGCCGACTGCGCCACCAGGGGGATCGGCTGCGGCACGTCGAGCGGGATCAATCCGCAGGCGGGCCTCTTCTACGCCGCGCTGGCCGGCATGCTGCGCGGAACGGTCGCTCACAAGACGCGGATGCCGTCGCTCAAGGACCGCTACTCGTACAAGTTCGGCACCGCGATCCCGAACCCGGATTTGACGGCAGAGCGCGCGACGACGGTCGAAGCCGGATACCAGGGCGCGATCGGCACGAAGGCCTCCTTCCAGGCCAGCCTGTTCTACAGCCGGATCAACGACCTGATTCAGAGCTTCCCGGTGTCCGCAGGGATCACGCAACAGCGCAACATCGGCGCGGCGTCGAGCGCGGGCGTGGAACTCGATGTGCGCACGCTGGTGCTGCCGCGCCTGGACCTCGGCGGCAACTATACCTACCTCGAACGCAAGAACATCAGCGACCCGGCCGTTCGCCTCGTGGACACACCCCGACACAAAGGGATCGTGTCCGCCATCCTCACCCCGATGCCCGCGGTGCGGATCATGGTGAACATCGAGTACGAGCAGGGACGGTGGACGCTGAACGACGCGAGCCACTACCTTGCCGTTCCCGGCTTCGCGATCGTGAGCGCGAAGGGCATCTGGACGATCCGGAAGAAGCTGGACCTCGAGGCCGGCATCTTCAACGCCTTCGACAGGTACTACTGGGTGGCCGACGGGTACCCGGAGGCCGGGCGTACGGTGATGGCGAATCTGCGCTGGAGATTCTGAGCGGCGTGGCCGACTCTACAGCACAGCGACGGTTCACCGCGATCGACGGCACGTGCTGCTCGGCGCACCGGTGCCGACGCACTTGGCGCAGTTGTCACGCGCGTTCGTCCCCGTGGAGCAGCTCGTGTCCACCGCCCGCACGGCAAAAATCTGGGACACCGAGGCGGGACACACCTTCTACGCGGAATCCTGGGCGCTCGTGCACTACCTCGTCCGGGGCACGCCTGCTCGCGGCGCGCGGATCACCCGGTTCCTCCAGCGGTTGGCGGAGGGCGAGGATGAAGCGGCTGCCTTCCAACGCGCGATAGGGCCACCCGGGGTCGTCGATGCGGAACTCCGTCGCTACATCCGGCCCCCCCGCCACCGGTCGCGGCCAGCTGGTAGCTCTGTCAGTCGCCAGTGGCCAGTTGTCAGTGGCTGGTTTGTCATGCATGTACCGCGGGCGGGTGTTCGGCTGGCGGTTGGCGACTTGCGACGTGCGGCCGCGGGCCGCGGCGCCGGCAGCGACAGGCCGAAGATCAGTGTGAGGAGTCCTTCCGTTTCCGCCTGAGCCGCCGTCGCACGAACGTCGTCGCCACAACGCCAAGCGTCACCGGCCAGTAGAGGATCGCGAGGAAGGCCGTCGCGAGCGACACGCCGAAGTTGCCAGTGGCAATCAACTGCAGCGCGAACGACGGCAGCGGGTTGTCGTTGACCAGATAGGTCCAGGTCGAGGTCGGGCCGCGCAGGCCTGCCCGGTCGAGGTCGATCCGGCCGTTCTCCGCGCGCAGGCGGACGAAGGTCTCGGCGATCTCGTCGCGCAGTCCCTCCATCATCGTCGCGTAGGCGTCGATGATCTGACGCTGGAACTCGGTGATCGGGAGGCGGCCGCCATACCGTTGCAGGTGAATCCCCTCACGGATGTCGTCGATGAGCGCCAGGTGGTCGCTCCAGCGACGATCGAGCAGGATCAGCGCAAGCTGCTTCTCGGTCCGGCGCAGGTGATCGGCGCCGACCTCGCGGGCCAGCGCCGCGTGGTGCTCGGGCACGGCCTCCACGCAAATCGACGGCGCATCGTCGTCGCGAAGCAGACTCTGCCGCTGCTGCGCCATCATCTGCCGCTGCTCCTCGACCATCGAGGAGTACCGCCAGAGCGTTCGGCGGATCTCGAAGGTCTGCCCCTCGATGATCCGCTGCGCGCGGTTGATTGCGTGCCTGACGGCCGGATCCTCGATCGGACCGTCCTGCCGTGACGGCCTGTGGCCGGCGGGGATCAGGTCGAGCACGCCGTATCGCTGAACCAGGTCGTCCTCGAGGCTGACAAAGAACCGCGACGTGCCGGGATCGCCCTGGCGGCCGGCGCGGCCGCGCAGTTGGTCGTCGATGCGCCGGCTCTCGTGGCGATTCGTCCCGACGACGTAGAGGCCGCCGAGCGCTACGACCTGCGCATGCGCCTCTGGGCCGCCGCCGCCGAGCACGATGTCGGTGCCTCGGCCGGCCATGTTGGTCGAGATCGTGACGGCGCCGGGCATCCCCGCGCGCGAGACGATCAGCGCCTCGCGCGCATCGTGCCGCGCGTTGAGCACGCGGCACTTCACCCGTTGACGGCGCAGCGCGGCCGCCAGTTCCTCGGACTCGGCCACGCTCGACGTCCCGACCAGCACGGGGCGCCCGGACCGGTGCACCCGGTCGATCTCGTCGATCAGCGCGGCAACTTTCGCCGCCCGGTGCGTGAAGGCGACATCCGTCTCGTCCACCCGGATGCACGGCCGGTTCGGCGGAAACACGACGGTCGTCAACCCGTAGAACTCGTGCAGCTCCACGGCGGACGGCTCGGCCGTTGCCGTCATTCCGGCAATCTTCGGCCAGAGCCGAACGAAGTGCTGAACGGGGATCGAGCCGAGCACTCTCCCCTCCGGCCGCACGTCCACGCCCTCCTTGGCTTCGATCGCCGGCTGGATGCCGTGCGGCCACCGCCGGTTCTCGGCCACGCGCCCCGTGAACTCGTCCACCAGCTCGATCCGGCCGCGGCGGACGATGTAGTCGCGATCGCGGTGAAGGAGCGCGAGCGCGTGGAGAGCCACGTGAATTCCCGACAGCAGCGTCTGCTGCTCGGGCAGGTGGAGCGGAGGGCATCCGAGCAGGCGTTCGACATGCCTGAAGCCGGCATCGGTGAGCGTGATGTTCCGTGCGTGATCGTCGGTGACGAAATCGACCCCGGGCCGCAGCTGCCGGACGGCCGCGGCCACAACCTGGTGGGGCACGGGCGGCGCCGGCGCCTCGCCCGCGATCACGAGCGGCACGCGGGCTTCGTCGATCAGGATGAAGTCCGCCTCGTCCACGATGACGTAGTGGAACGGCCGCTGCACGACGTCTGCCACGTCCAACATCGTCTGATCGCGGAGGAAGTCGAAGCCCGCTTCCTTCGCGGTCACGTACGTGACGTCGGCTGCGTAGGCCGCGCGCCGTTCGTCGCGGCCCATCCCCTGGGAGACCGAGGCCACCGACAGGCCGAGGCGCCGGTACACCGGCCCCATCCAGTCGGCATCGCGGCGCGCCAGGTAGTCGTTGGCCGTGAAGATGTGAACGCCCCGGCCGCTCAGCGCGTTCAGCGCCGCCGGCAGCACGGCGACCAGGGTCTTCCCTTCGCCCGTGGCCATCTCCGCCAGCTTCCCGTGGTGCAGCGCGACGGCCGCCATGATCTGCACGTCGAACGGCCGAAGGCGCAGGACGCGCCCGCAGGTCTCCCGGGCCAGCGCGTAGAGCTCAGGGAGGAGGTCATCGAGGGAATCACCGTCCCGCGCCCGATCGCGGACGCCCGCCGCTCGCCCGGCCATGTCGCTGTCGGACAGGGACGACGCGTCGATCGCCTCGATACGGGCCACGACGCGGCGGTAGACACCGAGATCGTGCTCGATCGGCATCCCCCGCAACCAGAGAAGGGTCTGATGAGTGGCGTTGGCCCAGGTTCTGTGGCTCATGTGGCCACCCTTCGACTCGCTTCGCTGGCTCAGGGCAGGCTGGCCCTTCGACTCGCTTCGCTCGCTCAGGGCAGGCCACTAGCCATCCCTACGCCACCGTGATCGACGTGTCCAGGTAGACGTCCTGAATCAGGTTGACCAGCTTTACGCCCTCGGCCATCGGGCGCTGGAACGCCTTGCGGCCCAAGATGAGGCCCATGCCACCGGCGCGCTTGTTGATGACCGCCGTGACCGCCGCGTCGCGGAAGTCGTTCTTGCCCGATGCACCGCCGGAGTTGATGAGCCCCGCGCGGCCCATGTAGCAGTTCACCACCTGGTAGCGGGTCAAGTCGATCGGGTGGTCGGTCGTGAGCTGCGTGTAGATCCGCTCGTCCAGCTTCCCGTAGCTCGAGCCACCGGTGTTGAGCGCCTTGAACCCGCCGTTGTTCTCCGGCAGCTTCTGCTTGATGATGTCGGCCTGGATCGTCACGCCGAGATGATTCGCCTGACCCGTGAGGTCGGCGGCCACGTGATAGTCCTTGTCCTTCTTGAACTGTGGGTTCCGCAGGTAGCACCAGAGCACCGTCGCCAGCCCCATCTCGTGAGCCAGGGCAAACGCCTGCGCGACCTCGACAATCTGCCGGCCGCTCTCCTCGGACCCGAAGTAGATCGTGGCGCCCACTGCGACCGCGCCCATGTCGGCCGCCTGTTGAACCGTTCCGAACATGATCTGATCGAACTTGTTCGGGTACGTCAGCAGCTCGTTGTGGTTGATCTTCACGATGAACGGGATCCGGTGGGCGTACTTGCGCGCCACGGTGCCGAGCACACCGAACGTCGAAGCGACGCCGTTGCAGCCACCCTCGACCGCCAGCTTCACGATGTTCTCGGAGTCGAAGTAGATCGGGTTCTTGGCGAAGCTCGCGCCGCCCGAATGCTCGATTCCCTGGTCAACCGGCAGAATCGACAAGTAGCCGGTACCTGCCAGCCGGCCCATCGAGAACAGCCGCTGAATGTTGCCGAGCACCCGGTTGTTCCGGTCGGAGTGCGACCAGATCCGACTCACGAAGTCCGGCCCTGGGAGGTGCAGCAGGTCCTTCGACACCGTCTTGCACTCGTGCTCGAGCAGGTCCGAGGCCTTGTCACCAAGCAGGTCGACGATTTCTTTGTTCATGATTGCGGTCCTCGTGAAAAGGAACCGGGCCACCGACCGGCCCGCCATATCACCCATGGAGTGTGACACGCTCCGGGCAGGGACCTCAAGCCCCACGTTTCCCCCACGTCCCTCCCGCGCCCGCTTCTACTTCTTCGCCGCGTCCCGGCGAATCTCGGCCTCCCGTTCCAGGAACGACTGCCCCTCGGTGATCCAGCGCTCCGCCGGCTCGCCTTTCAGGTAGTGCCCGAACCACGCGAGGATTCGGCGCTGGTAATCCGCCTGGTTCTTCTTCTGCCGCAGACCGTGATCCTCGCCCATGTAGGCCAGCATCACCACCTGCTTCCGCGCGCGCCTGGCGATGTTGTACAGCTCGATCCCCTGGTGCCATGCGACGGTGCCGTCCGAATCGCCTACTTCGAGCAGCAGCGGCACCGTCATGTTGTGCGCGTTGAAGACGGCCGAGCTGTCGATGTACGCCTGCAGGTCCTCGTAGAGCGGCACGACCATCCGCTCCTGCCCCGTCTCGATGTGATCGGTCTCCGCGATGCCGGAGCTCCAGTGGTGGTCGCCGTAGTAGCTCACCAGATCGGTCATCGCGGCACCCGCCACTGCGGCAGCGAAGATGCCGTTCGTGCGCGTGGCGAGAATGCTGGTGTTGTATCCACCCATCGAGTGGCCGACGACCCCGATCCGCTTCGGGTCCACCATCCCCAACTGGATGACCTTGTTCACGCCGGCGGTCACGCACTCGATCACGGAGGGTCCGGGCTTCCTGGGCGTGAAGACGATGTCGGGCTGCAGGACGAAGTAGCCTTGGCTCGTGAAGACGCTGATGTTGTAGTACTCGCGATCGGACGGCGCCACGTAGCGGTGCACGTTTTGCGACAGCAGTTCGTAGTTGTAGACGATCATCGGGTACTTGCGGCCAGGCTCGTGGCCCGCCGGGTAGTGCAGAGACGCCTGGAGCCGGCGTCCCGATGCCGTCTTGTACTCCAGTAACTCGCTGCGGCCCCACGCGTAGTCGCCCTGGAACGCGTTGGTCTTCGTCACCTGCTTCGCGTCCTTCAGGTCGGCGCCGCCGACGAAGAGATCGGGCGAGTCGTCGTAGTCCTGCGCGACATAGCCGTAGACGTCGGCGTTTTTCGCCTTCGCCAGAGGTCCCACTCCCCTGTCGAGCCACACGAGACGCGTCACGCTTCCGCCAGGCTCGCGGCGCGCGAATCCCGACTTCTTCGTCCATTCCCCGAACACGCTCAAGTACACGGGCCTGCCCTGGTCGATCCACTCCTCGTCCGGATCGAGGCGCGCGAGGCGATGCCTCACCTGCTCGGCGGCGCCGTTGGTCCACCGCTCGGCCTTCGACCCGTCGCTCGCCACCTGCCACACGTCGTACTTGTCGTACAGCAGCACCGTCCTATCGTCCTTCGTCCAGCCCGCGACGCCGAAGGGCGGCTTCTGGGGGCTCGTCTGGTCGGATTCCTTGTCGATGAACGTCGTCGGGATGGTCTTCGTGACATTCGTGATGGCGCGGGTCGCGAGGTCGATCGTCCAGTAGTGATCCCCCTCGATGAACAGCAGGTACCTGCCGGCGGGCCCCGCCGAGACGAAGCGGTCGTTGATGGCCGGCCGCAGCGGGGTGCGCGCGCCAGTCGCGATGTCGAGAAGCGACAGGTCGGCGGCGGGCCGGCCGATCGTGCGGTTCATCGCATACTTCGACCACTCGGCGACATACGCCAGCGTCGTCCGGCGAATGGGCGTCACCTGCTCGGTGGCCAGGTCCCTGGCGAGCGGCACCAGCTTCCCGGTGTCCAGATGCCAGGCCGCCAGCAGGTTCCGGCGGCGATCGGAGGCCGCGTCGATCTTCTGCTTCGGCATCACGATGATGTCGTTGGCGTGCCAGATCTCAACCGTGGACGCCGCGTCCACCACCGGGCCGGCTCCCCTGCCGCCGCGTCCCGCCGGCTCGATCTTGTCGTCCCACCTCCCGAGGCCGAGAAACAGCGTCCGGCCGTCGTCCGACCAGGCGAGCCGGCGGAACGAGACGGTTCGCATCCCCGCCGGGAACGACGTGTCGGCGGCCGGGTCGTAGCTCCGCGCGCGTTCAGCCTTCCCGAGATCGGTCCAGGCCATCACGGTGTAGATGGAGCCGTCCTTCTTCTCGTCGGTCTTCGCGCGGAGCACGGCCAGGTCTGCGGCGTCCTTGCGCCACGCGAGACCCGTGTAGATTGACGGAGACGAATCGAGCACCCTCAGCACACCCGTGGCGGGATCGAACAACTGGAGCCCGTTGCCGATCTTCCCCGCCGCGCTGATGGCGAACGCCAACAGGTGTCCGCGCTCGGCGTCCTGCCAGGCGAACTGCGAGACGTTACCGAAGGTCATGTCGCGGCCGGTCGCGAGATCGCGGACGATCAGCGCGGTTCCCGGCCGCTCCTCCGCCGAGGCAGCTGCGTCCGCCCCACCACGCGCACCGCCCCGCGCGCCGCCGGGCGATGCTCCACCGCCACTTCCGCCCGTCGCAGCCTCCGGCCCGTACGGCCGCAGCGCGAGAGACGCGCCATCGGGGCTGAAGACGAACGACTCGATGGCATCGACCGTTGTCGTCTCGCCCGTCGCCATGTTCAGCAGGCCCATCTTGTTCTGGACCGGCTTCTGTTCGCTTCTGAGCTTCTCCTGGTCGGCCTCCGACTGGCCGATGCTGTAGGCGACCCACTTCGAATCCGACGAGAAGACTGGTTGCGCGCCGAAGGCCGCTACCTTCTTCGTCCCGTCTGCGAGGTTGGTCATCACCAACTCGTTGTCCCGGTTCGAACGGTTGATGGCGTAGGCGATCCACCGCCCGTCCGGGGAGAACCCGCCGCGGCTCCCGGTCGACGCCAGCGTTTCCCACTTGCCGAAGTCAGCAAACGTGGCCGGCTTCCTGGCAACCTGGGCAGCCAGACCGACGGCGAGCATGACGACACCGAGAAGAGCCATCGTCGCGCGTGTTCTCATCACAGACCTTCCTGGGAAGTGCGGAAGAAGAATGACGTGCAGAGGTTGGGAGACGAGGATTACGTGCTGCCGGTGGTGTCTGCCACCATCGCGGCCACGCCCAGGTCTCCCGTGACGTTGACGACGGTCGCGAACACGTCGGGGATCGAGTCGGCGGCGATCAGCAGGCCGATCCCCTCGAGCGGCAGGCCGGCGCTCAGCATCACCGGGGCGGTGACCACGAACAGGCCGCCGCTCGGGATGCCGGGATTGCTGAAGCTCATCGCGATCGTCAGCAGCGTGAAGACGATCAGCGGGAGCATCGCCCCGTCGGCGGCCGCACGGATCGGGTTGGTCGGAACCAGGCCGACGATGAACCCGCGGAGCGTGGGCAACTCCGGCGTCGCCGCAGGCGGTGAAGCCTGCGCCTGCGCGCGAAGCGCCGCGCTCACTTCCGGCGGAATCTCCATCCGGCTGAAGAGGGGCGGGCCAACCAGCGCCGAGAACACCGCGGCGCCGGCCAGGAAGAGGGTGAACAGCGCTATCGTGCGGGCCCCAAGGCGCCCGAGAGACCGGACATCGGAAAAGCCGGTGACGCTCGTGATCAGCAGCGACACGACAAGCGGAACCAGGATCATCCGGATGGCGTTCACCCAGACGATGCCCAGAGGTTCGACGATGCCCGCGAGCGCGTTGAGCGTGTCGGACCGCGCCGCCGAGACGCCAATCCCGGCGGCGAGGCCGACAACCAGGGCGGCAAGCCCCAGGGCGGCGGGAGATCGACTCCCGCCAAAGAGCCACGAGACCCGCATAGCGACCTACGACCCAACGGTGAAGGGCACGGTGGCGACCGTCTTCTCCCACCACATCGCAAGCTTGCCGCCCGCCTGGGTCATGTCCACGAAGCCAATCGTGAACTGCTCCACCGAGGACGTCGAGGTGCCGGCGGTCATCGGGACACGGAGCACGTCGTTCGCCTGGTTGTAGTTATCAGATCCCCACGTGGCGGCTTTCTCATTCGTGTCGTACTTCTGCTGATAGGGCTGCTTCGAGAAGATCAACGTCCAGTTGTTCGGCTTGAGTTCGACGAACACGCTGTACTCGCCCGCCGGAAGCGTCTTGCCGGCGAACACCAGCGGGACCTCGGTCATGAAGCGCGTGGTCTGGTTCGCGCCCGCGCGCCAGACCGGCGCGCCAGCATTGACCGTCTTGCCGTAGTCCGCGCCCGCACCGAAGATGTCTTTCCGCCCTCGAAGGACTGGCCGGCTGTATGTGACCTCGATCCACTTGCCGCCCGTGTAGCGGGGCGCAGCCTCCGGCTTGTCCTGCGTCCACTGGCCGCCCACCTGCGTGGCGGCCGTCCCGGCCGGGCTTGCCGCCCGGCGCGGCGCCTGCGCCTGCTGGCCCTGGGCAGCCGGTGGTGTCTGGGGCGCCTGCTGCGCGAGGGCCCCGATTCCGAACAGCACTGTCAACGCGATCACCGGCACGGCGTCAGTACGCATGTCCCCTCCTGCTGATTGTCTTGGTTCCCGCGGGTTCGCCTCTGCTAACGATAGCAGAGCCGGCCTCCACGATGCGAGGGTTGGGGCAGCGGGCCGCGTGTCAGCGCGCCTGGCGACCACAAAGACGTGCCAAGTCGGCTTCGGCGGCGATATGCGCGAAGGAGGGTCAGTTGGTGGTGGAGACTCGCGAATCGACGTTGACCTCGGGCAATCCCAGCGTCGAGTCGGGTGCAGGCGCTCGTCGGACGCTGGGCGGGGCTTTCGCCGAAAGCGGACTTGTGTTACAATTCTGTAATTCATTGAATGAGTCTCGGCCCCTCTGCGCTGGCTGAAGCCAGCTGGCCGCTCCGGGCGTCTAAAGGAGCAGAGTGGGATTCAGAGGGTCGGGACCTCTTTTCAAAGAAAGTAGATGAGCCGATGGTCAAAGGTCGTTGCGCTCAGTGCCAGATCTTCGTGGTCCACGAGGAGATCGACAGGCTCATCCTGTCCGGCTGGAAGTCCCTCGAGGACACCCATCCCGTTGTGCGGGACATCGTGCCGATGTTGTGCCCCGATTGCCGGCGAACGGCAAAGCAGAACAGCGGGCGCTAGCCCTGATTCCAGGGGGCCAGGCGAGCCTGCGAGAAGTTCAGAACCTGGCCCCGTTAGGGCTGCTCTCTACCGCACCAACGGTTTATAGCCGATCGCATCGTTCCAGCCCTGCGGGAAGCCGACGGTGAGCCCGTCCACCGTCCCGAGGGCGTACTTCGCCACTCCAACGTACGCCCGATGGATCGCTGGTGAGCAGCAGGGCTGCGCACACCACGCTGGCGCACCACGGGCTTCTGTGAGGGTCAGTGACCATGTAACTCGGGGGGCGGGCGGAGTTCGAGGGCAACCGCCCGGGTATCTTGCAGGGAAAAGCAGAAAGGGACTACCGCTGGCCCATCAGGCGGCGCGCGCTCACCAGCCCGACGCGCGCGCACCATCCCATGTTCGACGGCTCGTTGTCGGTGGTGTTCGCCGGGGTGTCGCCCGCGGAGTGATAGAACGCGTCGCCGTCCACGGTGATCATCCCCGGCTTCTCCCCTTGATACCAATTGAGCGGCGGGAAGCCCTCGGTGACCGGCAGCGTCCGCTCCCTGTCCCAGGCGGAGGTGTACAGGGTGACGGACGGATAGAGCGGCGCGCCCGGCGTCCGGGTGTTCTGGAACACGTACGAGTCGGTCCCGCCCTGGGACTTCACGCTCGCCCCACGCTCCGGGAACCCGCGGGCACCCAGGTGGTCCTTCATCACCCCGCGCACCAGCGTGATGACCGCATGGTTCACCGCCACGTCGTCCGGCTCGACATAGAGCGCCTCCTTCGACGAGCCGAAGCCGGACTGGTCGTAGTTGAACACGGCCTGGAGTCGGGACGCCTCCTTGTCCATCGACGCCAGGTACTCGCGGGTCGAGGAGATCTCGCCGCCCCACGACGCGAAACGGAGGTCCCACGCCGGCTGCCTCATCCTGCCCGCCTTGATCGCGGCGGCCGCGGTGCGCGCGATCTCGAGCACGATGGCCACCCCCGAGGCATTGTCGTTGGCGCCCGGCCCGCCCGAGTCGGAATCGCCGTGGGCGCAGAAGAGGATGTACTTCGAACGGTCCTTGCCGGCCAGCGTCGCGACGACGGTGTCTGCCGAGTCGTTGCCGCTCTTCGCGTCGAGCGCGAACGAGATGCGCACCTTCTCGCCGGCCGTCACCTTCTCGCGAAGTGAACCCGATTCACGCGGCGAGACGGAGAACACCGGGACCGTCCACGTGCCGCGCAACCGGCCTACGCCCGGCCACCCGGACGCAGAGGCGCGGCCGTCGAACAGGACCGCCACGCATCCGGCCGTCGTCTCCGGGGTTGGATTGCGCGACGCGAGGCAGACGGCACCCGACGCGGCCTCGATCGACACCTCCCCTTCACCCTTGCCCGACGGCGAACCGGAAAAGGGCCACGTTGTCTTCAGGACGACGGCTGCACTCCCGGCGGCCGCACCCATCGTTCGAACTTCCCACGACACCGGCTGGTACCAATCCCGTGGAGGATCGTTGCGCACGGTCACTTCGAGCCCCGCCTCCTTGAACGCGCCGGCCAGCCACGCGGCCGCCTCGTGGTTCGACGGCGTACCGTACATCCGCGTACCAAAACCGACCAGGCGTCGAACCGTCTCCACCATCCGCGTCTCGGAGATCGTGGCGGCCAGAGTCCGCTCCGCTTTGAGGTCGGGGGCAGGCGGGGCCGCCTGCGCCGCAGGCCGCGACAACGCGGCCCACGACACGAACACCGCGGCCAGCACGGGCGCGAGTGCCGTGCGCATCCGTGGATAACGGTTCCGCGACATCAGTGACCTCCGAGAGTCAGACCGGCCGATAATTCGCGATAGCCTACACCGTTCTCACCGGCCAATCTGCATCAGCGGGGCGCGCTGAGCGCCGGGCTCCGCCCCGAGGGGCTGCGCGCTACTTGAGCCAGGTCTCCGCGAACGCCAGGAACGCGCTGCTGCTCTGGCGGGTCCCCCGCATGCGCGGCGTCGCGGTGCCGGCGGCGCGCGTGCCGTTGATGATCACGTCCGCGGCCCTGGCCGGGATGAACGTGGAGAGGATCGTGTACGGATTGTGAGGCACACCGGCGCGGCTCTCGATGGCAAACGGCTCGTAGAAGTCGCGCCACACCAGCTCGATCGTGTATCCGTCCGCCGTGAGGGTCTCCTTCCACGCCGTCATCGTGTCTCCACTGCGCTCGAACCGCGCGCGCCGCACGGGGAACGGCTTCTCGCCGTAGGTCTTGTCGAACGCGGTCATCAACTGCAGCGCCACGTACTCGGCCAGTTTCTCGTTGTCTGCGAACGCCAGGCGAATGTCGTCGGGCGTCGGGCCGTCACCCTTGATGTCGCTCGTGACGAAGCAGACGTGCCCCATCCCCGCCGGGCTCTGGAACACGCGCCAGAAACTTACGCTGGTGGACGGCGAGGAGCCCTCCTTCGTCACCAGCCGAATCCCCGGGTTCTCGCCGATGACGGCCACCTTACCGTCCTTCACGTCTGACGGCGTCTGCGCGGCCAGCGGGTTGCCAAGCGCCACGACGACGATAACGAGCGCGATCATTCGAAGCATGAGTACCTCCTCGAACCTGCCACGACCAAGGACGTGGGGACGGTGTCGCCCGGCAAGTACGCCGACGTCATCGCCGGCCGCGGCGACGTCCTGCGCAGTGTCGGGCTCCTGCAATCGGTGAACATCATCGTCCACCGGGGGGCTCGGTGCAAGTGACGGCGTCA
>JADGOB010000188.1 GCA_017883185.1 Acidobacteriota bacterium
ATCTGATCGTCGAGCGTCGTGACGTCGGAGAGCGGCAGCGTGACATCGATCGCGCGCAGCTGCTGCCGGACCGCGTCCACGCGGCCGAGCGGGTCGCCGCCACTACCGTCAGGTCGGGCGCCAGGTCGGAGCCGAGCGCGTTGCCGGCCGGAAGGAAGCTGAGGATGACGCCCACCATCCAGACCGCGACGAGCAGGCCGAGCGCGCCCGCCGCGACCGAGAGGACGAGGCTCTCGACCAGGAGCTGGCGGACCAGGCGCCACCGGCTGCCGCCAAGCGCGGTGCGCACCGCCATCTCGCGCTGACGGACCGCGCCCCGGGCCAGGAGCAGATTCGCGAGATTCGCGCACGCGATGAGCATCAGCGTGGCCGTGGCGCCGCCGAGCACGAGGAGCGGGGAGCTCGGCGCTGGTCCGCATCCGGTTGGTACCCTGCGGCCCCGGGCGCATGGTGAGGCGGCGAGCCTCGATCCGCTGCCGAGCGGACTCCGGGGCGCCGGCCGGCAGATCCGTCAGAAGCGCTGCGTTGCCGCGGCGGAAGACCACGTCCGCCGCCGCCATCGCCTGCTCGATCGACGCGCCGGGCCGAAGCCGCGCCATCACTCTCAACCACTGGTGGCCGCGACGGATCATTGTCGAGTCGTTCGGATTCGGGCGTAGCACCGGCGCCATCGCCAGCGGTACGCGCAACTGCGGCCGAAGCGACAGGTCCGTCCCGTAGAACTCCGGCCCCGTCACGCCGACCACGGTCATCGGGTGCCCGTTCAGCAGCAGGCTGCGGCCAACCAGGCCCCGGTCGGCGCCGAGGCGCTGCCAAAAGGCGTAGTCGAGCACGACCACCGGGTGTCCGCCGAGCACCTTGTCGTCATCCGGCGCATTCACGAACGTCAATTGGCGGTGCTGGTCTCCGACATCAACCCGATCGTCCAACCCGCGCCCACGACACCGGCGCTGACCATTGTGTCGATGGGCGGTTTTCCGGTCACTCGATACGCGGCCAGCCTGCCCGACCTGGTCGATCTGCTGATGCCTGCGGCGCTGGCCGAGCGGCGGGCGCGCCTGGAGGCCCGGTGATCTCGAAGCGCCCTTCCTTCAGGTCGATCCCCATCACGGCCGCGTTGGCCGCATCGCCGATCGAGAGGTCCGAGGCCAGAGAGCGAAGTGGTCCGCCGCCTAATTGCGGCGACGCATCGAGGACGCCGATGCGCCCGGCCGGCCAGGCACGATGACCGAGAATACCGGGAGTATTCGAGAGAAGAGAACGCAGCCGGACGGGATGCAGCGGCGGCCGAATGCAGCCGTAGTTGGGCGGCGGGCCACTAAGGGTCAGCTGAGCGCGGGCGCCGCCGCGCCCGGCCGAACCCGGGGCGCGGCGGCGCCACGGCCCTAGAAATCGAGTCGCTTCTTCCGCAGGGCCTGGAGTTTCTCAATCCGCTGCCGGGCCCGCTCCTTGAGGTCCTGGGCCGTCTTCTTCTGCTCGGGCGTCAGCACCTCGAACACCTTGCTGCGAACCTCGCCGGCCAGCAACGCGGCATCGACCTGTGCCGTGGTCAGCCTGACGGCCGCGGTCCGGATGGCCTCCTTGTCGTTGCCAACCTCGATGGCATTGGCCAGCTCTCTGCGCGCCGGGCCCACCTGCGCCTGGATGGCCTTGAACCGCTCCTTGTAGCCCTGCAGGATCTCCTTCACCTGTGCTTTCTGAGGCTCGGTGAGCCCGAGCTGCGCCAGGCGCATGGCGGCCATGGGCCCGCGGCGCATCATCTCCATCCGCCCGGCCATCGCCCCCTTCCGCTGGCCGCCCTGCCGGGCGTAGGTGACGGTGACCGCCGCGCCGCCGGCGAGCAACCCCACGACGATGAAGCCTGCGAGCACTCGAACCTTACTGTTCCTGTTCATGTTGTCCTCCGCGTTTCGTCCACGTTCTGACAGCATAGACCGGGCATCCGTGGCAGAGGCGTGACCGACGTGTGAAAGAACGGTGACAGGGCGTGCCGGCGTGCGCCGGCGAAGAGGGCGCGGCTGCTCGATGAGACATCCAAGACTCTCAATGTGCCTTCCGGGATGCGAGCGTCGTCGGGAAGCGTCATTGCCTGGCCCGATCACAGCACCCGCGGTCCGCCTCCGCGGGTGCTCTCGGCAAGCCGCGCGCCAGGGCCCCCTTCCCAATCTTGGAGAGAACGGCCCCCAGGAGGTAGGATACGCGTGCCCCCGCCGTATGAGGAGAGATCAACATGGTTGACTCGAGCATCGTCCTTTGGGGACAGACCCTGGCCTACACGTTCTACGTCCTTGCCATCATGGCGTTGATGGGCTGGTTTGCGAGGCGCGTGACGCAGCCGGGGGAGAGCCGCGACGTGAAGCCCGCGCTCTTCTACTCGTTCGTCGCCTTCCTCGTGGTCCTCGGCGTCTCGCTCCATTTCATCACCTACTACACCATTCCATGGAAGCCGATGGACATGCATCGGGCGACCATCACGCCGGACAAGGTGTTCGACATCAGTGTGGCCTCGCACACGTTCCAGTTGCCCTCGGAGAAACTGATCATCGCCTGCGACGACAAGGTGCTCTTCAACGTGACGTCGAGAGACCTGACGTACGGATTCGGCCTGTTCCGCAACGACCATTCGATGCTGTTTCAGATGCAGGTGGTGCCGGGGCACAAGAACGACATCCTGTGGCAGTTCGACAAGCCCGGCGTCTACACCATCCGGTCCACGGAGTACTCGGGCCCCGCGGGGGTCAACATGACCCTGAAGGACGTTGTCGTCGTATCGTGCGAGAAGAGCTAGCCACCTGAACGGAACTCACACCTTCCAGCGAGACCATCCATGAGTTTCATCCACACTCTCGTCAACGGCGAGCAGGAGTCGTTCAAGCCGGCCACGCTCACGCCGATGCAGAAGATGATTCTGCGCTTCGTGGTCGTCGGACTCGTCTACTACGGCTTCGCGGTTGTCGAAGGCATGATCATGCGGCTGTACGAGATCACGCCGATCCCGACCGTGCCCACGCAACAGTTCTTCGCCATCATGACGGCCCATCCCCTGGTCGGGATCTTCGGGTCGACCTATGCCATCGTGTTCGGCACGTTTCTCTTCCTCGTGCCGTTCCTGATGAAGAAACCGCTCTGGAGCATTCCGCTCGCCAACTGGACCTGCGGGCTGCTGGCCGTCGGGACGTTCACGTTCTGGTTCGCGGGATTCCTCTCCGAGTACGCGCCTCTCTACACGCTGTACTGGCCGCTTCCGGCGGACTTCACCCAGTTCAGTCTCTGGGGCGGGACGTTCTTCATCGTGGGCATTGCCCTGGTGATGGTGGGGACGGTCTTGTTTGTCGTCAACATCTTCAAGACCATCTCCTACACGCCCGCGGGATGGGCGAAGCAGCCTGCGGGCGCGCTGATCGGCTCGGCCCTGGGGCTGAGCGGGCTGCAGGCGTTCTTCTCCAAGAACAAGAAGGAGCACCTCGTCTCCCTGCCTGTCGCGGCCATCGCGCGCGGCACGGTGGACACCGCGCTCAACGCCGGGATCATCCTGTTCACCGGCGTGCTCATCCTGGTGTACATGGTTGCCGCACTGCTCGGGCACGACCTCAGGCACAGCGCGGTGGACGCGCTCCTCTACAAGAACTGGTTCTGGTGGGGGCTGGACCTCATTGCAGACGGGCTGGTGCTGATCTTCGTGGCGGGAACCTGGTACCTCCTGGCCACGCTCATCACGGGCAAGAAACTCTACATGGAGAACTTCGCCCGCGCCGCGTTGTTCGTGGAGATGGTCGTGTCGTGGACGGTGTGGTCTCACCACCTGATGTCCGACCAGGCGCAGCCCGGCATCCTCAAGACGGTCTCCGGCGAGATGGTCACCTCGTTCGAACTCATCACCCAGGGGCTCGCGTTCTTCATCACGCTCGTGACGCTCTGGAGCGCGCGCCCGTTGAAGATGACGCATCCGCTGAAGTTCCTGCTCGGGGGCCTGCTCGGCTTCGCGCTGGCCGTGCCCGCGGGCATCATGCAGGCGGACCTCGGCCTGAACCGGATCCTCCACAATACCCAGTGGATCATCGGTCCGCACGTGCACGTCGCGGTGCTCGTGGGACTGACGATGACGCTGTATTCGGCCATCTACCTGCTCTTCCCCCTCGTCACCAACGGCGCGAAGCTGTACAGCGAGAAGCTCGCGGTCTTCCATTTCTGGGCCCACCTGTTGGGCGGGATCGGCATGGGTGCGTTCATGGGGATGGCGGGATTGCAGGGCATGCTGCGGCGGTCGTTGTACGTCAACGGAGAGTTCAACGGGTACATGATCCTCGCCGCTCTGTCCGGCGCACTGCTGCTCTTCGCGTTCCTGGCGTTCTTCTTCAACATCGTGATGAGTCTCGGTCTGGAGGGCGTCCTCGGGATCTTCACCCCGTCGAGGCTGGACACCAAGGAGCCCTTGCCGGCCAACTGACCGGACGCCCGCCGTTCGACACGGTGCCCGCTCCAGTCACACGGACTGGAGCGGGCCCCCGTGGGGACGCTGGGGTCAGGTCTTAAAACCTCACATTGTTCATAATCTGGCACCGAGATGGCTTTGCTTCCTGCGCAGTCTCCTTGAAGTCTGCCGAGCAGATTCTGCAAGCCTGCCAACCGGTTCGAACAAGTCTCCCGCGGTTTTCCATTCAATTCCGCGCGTTCCCCGTTCGGCCGGCTGACGATTCTGTCATCGTCGCCGGGCTCCGCATGTAATTTCAGCCAATCCCAGACGGTCCATTGCTGTCGTGCACCCCAAGCACGCAAGCACGCCGTCGGCTTGCGGCCGGCGGGTCTTCGTGATACACGAAGCAACCTGAGGTGCCCGCTGGCCAATCATGCTTCGCGAGGTCGAGTCTCGACCGCCATCGCCCTGGCGGTGCTGACGGCCGTGCTGCTCAACGCCAACGGCCGTGAAATCGGCGGCTACGACTCGCAGTCCACCAAGTTCGCGGCGCGGGAACTCGTGGCGCGGGGGACTCTCACGCTCGACCGCGTCGTCGAACTCATCCCCGGATTCGCTGAACGGCCGGCCTTTGCCAGGACCGTGGACGGCCACTACCGCTCGGCCTACCCGGTCCTGCCGTCGATTCTCGCCGCCGGTCCGGCGTGGGCGCTGGCCGCCGCCGGCCTGCTCGACCTCGAGGCGCCTCTCGCGCCCACGATCATCGCCAAGCTCTCGGCGTCCCTGCTGGTGACTTTCGCCGTTGTCTTCGCGTTCATCGTGGCCAGCCAGCGGAACTCGACCACCGGGGCGGCGCTCGTGGCGATCGGCTACGGCCCGGTGTGTGGATTCGCGACCCCAGCAGTCGGACGGTCGAAACCAGCATCTCGGTGGACACGGTCGGAGGCAAGGTGCGCCGCGCGCTGGGCGCCCCCCGGCGTATTGGCGCGGATGTGAGTTGGAGTCACTTCCGGTGGTCGAGCAGATCACCAAGCTCCTGAAGGACAATCCCGGGCTCGCCATCAGCGTGGAGGGCCACACCGACAACGTCGGCACACCCCAGAGCAACAAGCTGCTGAGCGAGCAGCGGGCGAAGGCGGTGATGGCGGCCGTCGTGAAGGGCGGCGTCGCTGCGACGCGCATGAGCGCGGTGGGCTGGGGCCAGGAGAAGCCGGTGGCCGACAACCGGACCGAGGGTGGCCGGGCCAAGAACCGCCGGGGCGAGATCGTGAAGAAGTAGGGGCGATAGTCGGGGCCGCAGGGTGTCGGTGGAGCCCCGAGCCTCGAGCACAGCGCTGGCGACCCGGGAAACGTGTCGGTGCAGCAGCAACTCGCCGAGGGGCTGTCTTGGCGCAGGAGAAGACGCCGCGCATCACCGCCGGGCCCATCGAAGCTTCGCGGCGCTGGCGCGCGGGTTGGAGCGACATTCTTCGGGGCTGGGCCGGACGACCTGGTCGGCGATTGTGACGTAGCTTCCCTCCCGCAGGCCTGCCTGGAACGCCTTCTTCACCCTCCGATCCTCGCCGGAGTGAAACGTGACAATCGCGACGCGTCCTCCTGGGTTCAGGCACGACGGCAACTGGCGCAGCAGGGTGTCGAGGGCCGTGAACTCCTCGTTCACGGCGATGCGCAGGGCCTGGAACACCCGGCGCACGCACCGCTCCTTTTCGGCGGCCGGCGAGAGCGACAGGGCCGCGACAATGGCCTCGGACAGGTCGGTCGTTCGCTCGAATGACTTCCCCGCAAGGGCATCAGCCAGGCAGAGGGCCTGCGGTTCGTCGGCGTTCTCCACCAGCAAGGCCTCCAGGTTGCCGGGGGTGATCTTCCGGAGCAGGGCCGAGGCGGGGTGACCTCGATTCGGGTTCATCCGCATGTCGAGAGGGCCGGGTGTCTTGATCGAGAAGCCTCGGCCCGGGGTGTCGAGCTGCATGGAGGAGACACCGAGATCCGCCAGGACGCAGTCCGCGCCGGCCAGGCCCTCGGCGACGAGGGCCTGGGACAGGCCGGCAAAGTTCGACCGCCGCGCCACGAAGGCCTCGGGCCCGAAGCCCAGGCCGCGCAGGCGGCCCTCGGTCTTCGGCAGCTCCAGCGGATCCACGTCGAGCCCGAGCAGCCTCCCACCCGGCAGCACACGGGGGAGAAGCGCCCGGGCGTGCCCGCCGTAGCCGAGGGTGCAATCCACGACGGTGTCCCCGGCCCGCGGGTCGAGCGCCTCCAGGACCTCCGCGACCAGGACGGGAACGTGCGCGCCGGCGGGGGTCTTGCCCGAGGCCAGCACCTTCGCCACCGTGTCGGGATACTTGTCCGGCGCGTGCTCCTTGTACTTCTCGTCGAACCGGCGCGGGTGCGTGCCGGCATAGCGCGGCCGGCGGCGGTGGGCCGTGGGGGCCTCGTCGTTCACAGTTCGTTGTACTTGCGGTTCGAGCCTCTGGCCTTGTCCACCGGGTAGCGCTCCTCGTTGCGGACCAGCTTGGCGCGCATCGCCACCGCGAGGTCGATCCCGCAGTTGTCGGCCAGCTCGAAGAGGAGGATGGCCACGTCGGCAATCTCGGATTCGATCTCCGCGCGGCGGTCCACGACGCGGCGTTCCGATTGTTCGGGGTTCTGCCAGACGAAGTGCTGGAGCAGTTCACCCGCCTCGGCCGTGATCGCCACGGCAAGTTCCTTCGGGTTGTGGAACTGCCGCCAGTCGCGCGCGTCACGAAAGGCGCGAATCTCGGACGTCAGCGCCGCAATGGTCGTGTCCATCTCATCATCGTAGCCGCGAGGCCGGGCGATCGACAAACCACGGCACATCCTCCGATCCTGGCCTGGATCGCCCTTGGGTGTAGAATCCGCCCAAGGCGGCGGAATACCCGCCGTCACTCCTGGAGAAACTCTATACGCCGATTTGCTGTCGTCCTCGCGGCGGGCATCGCCCTGCTCGTCGTGGTCGGGCTCGCTCAACAGCCGTCGTCCACCGAGCCGTACAAGGTACTGAAGACG
>JADGOB010000015.1 GCA_017883185.1 Acidobacteriota bacterium
GCCCCCGGTTGATCTCGGCAACCGTCGCGCCGAGCGACTGGGGTGCCTCGAGAAGACGGGCGGCAACAAGCGCCAGGCTGCGCGGCTGCTCCAGTTGAGCCGCACCACCCTGATCGACAAGCTACACCGGCTGAATCTCAACGAGCGGGTCTCAGCCGCCTGATCGCTGAGCGCTGCTCGGGGGGCGCCATCGAACCTTCCGTTCGCCTGCGCTTGCGCAGTACGGTAGGTTGTGCGCGCGGGCTCACGGGACGCGGTCCCCGGGCGCGAGAGGCGCCGATTACCCTTGTGTGCGGACGAGTGTCCGTCCCGCACACGCGCGCCAGTCGCTGATTGGCGCGCCGAAGCGCTAGCCGGGCCTTCACTTGCCGGGCTCCAGGCCTCCAGCCGTTTCCGCACCACGACCCTGTAGTAGAATCTGGGACACGGTACCGTCCCATAACCGCCCCCCGCGCGAGGAGCACGATGACCCGAAACTTCAGTATCCGACTCCTGCTTGCCGGCTTGCTGGCGCTGGCGGCCGGTGGTTTCCTGAATGCTCAGCAGTCCAAGTGGGCCCCGGATCCCAAGCAGCCGGTGGACGAGGACTACACGAAGAAGATCAAGGAATACACCACCGCGCCCTACTTCCTGTCTCCTCTCGTGGACTATCTCCCGGCGTCGAAAACGGTTCCAACCCCCAGGGCGATCATCGGGGACATCGCGGGAGCACCGGGCAAGCTCCCCTACTCGGCCCAGATCCACGAATACATGCGGATGCTGGAGAAGGCCAGCCCTCGGGTGAAGGTGATATCGGTCGGCAAGTCGGAGGAAGGCCGCGAGATGATCGCGGTCGCGATTGCCGACGCGGCGCTGATCGCTCGGCTCGGCGAGAACACGTCGCGCCTGGCCAAACTCGCGGACCCGCGAACCATCAAGCTCGATGATGCGGAAGCGGACCGCCTGGTCGCAGCCTCGACGCCCATCTACTACATCACCGGGGCGCTGCACTCGCCGGAAACCGGCTCACCGACCGCCCTGATGGAGCTGGCATACCGCCTCGCGGTGGACGAGGCGCCCTACATCAAGGCCATTCGCAGCAACGTCATCACCATGATGACGCCAGTAGTCGAGGTGGATGGGCGCGACCGCCAGGCGGACATCTACAACTGGCACCTGGCCCACCCGAAGGACAACTGGCCGCCGCTTATCTACTGGGGCAAGTACCTCGTCCACGACAACAACCGGGACGCGATGGGCGCAACACTGGCCCTCACGAAGAACGTGATCAACTTCTTCGTGGATCAGAACGTCCAGTTGCTGCACGACCTGCACGAGTCCGTGCCCTACCTCTACGACAACACCGTCGGTGACGGCCCCTACAACGCGTGGGTGGACCCGATCCTGGCCGACGAGTGGCAACTGCTCGGCTGGAACAACATGTCGGAGATGACCAAGTTCGGCATGCCTGGCGCCTTTGCCCACGGGCAATTCGACACCTGGTCGCCCGGGTACCTGATGTTCATCGCCGCGATGCACAACGGGACGAGCCGGTTGTACGAGACGTTTGGCAACGGCGGCGCCGACACCGTGGAGCGGACCCTGCGTCCGGGCGAGTACGCCCGAACCTGGTATCGCCAGAATCCGCCGCTGCCCAAGGCGATGTGGTCGCAGCGGAACAACAACAACTACACGCAGACGGGCCTGCTGACGTCGCTGTCCTACTACGCCGCCAACAACAAACTGTTCCTCAAGAACTTCTACCTGAAAGCCAAGCGGTCCGTGCTGAAGGCGAAGACCGAAGGCCCCGCGGCGTACGTGTTCCCTGCCGACGATCCCCATGCGGGGCTCCAGGCCGACTTGCTCCGCGTGCTCCAGACACAGCGTTGCGAGATCTCTCGCGCCACCGCGCCGTTTACCGTGACGCTGCCCGCGAAGAAGAAATCCAGCCGTCCGTCTGACGATGCCCCCGGGAACGACCAGGGGAAACCGGCCGACCAGAAGAAGGACGAGAAGGCGCCCGAGATCCGGCAGTTCCCGGCCGGCACCTTCATCGTGCGGATGGACCAGCCCTACAGCCGCATCGCGGATGCCCTGCTCGACTACCAGTACTGGAGCCCGAGCGACCCACAGAAGAACCCGTACGACGACACCGGCTGGACGTTTGGCGAGCTGTTCAACGTGCAGGTCGTGCGCGTGACCGACGCGAAGGTGCTCGAGGCGGCCATGCAGCCGGTCAAGGGCGAGGTGAAGGCCCAGGGCACGGTGAACGGCTTGGGCACGGTCTACGCGGTCAACCACGACACCGACCCGAGACTGATCGCCCTGCGCTATCGGCTGAAGGACGTGGCGTTCGAGGCGGCCGAAGAACCGTTCGAAGCGGCAGGGCACAAGTTCAACCGTGGCAGCTTCTTGCTGAAGGGAAGCCAGGCCGCGGACATCCGGAAGGTGGCCGAAGAACTCGGGCTCCAGGTCCACGCGTTGGCGTCGGCGCCGACGGTGAAGACGCATCAGGTGAAAGTGCCGCGGATCGGCTACGTTCACACGTGGCTGGGCACGCAGGACGAGGGCTGGTGGCGACTGGCGCTCGACAACCTGAAGATCCCGTACGACTACATCAGCACCCAGACGGTGGCAAGGACGCCGAACCTGAATGCCAAGTACGACGTGATCCTGTTCCCGCCTGTCGGCCGCAGCGCCCAGCAGGTGGTCGCCGGCATGCCGATGTGGGGCAATCCCCTCCCCTGGAAAAAGACGGAGCTGACACCCAACATCGGCAACGAGGACTCGACCGACGACATGCGCCCCGGCCTCGGCTGGGAGGGCGTCGCACGTCTCGAGGGATTCGTCCGGAACGGCGGCCTGCTGATCACCACGGACGATACCACCGACCTCGCGGTGACCTATGGCCTGACGCAGGGCGTCGCGCTGCAGCGCAGCCAGCGGCTGAAGGCCCCGGGCGCGGTCGTCCGCTCCAGATTCGTCGATCTGGCCAGCCCGATCGCCTACGGCTACGACGAGAATCTGTCCGTCTACTTGTCAGAGGGCGTGATCCTGTCCGTGAGCAACACACTCGGCGGCCGCGGCGGCCGATTTGGAGGCGACACCGGTCGGCCCACGGGCCGGGGCACCGTGGACGACCCGGACATGCCGCAAGGGCGCGTGTTCCAGGAACCGCCCGCCGATCCCAAGGTCGAGCCGTGGCAGGCCACTCCGGTCACCGACGAACAGTTACGCAACGGCATCAACGTGATCCCGGTGCAGCAGCGGCCCCGCGTCATTCTCCGCTACAGCGACGCGCGCGACCTGCTCGTGTCCGGGCTGCTCGATGGCGGCAGCGAGATCGCGCAGCGTCCGGCGGTGATCGACGTCCCGCTGAGCAAGGGACACGTCATTCTCTTCTCGCCGAACCCGGTGTGGCGCGGAGAGACGAAGGGGAGCTATTCGCTGGTGTTCAACGCGATCTTGAACTTCGACAACCTCGACGCCGGCCGGAAATTCGATGACAGGTAGGGACGTGGCCCGCCGCGCCGTCAAGATGATGACAACACGCCGATCGAAATGAGGGACGTCGTGCGAACGATTGTGGTCGGCCTCGTCGTGCTCGTGGTCACGCCGGTCGTCCTCGTGCTGAGCGACCCGGGCCCGAGTGCCCAGCCCCGCGCCACCAGCGGCGCGTCGTTCACCCTCGCGGTCCTCCGCCGCGATGGCATCGTCATCCCGTTTGCCAGCCATGACGGTGCCCGATGGGTGAACCCGTGGCCTGCCCCGGGCCGTCGCCAGGACATCCCAATCTCGCTGAAGGACTCGCCCGGGGACTGGTGGCTGCGGGAACGCCGGGCGAGCACGTGGACCGCGTGGCCGATGCGCGGCGAGAGCCAGGTCATTCACGTCAAGAGCCCCGTCAACTTCACGGCGGAATGCCAGCCCCATGTCGGTCTGCAGACCGACTACTCCTCTGTCGAACCTCCCGTTCCGCCCGAGATCCAGCCGTATCCCAAGGACGGTCTGGCCACGGCCGGCGACGTGCTCATCGAGCCGGTGGACATCCTCGAGGCACAGTCGGCCGACTGGAAGACGGTGGCGGGGGCGGTCGCCGCGCGAGTCACGGAGGCCGAAACGACGCTCATGGCCGGCGCCCGCTTCGATCCCCCGTTCACCGAACCGCAGCGCGCCAAGAGTGCCTTCACGCTCGAAATCCTGTTCCGATCCCCGGGACCGAGGCCCGGCACGACACAGCTCTATTTCGAAGGGGTCAAGCGCTACCCCCGCTTCCGCGCCCGCTTCCCTTCCGAGCTGCTGACCTACTCCGTCGGGTATGTCGTACTCGATCCGCAGGCTCCCCCGAAGGTCCTCGCGACCGTCACGCTGTCCGACAACAAGCGGGAGGGGCTCGTCTACACGATGGTGCTCGGATCGTTCCGGCTCGACGGCAAACTATTCTGGGCCGTGCAGCGATCCGCGTGGGGCTACGAGAGATTCGAGATCCTCGAGATCGCCGATCCCGCGCTGAAGACGATCTTCACAACCCAGGGCGGCACCTGTCGCTGACAGCGGGCAGCCGCCGGCCAGACGAGAGAGGCAGACGTGGACCGGGCCGCGTCCGCCGCCTCACGGCCTGTGGCCGGCAACGCGCACGGCTCTTTGGTAATATACCGATCGACCTTCTGCCGCCGAGGCATGGTGCTGCGTGCGGGAGAGGCCGCACGTTCGTTGAAGGGAAAGGAACTGAAATGATTCGCCTACGATTCGGGGTGGCGCTCGCGTTGACGGGACTGCTGGTGACCGCGGCCGCAGCAGGGGCGGATGTGAAGACGACCGAGAAGTCACAGCTCAAGTTCGAGGGGGTGCTCGGTCGGATGATGGGGATGTTCGGTGGGAAGGCGACCAAGGAAGGGGTCGTGAGGACCGTGTCGGTGAAGGGGGACCGCAAGCTCACGGCCACCGACGACAGCGCGACCATCGTCGATCTCGCCGAGGAGAAGATCTACGAACTGAACATCCGCGACAAGAGCTATCGGGTGACCACGTTCGCCGAGATGAAGCAGCGGATGCAGGAAGCGGCCGCGAAGGCCGAAGAGAACGCCAGCAAGCAGCGCGCGCGCGAGGAGAAGAAGGACCCGAACCAGAAGGAGATGGAGATCGAGTTCGCCGTCAAGGACACCGGGCAGAAGCGGACGATCAACCTCTTCAACACCCGCCAGGTGATCATGACGATCTCGACGCACGAGAAGGGCAAGACGCTGGACGAGGCGGGCGGGATGCTGATGACCGTGGACTCCTGGCTGGCCCCGCGCGTGACGGCAATGAAGGAACTCACCGATTTCGACGTGCGCTACGCGAAGAAGATGGCGGAGAACGCCGTGATGCCGTCCGCCGATCAGCTCGTGCAGGCGTTCGCAATGTATCCCGGGCTGAAGGCAGGGATGGCCAGGCTCCAGAGTGAAAACGTGAACATGGACGGAACCGCGATTGAAACGGTGATGACCGTCCAGACCGTTCAGACGAAGGAACAGGCCGCCACCGCGAAGAAGCAGGACAAGGAGGGCAGCGACTCGCCCGCCGGGGCCATCGGCGGGATGTTGGGCCGTTTCGGCCGGAAGAAGGAAGAGCCGAAGCCGACCGAGGGGGCGGCACCCAATGCGTCCCCCGACACCGACACGCGCGTGACCTTCATGACGTCCACCCACAGCGTCATGAGCGTGTCAACAACCGTGTCGGCCGACGAGATGGCCGTCCCCGCCACGTTCAAGCTGAAGAAATAGGAGTCGGGAGTCGGACCGCCGTGACGCCGCGAAAGTGTTCGCTTCTGGGACAGGTCAGTTCGTCGGGGTACAGCCAGCCGGCAATTTGCCGCAAATGCTTATTCAGCAACTCGCACGGAATCAATCATTTGCAGGCTCCAGTCGTTCTGGCACGTTTCTGGCCATTCAGTGGGACGTGACAACCCTGGTTCGCGAGGTTCGGCACGCAGGGGCAAAGACCTTTTTCGCGCCCATACACGTCTAAGGCTATCGAGCATGGATATTCAGCGTCCGTCAAGCGTCGCCAGGAACAAGAAGATCCGCCGCATCATTATCGGTGTGGGGGCGCTGATCGGGATTGCCCTCATCACGGTCGCGCTCTCCAGACTCAAGCCGGCTGCTCCCACCGTCGAACGCGGAACGGCCTGGCTTGACACCGTCAAGCGGGGGCCGATGGTGCGCCAGGTTCGGGGCCTCGGCACGCTGGTGCCCGAGGAGATCCGGTGGATCCCTGCGGCGACCGACGGCCGCGTCGAGCGGATCGTCGTGTATCCCGGCACGCCGGTCACGCCCGACACCGTCATCCTCGAACTCATCAACCCGAACCAGTCGCAGGCGTTGCTCGAGGCCGAGCAGCAGTTGAACGGCGCGGAAGCCCAGTACAAGAACCTCCAGGTGACGGTCGCCAACGACCTGCTGGCACAGGAGGCCGGGGCGAACGCCGTCACGGCCGACTACCGGCAGGCCAAGCTCCAGGCAGAAGCGGATGGGCAACTGGCGAAGGAAGGCCTCGTCTCGTCGTTGACCAGCAGGCTCTCTCAGGTGCGGTCGGACAACCTGGGCGTCCGTGACCAGATCGAGCAGAAGCGGTACACGTCGATGCGGGATTCGGCGCAGTCGCGCCTCGCGGTGCAGCAGGCCGAGGTGAACAGGCTGCGGGCGCTGCTCGCGCTGCGGCGCAGCCAGGTAAGCCAGCTCCACGTGCGCGCGGGCATCGCCGGGATGCTGCAGCAGGTCCCGGTGGACGTGGGCCAGCAGGTCGGGCCCGGAACGAACCTGGCGCGGGTCGCCGACCAGCGCCATCTCAAGGCGCAGCTGAAGATCGCGGAGACGCAGGCCAAGGACATCGTGATCGGGCAGACGGCGTCGGTGGACACGCGCAACGGCATGATCCCCGGCCACGTGTCGCGCATCGACCCCGCGGTGCAAAACGGCACGGTCACGGTGGACGTCGCGCTGGAAGGGGAACTGCCGAAGGGGGCGCGACCGGATCTGAGCGTGGACGGTACGATTGAACTCGAGCGGTTGGACGACATCCTCTACGTCGGTCGCCCCACCTACGGGCAGGAGCAGAGCGTCATCAGCCTCTTCAAGCTTGACGAGGATGGCGTCACCTGCACGCGCACGAAAGTCTCGATCGGCAAGACGTCGGTCAACACGGTGGAAGTGAAGGCGGGGCTGAAGCAGGGGGACCAGGTCATCCTGTCCGACATGTCCCAGTACGACGCCTTCGACCGGATTCGACTCAAGTAAAGAAATCTTTCGGCCACGTGAGCATGCGCGCCGGTATGCTGTCCGCGCACGCTGAAACGAACAGGCACAGAATTTCTGGAGGCACGATGAACGGCAACGGAACGGAGAAACCGCTCATTCAACTCGAAGGCGTCACCAAGATCTTCTACACCGACGAAGTTGAGACGCACGCCCTGTCGGGCATCCACATGGATATTCGCAAGGGCGAATACGTGTCCATTGCCGGACCGTCGGGCTGCGGCAAGTCCACCCTCCTGTCAATCCTCGGCCTGTTGGATACCCCGACCGGTGGCACCTACACGCTGAACGGACAGCCGGTGGCCAACCTCAACATGGCGGAACGCGCGCGGATCCGGAACCGCGAGATCGGGTTCATCTTCCAGAGCTTCAACCTGATCGGCGATCTCACCGTGTTCGAGAACGTGGAACTTCCCCTCACCTACCGGGGCATGAAGTCCGCCGAGCGCAAGACCCGCGCCAACGAGGCGCTCGAGAAAGTGGGCATGGCCCACCGCGCCCGTCACCTGCCCAGCCAGCTCTCGGGCGGTCAGCAGCAGCGCGTAGCGGTCGCCCGGGCCCTGGTCGGGAACCCGCTGATCATGCTCGCAGACGAGCCCACCGGCAACCTCGATTCGCGAAACGGCGAAGCGGTCATGGACCTGCTGCGCGAACTGCACCGGCAGGGTGCGACCATCTGCATGGTCACGCACGACCCGCGGTTCACGCGCCACGCCGATCGCAACATCCACCTCTTCGACGGCCAGGTGGTCGAGGAAAGCATGGAGTCGACCACGGCGTGACCCCGATCATCGCACTGCGCCACATCGAGAAGTTCTACGAGCACGGTGTGAGCCGCTCGTATGTCCTCCGCCGCGTGTCGGCCGACATCCGCGACGGGGAGTTCGTCTCGATCATGGGACCGTCGGGCGCCGGCAAGTCCACGATCCTCCACATCATAGGCATGTTCGACAGCGCATGGAGCGGCGAATACGACTTTGTCGGCCAGCCGGTCCACACGCTGAACCAGAAGGCGCGCTCCGCGCTGCACAAGCAGTACATGGGGTTCGTCTTCCAGAGTTATCACCTGCTGGACAACCTGACGGTCTACGAGAATCTGGAGATCCCGCTCTCCTATCGCGACGTCAAGAAGAACGACCGCCAGTCGATCGTCTGCGACGTCCTGGACCGCTTCCAGATCGTGGGCAAGAAGGACCTCTACCCCAGTCAGCTCTCCGGCGGACAGCAGCAACTGGTCGCGGTCGCCCGCGCGGTCGTCGCCAGCCCGAAGGTGATCCTCGCCGACGAGCCGACCGGCAACCTGCACACCGCGCAGGGCAAGGAGATCATGGAGCTGTTCAAGCGACTCAACCGCGAGGGCACAACCATCATCCAGGTCACCCACTCCGAGACCAACGCCTCCTACGGCGACCGCGTGATTCAGCTCCGCGACGGCTGGGTGGTCGAAGACTGACGAGACGTGTGCTGGGGTCCAAACGCATATCGTCACATCCGCGCCATGACACCCACCGACTCTCTCCGACACCGCATCCTGATCGCGGATGACCAGGCCGATGTGCTCGAGGCCCTCCGGCTCCTCCTGAAGGGCGAGGGCTGGGAACTCGAGACGGTCGCCTCTCCCGCCGGAATTCTCGACGCGATCGAGCACCGCGAGTTCGACGTCGTGCTCATGGATCTCAACTACGCGCGCGACACGACGTCGGGTCGTGAAGGCCTGGACCTGGTTACCCGGCTCCAGACTGTTGACGCCGCGCCGCCCATCGTCGTGATGACTGCGTGGGGTTCCGTGGACATCGCGGTCGAGGCGATGCGCCGCGGAGCGCGGGATTTCGTCCAGAAGCCCTGGGACAACGAGCGCCTCCTGGCGATCGTCCGCACGCAGGCCGAACTGTCGCGGGCATTGCGCCGCGGGCAGCGACTCGAGGCCGAGAACCGTGCGCTTCGCGAGCAGGTCCCCACGAGCCTCATCGCCCAGGCGCCCGCCATGCAGCCCGTGCTGCAGATGATCGCGCGCGTCGGCCCGTCGGATGCCAACGTGCTCGTGACGGGAGAGAATGGCACCGGCAAGGGCGTGGTCGCGGCAGCCCTCCACGCCGCCTCGATGCGGGCCACGCGTCCGATGGTGACGGTGAACGCGGGCGGCCTGTCGGAGGGTGTGTTCGAGAGCGAGCTGTTCGGGCACGTCAAGGGCGCGTTCACCGACGCCAAGACGGATCGCGTCGGCCGCTTCGAACTGGCCGACGGCGGCACCTTGTTCCTCGACGAGATCGCCAACGTAGCGCTCCCCCAGCAGATCAAGCTGCTGCGCGTGCTGGAGACCGGCGAGTTCGAGCGCGTCGGGTCGTCGCGCACCCGCAAGGTGAACCTGCGCGTCATCTCCGCGACCAATGCCGACGTGTTCGAGGAAGTCGCGGCCGGCCGATTCCGGCAGGACCTGCTCTTCCGCCTCAACACCGTCGAGATCCGGCTCCCCCCGTTGCGCGAGCGCCGCGAGGACATCCCGCTGCTCGCCGCGCACTTCCTGCGCGTTCACAGCCAGCACTACCGCAAGCGCCTCACGGGCTACGAGCCGCCGGCACTCCAGCTGCTGATCGAACACAATTGGCCCGGCAACGTCCGTGAGCTCGACCATGCGGTCGAGCGCGGCGTACTGATGGCCCAGGGCCAGACCCTCCGCTACTCGGATTTCAGCCTCAAGGCTTCGCGCGACTCCAACTCGCGCCTCGAGGACATGAGCCTCGAGGATGTCGAAGCGTCTCTCGTCAAAAAGGCCATGGCGCGTTACGATGGCAATGTCAGCCATGCGGCGCGCGCGCTGGGCCTGAGCCGCAGCGCGCTCTATCGCCGGTTGCAGCGATACGGCCTATGAACACGACCCGGCGGCGGGCCTGGCTCAGCCACGAGCGGCGCGTGCTGCTGATGGCGATGGCCGCCGGCCTGCCCGCCGTGACCGTGGCCTTGTCGCTGCTCTGGACTGGCGGCTACACCCCCAAGGTGGTCTGGACGCTGACCACGCTGATGCTCGTCTGCTGGTGGGGATTCACCTTCGCCCTCCGCGCTCGCGTCGTCTACCCGCTTCAGACCTTGACCAACCTGCTTGCCGGGCTCCGGGAGGGCGATGCCTCGATGCGTGCGCGGGGCGCGGTGCCCAACGACGCGCTCGGGGAAGTGATGCTCGAGGCGAACGTGCTCGCGGAGACGCTGCGCGAGCAGCGCCTGGGCGCCCTCGAGGCCTCCTCGCTCCTGCGCAAGGTCATGGAGGAGATCGACGTCGCCGTGTTCACGTTCGATGCCGGACACCGGTTGCGGTTGACCAACCGGGCCGGCGAACGGCTGCTGGGACGGGCGGCCGAACGGCTGCTGGCGGGCACGGCGGAGGAACTCGGGCTGGCGTCCTGCCTCGAGGGCCAGTCGCCGCGCGTGGCCGACATGTCGTTCCCTGGCGGCGTCGGCCGCTGGGAAGTCCGTCGAACCAGTTTCCGGCAGGGCGGACTCCCCCACCAATTGCTGGTGCTCACCGACGTGAGCCGCCCCCTCCGCGAAGAAGAGCGCCAGGCGTGGCAACGCCTGATGCGCGTCCTCGGCCACGAGATCAACAACTCGCTCGCCCCGATCAAGTCGATTGCGGGCAGCCTGGCCCGCCTCCTGCGGCGCGACGAACTCCCCGCCGACTGGCGTGACGATGCGGGCCGCGGCCTCGAGGTGATCGCCTCCCGCGCGGAGGCGCTGACGCGGTTCACGGCGTCATACGCCCGGCTCGCGCGCCTGCCGCAGCCCAAGCTCGCACCGCTCGATATCGAGGATCTGGTGCGGCGCGTAGCCGGCTTGGAAACCCGGCTGGCGGTGGAGGTCGATCAAGGACCGGCGATTCGCCTGCCTGGCGACAGCGACCAGCTCGAGCACCTGCTGATCAACCTGATCCATAACGCCGTCGATGCGGCGCTCGAGACCGGCGGCGGAGTCAAGGTGGCCTGGACGACCAACGGCGGCTACATGGAACTGCGGGTGGACGACGAGGGGCCCGGGCTGGCACAGACGGCCAACCTGTTCGTCCCCTTCTTCACGACGAAGCCTGGTGGCTCTGGGATCGGCCTCGTCCTCAGCCGACAGATCGCCGAGGGCCACAACGGCCTGTTGTCGCTCGCCAACAGGCCCGACCACCAGGGGTGCCGGGCTCTCTTGCGCCTGCCGCTCATCGGGCTGGGATCTCGTTCAAGGGCTGCCGGAATTCCGTCAACGAGCGGAGGGGAGACGCCCACTCTCTAGCCAGAATCCAGAATATCCAGCCAAATCGGGCGGTCGAGGCGGATGGCAATTCCCTTGCTCAAGATGTCAGATTAATCGAGACTGTCCGGGGCCCCGTTCTCACGTCCGCGAACCTGGCACCTGCAGCGCGCAGGGCCTCCCTGCTTGGCCGCCTGGCTGCGCGAGGCTGGACGCCTTGGCTGTCCGCTATCAGACAGATGCTTCATTCAACGCTTCTTTCGCTTCTCGTGGCGGTGGCCGTCCAGGCACCCGTCGCGCCCCAGCCGAAGCACGAAGACATCGAAACGTGCCTGGCGTGTCACAGCAACACGTCGATGTCGGTGACCCTGCCGAGCGGCGAGACGCGCGGGCTCTTCGTGGATCGCGACGAGTTCACGCGTTCGATCCACGGCGGCAAGCTCGGGTGCACCGACTGCCACACCGACATGACCGGCGTACCGCACGCCTCCAAGCCGTTCTCGACGAAACGCGAGTTCACGATCGCCTACTACGAGGCGTGCAAACGCTGCCATTTCGCCAACTACAGCAAGACGTTGGACAGCGTGCACTACCCCGCGATCGCCCGCGGCGACCGGATGGCGCCGGTCTGCGTGGACTGCCACGGCGCGCACTACGTGACGCCGCCGAACCAGCCCCGATCGCGCATCTCTCAGACGTGCGCGACCTGCCACCAGGGCGTGTCGGCCACCTACGCCAAGAGCGTGCACGGGCGCGCCCTGCGAGAGGAGAAGAACGCGGACGTTCCGACCTGCACCGACTGTCACCGCGCGCATGACATTGGCGGGCCGCACGCGCCGGGCTGGCGACTGAAGAGCCCCGAGTTGTGTGCGAACTGCCATACGCAGTCGGCGATGATGAAGAAGTACAACCTCTCCACCAGCGTCATGCAGACGTACCTGTCCGACTTCCACGGGATGACGGCCTCGCTGCAGAAGAAGAACGGGACGGAGGGCGGGCAGGTGGTGGCCCTGTGCATCGACTGCCACGGCGTGCACGACATCACGAAGACCGACGCGCCGAACTCCGGGGTGATCCAGGCGAACCTCCTCAGAACCTGTCAGCGCTGCCACCCTGGCGCCACGACGAATTTCTCCTCCGCCTGGCTGTCGCACTACGAGCCGACGTTCAAGAACGCGCCGCTCGTGTACGCGGTCAAGGTCTCCTACAGGATTCTGATCCCGTTCATGATTGGTGGGCTGGTGCTCCAGATTCTCCTCCACCTCTGGCGGGTGGTGGTCAACCGATGAGGAACTACGTCATCCGTTTCACGCTCAAGCAGCGCATCGAGCACGCCTCGGTGATGACGCTGTTCCTTCTCCTTGCGCTGACGGGGCTGCCTCAGAAGTTCTACGAGGAGACCTGGGCGCAGGGCATCATCACGCTGCTCGGCGGCATCGATCGCGTCCGGTGGGTGCATCGGGCGGCGGGGATCGCGTTTACGCTCTTCACCGCGGCGCACCTGGGCATCATCTCGGCGCTCGTCGTGACAGGGCGGGCGACCATGTCGCTGGTGCCGACGCGCCAGGACTTCCTCGACGCGATGCAGCAGATTCGCTACTACCTGGGCACCACCGACGTCCCGGCGAAGTTCGACAAGTTCGACTACAAACAGAAGTTCGAATACTGGGGCCTCGTCCTCGGCGCGGTCATCGTGATCTCGACGGGGCTCGTCCTGCTCTACCCGATCCTGGCCACCAGGTTCCTCCCTGGCGAGGTGGTCCCGGCGGCGAAGCTGGCGCACGGCAACGAAGGGCTGATGGCGTTTTTGGTCGTCATCGTCTGGCACATCTTCAACGCCCACTTCAACCCGGACGTATTCCCCTTCGACGCCACCATCTTCACGGGGACGATCAGCGCCGACCGGCTGCACCACGAGCATGAGTTGGAGTACGAACGATTGAAGGAAACGGAATAGCCGCGACGGTGAGGTGATGCTGCGCGCCTTCCTCTCCCAGTCGATCCTGCACGCGCTCGTCGCGGCGCTCTTCGTTCAAGCGCTCCTGCGCGCCTGGCGAATCGAGGATGGTGCGTGGCGGCTCCGCTTTCGGCTCCTGGCCCTAGCCGTTCCCGTCGTCTGGCTGCCGGTCCTCTTCGTGGCCGCGCCCTTCCGCAGCGCCCCCACGTTCGTGGTCGGCTGGACGCTTCTAGCCGGCGAGCGGTGGAATCTCCTGCATCTCGCCGGATTCGGGCTTGGCGACCTCATCCTGCTGCTGGCTGCGGGCCTCGGCTCTGCGTTGTTCCTCCGCGACGCGTTCCCGCCGCTGTTCGACCTGCTCCGCCGTCCGGCCCGCTTGCCGGACGCCGGTCCGTGGCACCCTGCGGCAGGAGTGCTGACACCGATTGTTCACACACACGCGAAAGGCCTGAACATCGATCCGCCCCGGATTCGCATGGTCCGGGCATCGACACCGGTGCTGCTCTGCGAGGGCGCCCGCGACTCGGTGCTCGTCGTTTCGCTGCCCACCCTGCAACGCCTGAACAGCAAGGAACTCGACGTGGCGGTCGCGCACGAACTCGCCCATGTCGCAAGTCGCGATCCCGCTTTGGGCTACCTGTTGATCGCGGTGCGGGCGCTCCTCTTCTTCAACCCGGCCGCGCAGTGGACCGCGCGGGTCCTGGTGGACGACATCGAACGCCGCGCCGATCAGGTGGCGGCGCGCATCACCGGGAATCCCTCGGCGCTGGCACGGGCGATCGCCGTCCTGTTCGACGCGGGTCATCCACCGCCCGTGGACTCAGACGCCACGTTCGAACGCGTGTTCTGGCGCGCGCGCAAGGAAGGGGTCGAGCGGCGCTGCGCCCGGCTGCGCCAGGCGGAAGTCGTGCCCCCGATCGAGCACGGGGCCCTGCGCATGACCCTTGCGGCAGTCGCGGTCCTGGGACTGGTGTTCTTCGTCGTCTGACCACATGAGAAGCATCCCGAGAGTCGTCCGATCGTGGCTCCTCCTGGTCGGCGCGTTTGCCGTCGGCCTCAAGGCGGCCGATCGGGTGCCTGCCCTCATGGCGGGCACGCCTCACGGCGCCCGGATCTACGCCACGGTCGCGGAGGCGGAGCACGCCGTCGGCGCGAAGATCTGGGTTCCCGCGTACTATCCCGACACGATGGCCTGGCCGCCCGCCCGCATCGACCTGTGGCCGGGTCCCCCGACGTCGGTGGCGTTACGGATCCTCGGGCGCGCTGACGGACGAGAGCGCCTGGTCCTGGTCCAGTCCCTGCACGCGCCTGCGTCACCGCCAGACGAGTTGCTGCCGGCCGTACACGTCCTGACGACCAACGCGGTCACCGTGGGCCGGCACCCGGCCACGTTAACGCGCGTGCTGGCCCCGAGCGGCCAATTGCTGCATGATGTCTGGTGGGATCAAGGACCGCGCCGCCTGACGCTGCGCTACAGCGGCCCGGTCGAAGAGTTGATCCTGATTGCCACCAGCCTTGAACGGATGCACCGATGACTCCGCTGTCCGTGGGCCGTGCATGGAGCGGTCGCAGCATCCAGGCGCGTGTCGTCCTGCTGGTCAGCACCGGGATCCTCGCCGCGCTTGCGATCCTTGGCGGCACCGCGTGGGTGGGTCTCGATCGCATGGCGGAACGGCTGTCCGCCGAGCGCCTGCTGCTGGCGCGCAGCATCGCCGAGCACCTCGATTACATGGTCCAGGCGGACCTCGAAACCCTGCAGAACGTCTCTGCGGCCCCGCGGCTGGACCTCGCCGACGGCGATCCGCTGCCGGAGCAGTCGGCCCTTCGCGAAGCCTACCTGCGGGGCCGGCTGGTCGAACGGGTGTTCCTGATCGCCGCGGACCGCGCCCCTGTTCTTTGTGAACCCGAGTCCCGGTCCACAGAAGCGCCGGCCCCTGATGGGCGGGACGTGGAGTCCGCATTCCGAAGCGGGCGTCCAACGGTCTCGAACCTCACCGGGGCGGGTCCGGCGCGACGGGTCCACCTGCTCGTGCCCATGCGGAACTGGCGCGGCGAGGTGGTGGCCATCTCGGCCGGTGAGATCGATCCGGCCGGAAGCCGGCTGTCGGCGGCGCTGGCCCCCTTCCAGTTCACACGCACCGGCTCGATTGACGTGCTCGACGGCACGGGCCGCACCATCGCGAGCACGGATCGATCCCGACGCCTGCGCGCGGACGACAACGCCGTCCGACTGGCCTCGGCGATTCAGGCGCGACAGGGCTTCGTGGGATCGGGCACCGGCCCCGACGCCCAGATGGTGCTCGCCCTCGCGCCGATGAACTCGGCCCGGTGGGGCGTGTTGATTCGCCAGGACGAATCGGTCGCGTTCTCACAGGCACGATCCGTCCGCCGCACGATTCTGTGGCTGGGGCCCGTCCTCCTCGCCCTGGCGCTCCTCTTCGCCTGGGGCGCCGCCCGCAGCGTCCGCGGACCGATTGCCCTCCTGACCGACTCGGCCGAGCGCATCGCACTCGGCAACCTGAATCAGCCGATCCCCGAATTGGGCCGCGACGAGTTGGGCCGCCTGGGACGGTCATTCGAGCAGATGCGGATGGCGCTCAAGGCGTCGCTCGAAAACGTGGAGCGCGCGAACCAGGAACTGGAGCAGCACGTCGACGAGCGGACGCACGAGTTGAAGGGGCTGTATCGGCAACTGCAGGAGCGCGAGGAGTGGCGCGAGGAACTGCTGCGCAAGGTGATCTCGGCGCAGGAGGACGAACGCAAGCGGCTCGCCCGCGAACTGCACGACGAAACCAGCCAGACGCTGAGCGCACTCGCGATGAAGATCGAGACGGCCGTGGCCGCCTGGCCCGCCGAGGCCTCCCGCGACCGCCTGATCGAGGCGAGGGCGCTGACCGTTCGCACCATCGAGGAACTGCACCGGCTGATCTTCGACCTGCGTCCCTCGGTGCTCGATGACCTCGGCCTGCTCTCCGCGATCCGCTGGTACGCCGAGCGCCAGCTCGAACGGCGCGGCATCGCCGTGCGCTGCGAGTTCAGCGGCTCCGGAGGTCGGCTCATGCCAGAACTGGAAACGGCGTTGTTCCGCGTCGTCCAGGAGGCGATTACCAACATCGCCAAGCACTCGCAGGCGGAGACCGTCCTCATCCAGTACCTGGAACGCGATGATCGGATTTCCATCGAGATCGAAGACGACGGGAAGGGGTTCTCCCCGGAGAGCCTCCCGCCGCCGGCCGCGCGCGAACGCGGCCTGGGTCTCCTCGGGATGCGCGAGCGGGTCGAACTGTTCGGCGGCACGATCGAACTCGACTCCGCGCCAGGAAGCGGGACGCGCATCGCAGTGACGGTCCCGGTTGTCCAGGAGGCAGGTCATGAGCAGCATCCGGATCCTGATCGCGGATGATCACGCCATCGTGCGCGAAGGCGTTCGCGCGTTGTTGACGCTGTCGGATGACATCACGGTGGTGGGTGAAGCCGCCAACGGCCACGAGGCCGTTGAACTGGCGCGGAGCCTGTCGCCCGATGTGATCCTGATGGACATCGCGATGCCCGGGCTCGGCGGTCTCGAGGCGACCATTGAGATCCGGAAGGACAACCCGCACGCGAAGATCCTGGTGCTCACGCAGTACGAAGACCGCGAGTACATCAGGCGCTTTCTGAAGGCGGGGGTGTCGGGATACGTGCTGAAGAAGGCGGCCGGGTCTGAACTGACCTCCGCGATCCGCGCGGTCAACCGCGGCGGGCTCGTGCTCGATCCGGAGATCGCCCGGGAGGCCATGCGCGAGCAGGCCGGGTCGGCGGCCTCCGGTCGGACCGCCGATCCGTACGACACGCTCACCGACCGCGAGAAGCAGGTCCTGAAGCTCGTGGCCGAGGGACACTCCAACAAGGAGGTCGCCCAGTTGCTGGACATCAGCGTCAAGACCGCGATGTCACACCGCGAGCACATCATGCAGAAGCTCGACCTTCACAGCCGGACTGACCTGATCAAGTTCGCGCTGCAGAAAGGCGTCATCACGCTCGGCCCGTGAGAGGCCGGGCGGCGCTACGGCTTCTGGCCCTGCTCCTCGTCGGTCTCGTCCTTCTTCTTCTCGGCCAGGTAGGCCTTGCCCGGGCGCCAGCTCGGCGTCATCGTCGCGGCCACGTCCACCGCGCCCGACCGCCCCATGGCCAAGGCCTTCTTGCCGAGGAACGTGAACAGCATCGCGAATCCGATGAAGGGCAGGAACATCGCATAGACCGCGCCCATCAGCGGAGCGAGCACGAGGAGCGCGACGACCGGGGCCTTGAGATACCGGTCGCCAGCGCCGCCGGGCAGGATGCCGCCCTGATTGGGGACCATCGTCATTTCCCACTTGCCGAGGTTCCAGTAGAAGCCATTCTTCGCCGCGGTGCCACCGATTCGCTTCCTCATCATGATCCACCTCTGTATGATTGCCGGGGTGAGCGTCGCTGTCTGACTACAATGTAGTCCTGCGTGGGCGCCCCGACAATCAGGAAGCCACCCGATCGTGCAGGGAACTAGTCCCGAGGCCGTATAGGGAAACCACCCTAACCCTCATGGGGTGCTTTCCCGATCGCGACACATAAGTTCTGTGTCTTCTCAACATCCCCTGGAGCACAGACCCGTTCGCTGTAGAATAGACACCGGTCGGATCCACGGCCAGACACCTGCGTCCGGGGCAGGCTTGGAGTGCCACCATGGCTCGCCGCGCTCGAACTGAAGCACCGCAGGCGAGTCTGCAGCCCCTTCGGGTGCAGTTGTGGAACCGCCTCGGCGTCAAGGCCACCGCCGTCATCACGCTGCTGGCGCTGGTCTCGGGCGCCGCGCTGGTGACCATGAGCCTCCGGACGCAGCAGGCCTACCTGACCGCGGAGGTCGTCCGCGGGGCGGCGCAGTTCAGCGACACCATCAAGGCCAGCACCTATCACTTCATGTTGAGCGACGAGCGCATGGTCGCCTACCGCACGATGGAGATGATTGGCCGGCTCGAGGGGATCGAGCAGGTCCGGATGCTCAATAAGGATGGGCGCGTGACCTTCTCCACGGACCGCTCCGAGGTCGGCCGGCTCGTGGACAAGCGCGCCGAGGCGTGCTATGCGTGTCATGCAGCCGGCCAGCCCCTCGTGCGGCTGAACGTGCCGTCGCGCAGCCGCATCTTCACGCGGAACGGACACCGCGTGCTCGCGATGATCACGCCGATCTACAACGAAAAGAGTTGCTCGTCTGCGGTCTGCCACGAACACCCGGCCGAGAAGCAGGTGCTCGGCGTCGTGGACATCGCGATCTCCCTCGAGGACGAGGACCGTGCAGTGGCCGCTCTCGGCCGACGCACGACGCTCGTCTCCGCGTTCGGCATCCTCTTGCTCGCCACCACCGTCGGCCTCTTCGTGCGCGGCCATGTCATCGGGCCGCTCCGCGAGATCGTGGCCGCGACCGAACGGATTTCACAGGGTGACCTCTCGCACGCGGTGGAGATGCGCCGCACCGACGAGATCGGCCTTCTGGCGGCGTCGTTCAACGGCATGACCACCTCGCTGCAGCAGGCCCGCTCGGACCTCCAGGCGCTGAACGAAAGCCTCGAGCGCCAGGTCGAGGAACGGACGACTGCCTTGAAGAGCGCCCAGGCGCAGCTCGTCCAGTCGGAGAAGATGTCGTCGCTCGGCAAACTCGCCGCCTCGGTGGCGCACGAGATCAACAACCCGCTCGCCGGCATCCTGACCTACGCCAAGCTCCTGGTCCGGTTGCACGAGGAAGGCGAACTCACGGAGAAGGCGCGCGAGAGCTGCGTGCGCAACCTCCGCCTGGTGCAGCGGGAAACCGAACGGTGCAGCGCGATCGTGCGAAACCTGCTCGACTTCGCCCGGCAGCGGCCTCCCAGCCTGAAGGACATCGATGTCAGCGCGGTCGTCGAGGAGGCGCTCTCGCTCCTGTCGCATCGTCTCCGCATGCAGGATGTCACGCTGCAGAAGGACCTTCCGCCGATGCCGCTCGTCAAGGCGGACTTCGGGCAGTTGCGGCAGTCGTTCGTCAACATCGCCCTGAACGCCTGCGAAGCGCTGAACAAGGGCGGGACGCTGACCGTCACCTCGCGGGCGGTCGGAAACATGGTAGAGGTCGCGATTGCCGACACGGGGCCGGGCATCGCGCCCGAGCACCTGTCGCACATCCTCGACCCGTTCTTCACCACGAAGGAAAAGGGCACGGGGCTCGGGCTCTCGGTGGTCTACGGGCTCATCGACCGGCACGGTGGCACGCTGGACATCAAGAGCCAGGTCGGACAGGGTACAACCGTCATCGTTCGGCTGCCGGTGGCGACGCCGTCGGCATCGCCGTCACCGACCGCGTTGCCAGGCGGCGGCGCGGCGCAGGTCGTATAGACATCTTCCAGGGCTGAGATCGGAACGGTTGAAGCAAGTTTCTGTGGGGTCCCTGGAATCTGTCTTAGGCGCGGCCTGCCCGGCAGAGGAGAATGGCGCGGCGTGGACGTTTGCCTGTGGTGGATCGGCGACGCGGCGGCAGATCACGATCTGCTCGGCACCCTGCGTCGGCAGACCGAGCAGGTGTTCCACGTCACGGCCCGCGCCTGGCTCGGGCGCGACCGCCCCACCGACTCGTTCGACGGGCGTCGCCAGCAGCACTCCTCGACGCGCATCCTGAAGTGGCTGATCGACAGCCGCCCGGAGCACGCCACCAAGGTGGTCGGGATCACGGACGTCGACCTGTTCATCCCGATTCTCACGTTCGTCTATGGCGAGGCACAGCTCGGCGGAACGGCCGCCGTCGTGTCCACCGCGCGGCTCTTGCCAAACAGCGGGTTTCGTCAGGATTTCGACCTTTTCACCGCTCGACTGATGAAGGAATGCGTTCACGAGCTCGGGCACACGTTCGGCCTTCTGCACTGCCCGTTGCCCACGTGCGTCATGGCGCGGTCGGTCAACCTGTTGCACGTGGACACCAAGAACCCGGCACTCTGCCACGACTGCCAGAGCCGCTACGCCGAGATCAGAAAGCAAGGACACGAACACCATGAGTAAGGAACGGACCCGGATTCTCATCGTCGACGACGAGGAGATCGTCCGCGAGTCGTTGTCCGCCTGGCTGGAGAAGGACGGGTATACCCTGGCCACGGCGCCCGACGGGGAAACGGCCCTCGCTCGGATCAGGAAGGAGCGCTGGTCGCTCCTCCTGGTGGACCTGAAGATGCCAGGCATCGACGGCCTGCAGGTGCTGGAGGAATCACGCAAGCTACAGCCCGATGCGGTTGCCGTGATCATGACGGCCTACGCCACGGTGGACACGGCCGTCGCCGCGATGAAGATCGGCGCGTACGACTACCTGGTCAAGCCGTTCGACCCCGAAGAACTGAGCTTGATGATCCAGAAGATCGTGACGCAGCAAGCGCTGGTCCGCGAGAACGTCCTGCTCCGCAAGGTGCTGAAGCGCGACTATCACTTCCGCGATCTCATCAGCAAGAGCCCCGTCATGCAGGCGGTGTTCGACCTGGCGAGGACGGCCGCGCGGAGCAACTCGACGATTCTCGTGCTGGGCGAGAGCGGCACCGGAAAGGAGCTGCTGGCCCGCGCCGTTCACGCCGAAAGCCCGCGCAGCCAGGGCCCGTTCGTCGCCGTGTCGTGCGCCGCGCTCACCGAAACGCTGCTCGAGTCCGAGCTCTTTGGCCACGAGAAGGGGGCGTTCACCGGCGCCGCCGTGCGCCGCAAGGGCAAGTTCGAGATGGCCGATGGCGGCACGCTGTTCCTCGACGAGATCGGCGATATCAGCGCGAAGCTCCAGCTCGATCTCCTGCGCGTCCTGGAGGACCGGCACTTCTTCCGCGTCGGCGGATCCGAGTCGATCCACGTGGACGTGCGCATCATCGCCGCCACCAACCGCGACCTGACGAAGGCCGTGGCGGACGGCTCGTTCCGCGAGGACCTCTTCTACCGCCTCAACGTGATCCCGATACACCTGCCGCCGCTTCGGGATCGGCTGGAAGACCTGCCGCTGCTCGTCGAGCACTTCCTCGAACAGCTCGGCGCCGAGATGAACCGCCGCCTGGACGACGTGGCGACCGACGCCATGGGGCTGCTGATGGCCCAGACGTGGCCAGGCAACGTGCGTGAATTGCGGAACGTGCTCGAGCGCGCGATGGTCGTCGCCTCCGGCCGGGTGATCCAATTGAGCGACCTTGGCCTGCGTCGCCCGCCCTGCGCCGATGTCCCAAGCGGTGGCGTCCTCGGGTCGCTCGACGACGTGGAGCGGCACCACATCGGCCGGGTCCTGCAGGAGTCGGACGGCAACATCAGCCAGGCGGCCCGCACGCTGGGAATCGACCGCGCCACACTGTACAACAAGCTGCGGAAGTATCAGCTCCGCAAGGATGGTGAGCCGGAGACGGAGCACCCGGAATCGGAGTAGGGCCCCTCGCCCCTCGTCCCTGATTCGTTGCCTCTGCGCCCCGGTCACTGATCCTTACACCCTGCCTCCTATTGTTGAATCATTCGACACCACGCTGTATTTCTCTACATTCATCTCGTTTAGCCATTTTCTAGTGTGTTTCCGTATGGTTTCGCATATGGATTCGTTTTGGGCAAGACTGAGGTGCTGAGCATTTCCACACCACTCGAATAAGCATGGGTTCGTCGTCTCCAGCGATATCAGAGTAAGTGCATGTATTAACAATCACTTACAGCCTCACGCACGTCAGCCTCAGACCTGGCAGAGCCCTTGCTATCAAATCGACCAGAGAAACTATCTAATGTCCTGCCCACACCTCAAAGAAGTCGTGATGTTGTTCTGCCGCGCCTACCCGGTCAAGAAGATGGTTCCTCTTGATCGTCTGGCCTCGGCGAATCCGTGCCTCGGTGGCGATTTTCAACACTGCCGGCTCTTTCTCGATCTTTCAGAGCGGCTGAAGGCGTGCCCCGAGCACGACGCCATCTTCGAACCGGTCGAGCCACAGAAGGGGGTGCGGCGATGATCCTTGCTCTTGCACTGTCACTGGCCGCCGTGGGCTTCCTCTCGCTCTCGTCGTTGGCGGCGCACGCTAGCTGAGGCGTCGACACATGGAGACCCGTATGGAGTTGAGTCGGAGAACGTTCATCAAATTCGCGGGCGCCGCCGGGGCGGCAGGCGTGGTGGCCAGGCCGAAACCGGCTGCCGCTTCGGCCATTCACCCAGTCAATACGCCGGCGGTGCTGGTGGACACCACCCGTTGCGCGGGTTGCCGCGGTTGCGAGGCAGCCTGCAGTGAGTCGAATCACCTGCCGGGTCCGGCCCTCCAGGGGCAGGATGCGGTGTTCAGCAAGTTCCGGAAGACGGACGTCAAGGTCTACACGGTGGTCAACCGCGCGAAGGCCGACTCCAAGCAGGGTGAGGCGCGCTACGTCAAGAGCCAGTGCATGCACTGTCTCGATCCCGCGTGCGCGTCGGCGTGCCTGGCCAAGGCGCTCGAGAAGACCGCGGCCGGCCCCGTGGTCTATCACCCGGAGCGATGCCTCGGCTGCCGCTACTGCATGGTGGCGTGCCAGTTCGACGTGCCGAAGTTCGAGTTCGACTCGCCCTCGCCCTACATCAACAAGTGCTCGTTCTGCGCCGAGCGCCAGGAGCAGGGACTGCAGCCGGCCTGCGTGTCGGTCTGCCCGACCGGTGCCCTCCAGTTCGGCCACCGCGAAGAAGTGATCGAGGACGCGCGGACGCGGATCTACCAGAATCCAGACAAGTACGTGCACCACATCTACGGTGAGAGCGAAGCGGGCGGCACCAGCTGGCTCTATATCACCGATGTGCCGTTCGAGAAGCTCGGGTTCCGGACGGATCTCGGGGCTACGTCGCCGCCGGAACTCACCCGGACTGCCTTGGCCGCGGTGCCGTTCGTCCTGACCTTGTGGCCTCCGCTCCTGATGGGGCTCTACACGTTCAGCAAGCGGCGTGCAGAAGCGTCCAAGGGAACCGACCAGGAGGCGCACCATGACTGACACCACCACCTTCGATCGCGGCTTCGACACGCGGTCCTGGATCACCGAGAAGATCTTCATGGGGATGTCGTTTGGCGACTATCTCAAGTCGCTGCTCACCCCCACGAACGCTATCTTTGCGCTCATCCTCATCGTCGGCGTTCCGATCGTAATCTACCGGTTTGCGTTCGGCCTCGGCGCCGTCACCAACCTCACAGAGGTCAACCCGTGGGGGATCTGGATCGGCATCGACGTGATGAGTGGCGTGGCGCTGGCAGCTGGCGGATTCACCGTCGCCACCGCGGTCCACGTCCTGGGGTTGAAGGAGTACCAGCCGATCGTCCGCCCCGCGTTGCTGACCGGGTTCCTCGGCTACCTGTTCGCGGTCATCGGCCTGTGCGCAGACCTTGGCCGCCCGTGGAAGCTGCCGGTCCCGATGGTGTACTCGTACGGCACCGGGTCGGTGATGTTCGAAGTCGGCTGGTGCGTGTGCCTCTACCTGATTGTGCTCGGGCTCGAGTTCAGTCCGGCCGCGTTCGAGTGGCTGGGCCTCAGGAAGGCGCGCGAGTGGGCGGTCCGCATGACGCTCGTGCTCACCATCTTCGGGCTCTGCCTCTCGACGCTCCACCAGTCCTCGCTCGGCGCGCTGTTCCTGATGATGCCGCACCGGGTACACCCGCTCTGGTACTCCGGCTACGTGCCGGTCTTCTTCTTCGTGTCTGCCATCATCGCGGGCATGAGCATGGTCATCGTCGAGAGCGGCCTGTCGCACCGGGTGTTCAAGTCGCAGCTCAACCCGAATGACCACGGCACGGCCGACAAACTGACGCTGGGCCTCGCCAAGGGAGCGGCGGTGGTGCTGTTCGCGTACTTCTTCCTGAAGCTCCAGGGCCTCGTGGACGGCGGCCGGTTCGACCTGCTGCTGACGCCGTATGGCTTCTGGTTCCTGTTCGAGCTGCTCGGATTCGTCCTCGCGCCGTGTCTGCTCTACGCGATTGCCGTTCGCCGCCAGAACGCGACGATGGCCCGCTGGGTGGCGGGGTGGACGGTGCTCGGGATCGTCGTCAACCGGCTGAACATCTCGGTGATTGCGTTCAACTACAACGCGGCCGAGCGGTATGTGCCGGGCTTCATGGAAATCATGGTGTCGGTCACGATCATCACGATCGGGATCATCACGTTCCGCTGGATTGTCAACCGGATGCCCGTGCTGCACGAGCACCCGGATTTCCCGCAGGCTCACTAGGGGCGGAGGCATACTTCGATGGGTCACGATCTCATTACCATTTACTGGCTGAAGGCGCTCGAGTACATCCTCGCCCTGTCCTATCTGCCGTTGTTCATCCTGTTCTGGAAGTTCGCCAGCCCGAAGCGCGAAGCGACCGTTGCCGTGCATGCCGCAGCGCCCGGTTGGTCCGATCAACTCGCCGGCTACTTCCAGGTGCCCGCCAACCTCTTTTTCCATCGCGGCCACACCTGGGTGCGACTCGATGGCGGCGACACGGTGACGATCGGCGTCAGCGACTTCGCGCAGAAGCTGGTCGGACCGCTCGGGCGGGTGCAACTGCCGACGGTGGGCACGTCGCTGGTGCAGGGCGAGCCGGCGCTGGTGCTCGATGCCGATGGCGCTTCGGTGCCGATGCTGGCGCCCGTGGACGGCAAGGTGGTCGCGGTGAATGAGGGTCTCGCCGCCTCCTCGGACCTGGCGAAGCATGCGCCCTACGGCGACGGCTGGATGCTGAAGGTGAAGAGCACGAAGCTCGCCAGCAACCTGAAACACCTCCTCCCGGGGCCGCTGGCCATCCGGTGGATGGACACCGTGTGCGAGAGCCTCGGCGCCGAGATGGCACCGATGGAACTGGGCAAGGTGTACCTCGACGGCGGTCAGATCGTGGACGGCCTGGCGAGAAGCCTGTCGCCCGAGGCGTGGGACGAGATAGCGCGCCGCTTCTTCCTGACCGGGGACGGAGGCCGCCATGCGTAGTCGCACCGCAGGGGTTTGCGCGATCGCGCTGGTCGTCACGGTCCTCGTCGCCGGAATCGCGGGGGCCCAAAACCTCTCCAAGCTGCCGCCAGACATCGCGCTGCCGCAGTCGGGAGACAGCCCTGGGAAGGTGGTCTTCAGCCACCAGAATCACTTGGGCGTCCAGGCAAAGCCTGATTGCACCGTGTGCCATCCGAAGCTCGCGCCGATCATGAAGGCAACCAAGGGCGCCAAGCGCACCGCGCTGACGCACGCTCTGATGTTGAAGGGCCTGGCGTGCGGCGCATGCCATAACGGGAAAGACGCGCACAACTTCGACGACTGCGCAACGTGTCACAAGTCATAGTCATTCCAGGAGAGGGAGTGAGCCATGCAAGCCGTTCTCGAGACGCTCCAGAACATCGGCATCTTCATCGTGTTCCTCGCCGCGCGGTTCGCGGTGCTGCTGGTCGTACTGGCAGTCCTGACCGTGGTGTTCCTTGCCGGCCTCGCGGTCGTTCGCCTCGCTGAGCGGGCGCGCCGGCACGCCCTCGGCCTGACCCGTGTCGATGGGTTGATGTGGCGCGCCGGCGTCTACTTCTCCCCAGGGCATTCCTGGCTACAGGCCCGCGAAGGCGGCACGCTGCGCGTCGGCCTCGATGACCTCGCCCAGCACGTACTCGCCCGCATCACCGAAGTGATGCTGCCCGAGCCCGGGCAAATGGTGCGAGCGGGTGACCCGGTGACGGTCATCAGGTGCGGCAAGCGGCGCGCGGCGATCCCGGCGCCGGTGACGGGCCGCGTCGTGGCCATCAACCGCCGGGTCGTCAGCAGCCCCGCACGGCTGCACAACGACCCGTACTCCCGCGGCTGGCTCTACGCAATCCAGCCCGAGGATTCCAGCTATGCCCGGTTGCCGTACGGCAACGACTCCCGCACATGGTTTTCGCGCGACGCCATCCGGTTGTCCCAGTTCTTCGAGCACCAACTCGGGATGGCGGCGGCCGATGGTGGCGAACTCGTGGCCCCCGGGCCGTTGCTGCTGACCGAGTCGCAGTGGGCCGAGATGACGCAGACCTTCCTGCAGGCGCCAAAGTAAGAGTCGTCGGCAGCTCACGTCTCCAGCCGCAGGGGGTGCACCACGGTGCACTCCTGTTGTGCGCTGCGGCAGTTCCACATCCCTTCCCCGCCTTCCCATCCCCGGCCCAACCGGACGGCCCCGGCAAGCACTGGCACTCTCCTGTCGTGATGGTCGAAGCGACAGCCCGTGAAATGCCAGTGACCCCCGACCCTCGTGCCACCGCCGGGAACGGGGTTGCACAAGATCGACTGGTCTCCCGTTTTGCACGCAACGTCATACCGGGGGCTTGCGCCATCCGCCCTGACGCCCCATCATCGGCTCCAAGCGAACCGTTGAATGGGAGGCGGCATGGCGAAGAGAGCGCTCCTCGTTGGTCTCAATCGCTACCCGGATCCGGAGAACACTCTCCGAGGATGTCTCAACGACATCCGGCAAGTCAGTGACCTGCTGTGCATGCACTTTGGCTTCGCCGCGGATGGCGAGCTCGAGCTCCTCACTGACGCCAGGGCCACGACCTCGGCGATCGTCAACCGCCTGCACTGGCTGTTGGAAGGCGCCACGGCGGGTGACGTCCTCGTGTTCCACTACTCGGGCCACGGATCGCAGGTGCGCGATCGTCACGGCGACGAACTCGATGACGGACTCGACGAGATCATCTGCCCGTACGACCTCGACTGGGACGATCCCTTCACGGACGACGACTTCTATGCTCTCGTGAAGGACCTCCCGGAAGGCGTGAACCTGACGGTGGTGCTCGACTGCTGCCATTCCGGAACCGGCCTGCGGGACTTCCCATGTGGCCCACGACCGATTCGCGAGCGATTCGTGCGCCCGCCGTCGGGCATCGACCATCGACCTCGCGCAGATCGAGCGGTCAGGCGCTTCGGCAGGCGCGCGAGCGAGCATGGGGCACTCCTGATCGCCGGGTGCCGCGCCAACCAGGTATCGGCCGATGCCTACATCGACGGTGACTACCATGGCGCGCTGACGTACTACCTCTGCAAGGCCCTCGGCGAACTCCATTACGCCGCGACCTATCGCAATCTGGTCGAGTCGGTGCGCCGGCTGTTGCGGCACAACCAGTTCGAGCAGGTACCGCAGCTCGAAGGTCCTGCGAGGCTGCAGCAGGGCCGGGTCTTCGCGCCTCAGCTCGAAGCCGTCTCCTTGCTGACCTAGCGGGACGGGCTGCCGGTTCTGGCGCGCTGGTGCGTGTAGCCGTGACGGGACCGGGCCACGTACCGGGGGTCGCGCATCCTGACGCGAATGCTGTGATACTGGCCGTCAGCGAGGCGCGAGGGCGCGTAGGCGAGGGTGTACTGGTGATTCAGTTCGTAAGCGATCCGCTCGGTGGCGCCAGCCAGCGCCGAGCTTTCGTGGATGACCTCCGTGTAGCCTCCGGACTGGCTGCTAATCTCGTTGAGCGCTTCGGGTGAGAAGCCGTGGTTGATCGCCGGTCCACTCGGCGCGTCGATGGCGATGGCGTACACGAAGGCATCGCTCTGATTCACGCGCCGGAGGGCGTCCTGGAGTCTTGCGTCGCTCGCGGTGTCGGCGCCGTCCGAGACGACGACCAGGCCGCAACGCTGATGCCGGCGCTTCTCGAACATCGGCGCCGCCTTGATGACGGCGTCGTAGATGGCCGTGCCGCCAAATGGCTTGACCGTGTCAAGGCGTCCCGCCAGGGCGCGCGGCGGAACGGTCCACGGCGCCATGATCAGCTGGGTATGGTTGAACACCATCAGGAACGCTTCGTCGCCCTCGTCGAGCAACGACAGCAGGAAGTGATCAATCGCGCTGCGCGCGTCGGCGATGCGCACCCCGAACATGCTGTCGCTCACATCGACGGCGATGCCCAGGCTGACCGGCACGCGCTCCCCGGTGAACTGGAGGATCCGCTGCTCGACCCCGTCTTCGAAGACCCCGAAGTCCTCGCGCTGGAGCCCGGACACCAGGCGGCCGTCGCGGTCCTTCACCGTCACGTCCACCACGACGAGGTCAATAGCAGCGCGGTAGGTCTGACCCGAGGCGTCGGGCTGGAGCACGAGCGCGAACGTCAGGGTCACGCCAGCCACGATGAGAGTGAGCCACCAAGATCGCACGATACCAGTGTAGTCCGCGCGCCCCCTCAGCGCCTCGACAACTGATCGACGGCCTGTCGAGCCAGCGCGTGGTGCGGATTCTGGAGAAGGATGCGCCGGAACTCCTGGAACGCCTCGTCAAGCCGCCACGTCTTCACGAGCGCCCGCCACGTGCGCACCGACGACAGACCTGTTGCGCCGTTTACCTATCCGACGCCCACCGCTCTCCGGCAGCGACCGCACCCGCGAATCTCTCGAAATCGTCAGCCTCGATCCGGTTCGTCAGGCGGCCGTACACGTAGCACGGGATCCAGATCACCGCGACGAATCCGGCAAACAGCGGCCACAGGGTCACGATCGTCACGTGATTCCGCAGCCCGGCGACGGCTGACAAGGACCAGACAAACGCGCACTGGATGACGAAGACGAATAGCGAGGTCCGGCCAAAGACCGACGTAAACCAGGCTAGGCGACCGAACCCAGACGCGCCGTGGCCCAGGCGGATGATCCGGACACCCGATGAGCCGACAGCGAGTCTCAGGCTTGCTTCTTCGCCCGCTTGGCAGCTTTGGGCTTGCGCGTCTTCCTGGCCACCTTCTTCGGCGTCGCCTTGGCGGCTTGAACCTGCTCGGCAACTTCGGCCACAGGCTGCGGTGCAGCCCCCTCACCCTTCTTCTTCGCCCAATACGCTTTCATCTTCTCAGACTGGGACTTCCGTGCGGCCTCAGTCACAACTCGTCTCTTGAGCTTCGGAGGCTTGGTGGCACTTGGCGCAGGCTCCGCAACAGTCTCCGTGGCGTTCTTCAAGTTCGGAAACATCTTCCGCAGCGCAGTGGCCTCTTGGGCGAGTTCGTGTAAACGGATGATGGCCCCGAGTCGGGCCAAGCGATGCAGTTCCGCCGTGTCGAGAGTTTTGATTTGCAATGTGTGCTCCTCTTTTCTGAACCTGATGGTATCACGCCGAGTGTGACGCTGACGATGGTCTCTAGCATTCCATGGTAGCGCGTTCATCTGCTGATGGAAGGACGTCGAGACCTTCGAGGACTTGGCCGACTGGTACCAGAAGCAGACCACCGCGAAGAAGTCGAAGGCCGAAGAAGCCCGCATCATCAAGCGGGAACTCCTCCCCCGCTGGCGCGACCGCGTCGTCACGTCGGCGGAGGTCCGTCAGTTGTGGATGGTCTCGGGCATCGCGGGGGCCAGCGTGAAGGATCGGGCGAAGAAGATCGCCGCGACGTTGTCAGGATGGAAGGTGATCAAGAACCTGCTGTCCACACCCGCGGCCCCGCGCAAATGACCGCCTCATCCGGCGCAGGCCTCGAGGCGGCAGGCCGCCTCGAGCCGCGCGCTCGGAGGTCACCCAAGGAGCGTCCACGGAATCGGATCACGCCCAGACAGGACACTAGAATTTCACGATGTAGGACACGCTCAACACGTTCACCGCGTAGTTGAACGGTTGCTCGTTGGTCGGCAAGACGCCGCTGAGCGATCCGAACTGCCTGCCCTCGTACGCCCAGTCGGCCGATTTCATGCGCAGGTAGGCATAGCCCACACGCACCGACTGGGTCGTGCCGATCGCGTATCGGCCATTCAGGCGCAGTTCGACCGTGTCGGTGGAAACCGTCGGCAGCGGCGTGGCGGGGATGAACCAGGCCGCGATGAGTGTGGGGACGGCCCCCGGACCGTCGAAGATGTTGTTGGCCCAATTCCCGCCGCTCACGTTGTTATCCCAGCGGGCCCGGGTCAACACGAAATCGCCCGTCAGGTCCAGGTTGCCGGCCTTCTTTCTCAATCCGAACCCCAGCGTATTCACCTCGTCGAGCATGTTCGCGGACCAGTTCAGGCACGGGTCCAGCTTGTTGTTGTTGTTCCGCTGCTGCAACGTCGCGTACCCATCGCAGCTGTTTCCGGAAAGACCGACCACTCCAGGTTGGCCGTTGGTCAGGCTGCTGGCGTTGCTGTTGGCCGTATACGAATTGCCCGCGGTCATGGATCGCTGGGTCTCGTAGGTGTAGAACAGCGTGGCGCTCAGATCCTCGGCCAGCGCGTAACTTCCATCGACGTGCACAGCCCAGCCCTTGGCGCTCTGCAAGCCATAGGTCGAGTTGGGGTAGATGTCGTTGTTGAGATCCAGCCCGGCCTGCAACGAGAGTTGCTCGGTTGTCTGCCAGTCGATCAGGGTGCGGACCTTGTGACGATTCCGATCGGCCACGTAGTCGCGTCGCATGCCCGGCAGCTCGCTGATTCTGTTGTTGTTCGCGTACCACAGGTTGGCCAAGGCGTTGTTGCTCGGGAAAAACAGGTTCATGTCGCCCGTCGTGAGCGCGTAGCCAAGCGCCGGCCCCCATCCGCTCCAGCCGTTCGCCGTCATAAACGAGAGCGCCGTCACGCCCGCCGAGGCCCCCACGGGGCTCACGTTCGCGTACGGCACCAGCGCCAGAAACGCATTCTCGTTGTAGTTCGGCGCGCTGCGCATGGAATACGCATAACCAACTCTGGCAGTGACCCGCTCGCCGGCGTGCGCTCGCCAGTCGGCGCGCAGCGTATGTTCGTTGGTGGTGGGCACATCCACACAGGCGATCCAGGTACCGGTGCAGGACCGGTCGATCTTCTCGAACTGGTAGCTCCCCTTGATCCACTGTCCCTTCGCCAGCGCATAGTCGGCGTCGAGATTGACCTGATTGACCCTCCTGCTGTACGGTCGATTGGCGTTCGCGTTCTGTGCAAGTATGGCACCGTAGGGATTATTCGGGCCGGCTGGGAACTGGATGCTTGGGCTTGCCGCTTCGCCGGCGTCAGCGTATTGGTAGATGCGGACGGGTGTACGGTTGTCGCGGTCGTCGAATTTGTACGCCGCGATGAGGCTCAGCGACTTCGCCGGCCTGGCCGTCAGCTTCACGTTGAATGCGGTCGTCACCACAAGGCCGTTCAACGAAGTCACGGGCACGACGACCGTCGTGGCATCGGTGACGAAGGCGTCGTTCTGCGCGTTGCGCGCGTACGATCCGGTGGCGACCAGTTTCGTGGTGGACGAGAGGTTGATGCCGCCCGTCACGCTGAACTGATTGAACTGGTTGCCAGGCGTGCTGCTGATGGTATTGAGCGTGCCGGTTCCGGTCGGGCCAGTCGCCCAGTTCTGCCACGACATGAACGGGACGTTGTTCTTGAAGAACGAGCCGTAGTACCCGGCCTGCGCGAAGCTTTTCTTGCCCTTGAAGTTCAGGCTCACATTAATCTGATCGGTATCGGTGTTGATCAAATCCGGGATGACGGTTGAGATGTCGCCCCCAGTGCTTCGAGACACCGTCCCCATCGGCTTCATCCCGTCCTTGTGTTCGGGCCGGACGCTCGCATCGAATCCCCATCGCTCGTTGAAGATGAGGTTGACACCCGCGTCAAACCTGGTGCGTGTCGTGAACAGATCAACGGTGTGGAACGTGGGCAGGTCGGCGTCGGCTGCGGCGTAGACTTGGGCCAACTGAGTCGCGTTCGGCGTGAGCAGCGCTCCCATGGTGGGCGAGTTGGTGGCCGTGCTGATGTACGAGGCGCCACCAATCGTCTTGACCAGGCCTCTCGCGCTCACCACGTTGACGGCGGTGTTGCCGCCGCTGCTTCCTGCCACGGTCGGCACCTGCCATGTGGCGGGCAAGGTGAGGACATTGGTCCCGGCGCCGCTGTACGGTGTCTGGTAACTGTCCGATCGGTTCTTCCGCAGTTCGTCGTAGCCGAAGGTGAAACGGAACCTGCCCTGCACGCCGACCTGGGCCGACAAGCTGCGCGTCTCCAGGCCGAGATCGGTACCCTTGATACGCCAGCGCAACCCACTGGCGCCGTCGTAGGAGGGGCCGCCGCGCAGGTCGAGGTTGCCGACGACGAAGATGCCTTTGTTCTGCAGTCCGTTGTACTCGCCGGCCTTGTACGAACCCTGGCTGACGTCACCGACTCCCACCTCGACCGTGCCGGTCGGCTTTGGCGTGGGTTTCTGGGTGCTTTGTGCCTCGGCGCTCCCCGCGCAGGCCGCCAGCGCCATCGCGATCAGCCCGCCGCGCACAACCGCCACCGACGCCCTGACGGTCAACGTGCTCGCATTCGTAATCATGACGACGCCCCTGACGCAAAACGGTCAGCGCTGGAACTTCGCGCCGGCCGGGTGATTCGAACCATGGACCAGCACATGGCAGTTCAGGCAGGCACGACCGCCCAATTGGGCACGCGGGCCGGCCGCTCCCGACTGCTGGGTGCCATTGATGGTTGTCACGTTCCCGCCCGCCAGATTGGCGCCACTATTGATTTGCGCGCCATGATCCCCGCTGTGACACTCCTGGCAGAGGAACGGGACACGCGTCTTCAGGAGCGGCGCATTGCTCGAGCCGTGAGGCGAGTGGCAGTTGGTGCAATTGTCCGTGACGGGAGCGTGTTCCCAGAGGAAAGGGCCGCGCTTCTCCGCATGGCAGATGTAGCAGGTCTCATTGACCGAAGTTTTGACGAGCATCGTCGGACCGGCCGACCCGTGCGGGTTGTGACAGTCCGAACACGCCATCTTGGCCGTGCTCGCGAGGCTGGTCGCCGTCATCGGGTGGGTCGAGATGCGACGGGCCTGGGCGCGCTGTTCCTTGTGGCAGGTATAGCAGACCTCGGCCTGGGTCGCCTTGCTCAGCACTTTCTGATCGGTCGCATGGATATTGTGACAGTCGGTGCAGGCCACGTCCCGGCTTTCGTGCTGGCTGCCGGTCCAGTGCGTGCGGAGGCCCGATTCGTGACAGGAGAGACACATGCGGTTGCGCTGGGCCACCGGTGACTTCAACGGGCCCTTGTACACCACCGCCACGGGATTGCTCGACACGGCGACATGGTCAGGGCTCGCGCCGTGGCACGATTCGCACTGGTGCTGGGCGAAGGGCGTGCGTGCATCACTCTTCACCGCGTGGGGCGTCTGCAGCATGATGTTGGCCGGTGGCATGTTGTGACACCCGAGGCAGGTTCGCTCGCCGCGCGCGGCATAGGCGGCCTGGGGCGCCTGCCCGCCGTCGGCGGCCCGGCCACTGGCTGCGCCCAGCAGAACGGCGAGGCCGCACAACAACACGACGCTCAGTTTGCGGCTCATCTGATCCCCCTGCTGTTAGTCACAATCGAACAACCGCACTCACAGTGCCCCACGAGGGCAACTATGGACACACCAGATGAAATGATGGTGAAACTCCGGTGAAGACACCTTCATCGTGGGAACCGGCTCCCGGCGGCGATTGACTTCGCAGGCGCCAGACGACCATACTCCTCGTTGGGTTTCCACTCCTCCAACTTCACTGACTCTCTCCAGGCGGAGATTGCACCAATGCGCGTGCTGGTCGTCGAAGACGAACACCGGATGGCGCTGCACGTTGCTCGTGCACTGGAAGAGGATTCGTTTGCGGTCGATGTCGCGTATGACGGCGAGCAGGGGCTTGCCTACGCCCTTGCGCACGACTACGACGCCATCGTGCTCGACCTGATGCTCCCCAAGCTCGACGGCATGGCGGTGTGTCGCCGCCTCCGAGATGCCGGGAAGAGGGTTCCGGTGCTGATGCTGTCAGCCAGAGATCTTGTGGAAGACCGCGTCGGTGGGCTGAATGCGGGAGCGGACGATTATCTGGTCAAGCCGTTCGCCATGCAGGAACTGATGGCGCGATTGCGCGCGCTGATGCGCCGGCAGGCCGACGATCCGCGGTCAACCCTCAAGGTCGCGGACCTCGAACTGGATCCCCTGACGCGGCGCGCGCGCCGGGGCACGCGCCAGATCATCCTCACGGCGAAGGAATTCGCCGTATTGGAGTACCTGATGCGGCGGCCTTCCATCGTACACACGCGCACCATGATCGCGGAGCACGTGTGGAATTTCGTCTTCGATCACGCGAGCAACGTGGTCGACGTCTACATCAAGCACCTGCGCGACAAGATCGACGACAAACAGGATCAGGTCAGGCCCAGCTTCATCCGCTCGGTCCGAGGGGCCGGCTATGTTCTCAGCGATCCGAACGAGGATCAGGCGTAGCAGTCTCCCCGCCCGTCTCACCTTCTGGTACGTGCTGACGCTTGGCGCCAGCCTGGTGCTCTTCTCCATCTTCGTCTACGCCGTGCGGGCAAACGCGCTCTATAGCGAACTGGATGCAGGCCTGGCGTTGCGCGGACATCAACTGCTCGACGAGCTGCGGCCCGCCCTCCTGGGTCTTGATGTGGCCTCGGATCTGACCGCCAGCGGACGCCTCAGGAATGTGGCGGCGATCGTGCTGGAGGCGCCCGACCGGCTGCTCTTCCGCTCGCCCGCCTTTCCGGCTCTCGACTGGGCCGGCGAACGCATTCTCGGGGCGGCCGCCCGCGAGACAACCCCGATTGTCACGGTGCACGATTCCGCCGGCGCTGCCCTGCACGTGCTCACCGTCGGCGTGGATCGGCCCGGAGCCGAGGCGCTCCGTCTCCAGGTGGCCGCCCCCACTGCACCGGTGCGGCGAGAACTGGCGCAGGAGGCCATCGGGTTGCTGCTGGGCATTGTGCTGGTCCTGTCGGTGGCCGGCGTTGGCAGCACCATCACGTCGCGCCGCGCCCTTGCGCCTGTCGATGAAATCGTCGCCCGGGTCCGGCGCATCCAGGCGCAGCGGCTGAACGAGCGGCTCGACGTGCAAGCCGACAGCGACGAGTTGATCCGGCTGGTCGTGACCCTCAATGAGATGCTCGATCGGATCGAATCGTCGGTGCACGCCGCCCGGCGGTTCGCCGGGGATTCCTCGCACGAGTTGCAGACGCCGCTTGCCGCGATGCGGGCGGCCGTCGAAGCGTGCCTTGCCGGCGACAGGCCGACCGCCGACTATCGGACGATGGCGAACGAGATCCTGGCCGAGTTGACGCGGATGTCGATGCTCATCCGCGACTTGCGGCTGCTCGCGCTGGCGGACGCGGGGTATCTGATTACCAGCCCCGACGCGGTGGACCTGGCCGCGCTGACTATCGAGTGCTGCGAAGTGGCGCGGGCGATCGCGGAAGACAAGCACATCAATGTCGAGGTCGCGATCGACGCGCGGCCAATCGTTCAGGGCAGCGCGCTCCACTTGCGCCGCGTGTTGCTGAACCTCACCGAGAACGCCATCAAGTACTCGCCGCCGGGCTCGGTCGTCGAGGTGTCGGTCGGCCTCGATCACGGGGAAGCCATTGCCGTCGTGCGCGATCATGGCTGCGGCATCCCGGCCGCCGACCTACCGCACATCTTCCAGCCGTTCTATCGAGCCGATCCGGCGCGCGCGCGCGACACCGGGGGCAGCGGCCTCGGGCTGGCGATTGCCGACCAGGTCGCCAGAGCCCATGGCGGGCGGATCGAGGTCGTCAGCCAGTTGGGTGACGGGACCACCTTCACCGTCCGACTTCCCGCAACCTCCCGCTGATTACGCTGCTGATCAGGCCTCCCCGTCCTTTCCATGAAGACTTCTTCACCGGACTTTCATGGACACGTCATCCACGCGCCGTATCGTAGCAATGTGAATCGCGCGCTGCTCTTCGCCCTTCCGGTCGTCGTGCTGGTCGGCGCGAGCCTGTTCAGTCGATCGCCTTTCCCCGTCGCTCAGCACATCCCCATCGCGGCGGTGCCCGACGCGGTGGCACAGCGAGGGCGGCTCGTCTACGACCGGTACGGGTGTGCATTGTGCCACGGCTCTGAGGGGAAGGGCGGATTCGCAAACCAGAACGCCGAAACCGACGGCAAGGTGCCGGGCGTCACCCGCGTCGCCGAAGGCTACACCGCGAGCGAATTGAAGCGACTGATCCTGACGGGCAAGTCGGTCATTGGCAAGGCCAGCGCCGCCGGACCGCGCCCACCGTATCGGATGCCCGGGTGGCAGGATCGGATGACCGGGCAGGATGCAGAAGACGTCGTGCGATATCTCATGAGCTTGAACCCGAAGTCGGCTGGGGAGAAGTGGCGGTAACTTGGAGAACGCGTGATGAAAAAGACGCTGTCAGTTGTCGTGGTATTCGCCGTCGTTGGCGTGCTCGGCGCCGCCGCCGTGCTGCGCGGCCAGGATGAGCCGCTCGACCCTCGCATCGCCGCGTACGACAAGGGACCGGCGAAGATCGACGTGTCGAAGTATCCGGCGGAAATACAGAGCAATTACAAGGTCTTCCAGACGAAGTGCAGCAAGTGCCACACCGTGGCGCGCGCCATCAACTGCGAATTCGCGCTGGGCGACGAGTGGGAGCGGTACGTGAAGCGCATGATGAACAAGGCGGGCACGTTCATCAGCCCGGCCGAGGGCAAGCAGATCTACGACTTCGCAGTGTACGACTCCAAGACGCGCAAGAAGGCGCTGTACGACCGCAAGCTTAAAGAAGCGGGCAAGTAGCACCCGCCATGTCACCCGACGCGCCCGACACCGAACGCCCCCCGGCGAGCCCCCGGACGACCCGGCGTCAGTGGTGGATCTTTGCCGCCCTGACGCCGGCCGTCGCTGTTGGGTGGCTGCTTGTCATGCCGTCCGCTCCGGTGGCGCAGCCAGCCGTCTTCAATCACGCGCGCCATAGCGCTCTGGCCTGTGTCGCCTGCCATCGAGGCGTCGAATCGCGGGCACGAGCCACCCTGCCTGTCGTCTCCGACTGTGCGAAGTGCCACGCGACCGCTCCCCCCGGCATCTCCGAAGACCAGTGGAAGTCGTTCAGCGGTCCGCAGGGCTTCGGCTGGGTCCAGGTCACACACGTGCCCGACCATGTCAACTTCTCCCACCGACGCCACGTGGCGTCGGGCAGACTCGCGTGCGTGTCCTGTCACGCCGACGTCGGTCAGCGGACCACACCGCCTGGAACGGCGCCGATACGGGTTGACATGAAGGCCTGCCTGTCGTGTCACCGGCAGGAAGGCATCACCGAGGACTGCGCAGCGTGTCACCGATGAGCGACATTCTGACCAGACGGGACTTCCTCTTCATTGGCGGCGCCACCGTGGCCGGTGTCACGCTCGGCGAGGCCGGACGGCGGCTGCTCGCGCGCGCCGACGCGCGTCAGGGGGCGCTGCACGTCACGGGCCAGCAGCGCTTTGTGACGACGGTGTGCCGCGAGTGCCCGGCCGCCTGCGGCGTTCGTGTCCGGCTCATCGACGAGGTGCCCGTCAAACTCGAAGGCAATCCGCTGTGCCCCTTCGGGCGGGGCCGGCTGTGCGCGAAGGGCCAGGCGGCCATCGAGGGGTACTTCGATCCCGATCGACTGGTCGGACCCGCCCGCCGCACGGGCAAGCGTGGCGAGCACCGGTGGGAACCGATCACGTGGGACGCCGCCATCGCCGAACTCGCCTCCCACGTGACGGCCGCGGCGAGCCAGCCCGCCTCGCAGACCCTGGCATTCGCCGCCGAGGAACACGGGCCCCTGGCAAGCGCCTGGGCGCGATTCTGGGAAGCCGCCGGCGCGAAGCCTGTCTGGATGCACGCCGCCACCCCGGCGAGACTGCGTCGACGATTCGCGGCGCTCACCGGCGTCGAAGCCGACCCGCAGTTCGATCTCGAACACGCCACCCACGTTGTGTCGTTCGGGGCGCCGATCGCCGAGGACTGGCTGTCGCCTGTCTGGGCGCAGCGCGCCTACGGCCGATTCCGCCGCAGCCCGTCGCGCACCCGAGGCCGCCTCGTGCAGATTGATGCGCACCGGTCCATCACGGCGCGCAAAGCCGACGAGTGGCTCGCCGTGTCGCCCGAGCAGCAGGTCACCCTCGCCTACGGTCTGGCGTCGGGCATCCTGCGCGAGAATCGATCCGACCGGACGTTTCTCGATGCGTTCGGCGGCAACCAGGCAGCGTTCGAACGCGAGGTGGTCGACACCTACCCGCCCGACGAGGTCGCGACCGCCACCGGTGTCCCGGTCGTCACTGTGCTCCGGCTCGCGCGTGATCTGGCAGCCAGCCCACGGCCCCTCGTCTTGGTGAACGCCGACGCGCCGGCTGGACTGATCGACGCCGTATTCGCCTTGAACACGCTGCTCGGGGCGCTGGACCGCGAAGGCGGCGTCGTTGCGTCACCGGCCCCGCCAGCCGAAGAACCCAGCGACGGTGTGGCCGTGCTCGGCGAGATGGTCGCCGGTACGCGCCAGCCCCGGCTGATCGCGTTGCGGGACGCATCCGCGCTACGAAGCCTGTCGGCGCCGGCCGGCTACAAGGCCGCGATCGACAAGGCGGAGTTCATCGTCAGCTTCTCGCCGTACCTGGACGAAACCGCCGACGTGGCGGACCTCCTGCTGCCTGGGCCCACTCCCCTCGAGAGCTGGCACGCCGTCACGCCCCCGTCAGTGGTGCGCGCGGAGTGTCTGGCGCTGGCCAGGCCGGCCGTCGGGGCACGGCTGGACACGCGCGAGAGCTTGACCGTGCTCCGAAGCGTCGCGACAAAAGCGGGCGGCGCGATCGCGGACGCCTGCTCGTGGACCTCGTCCGAGAGCATCGCCACAGCTGAAATGGAGCGCCTCTATGCGGCTCGCCGCGGAGGTCCCTACAGCGACGCGCACGAGACGACCTGGCTCAGCGAACTCGAGCGTGGCGGATGGTGGGTGTCCGCGACGGCGACCAAGGGTGCGTTCGCGCAAGCGGTGCTCGAAGCCGGAGGCTGGGACGATCCGTTCTTCGCCCCGGATGGCATCCGCGAGGCTCTGAAGGCGCGAGGCGGCGTGTCCTGGCCCGCCGCCCGTCTGACGCTGGCCTCCGGGACGGCACCGGGGCGGGCCACGGCCGACTCTTTGAATCAGACCCTCGTTGGCGCCGATGACCAATTCCCTCTCCGGCTGATCACGTTTACGCCTGCGACCGTGGCGCTGCACGGAGGCGAAAACAACCCGTCGCTGTTCGAGTTGCTTGGACAGCCGGAAGGGCAACCCTGGCGGGTGTGGGCCGAATTGAACCCGGATACGGCCGGGGAATACGGCATCAGCAGCGGATCCGAGATCCGCCTGACCTCCGCGTCCGGCGGCTCGCTCGACGCAGTGGCGCTTGTGGTTGAAGGCATGACTCACGGAGCAGTGGCCGTGGCGTTTGTGCCCGCCCTTCCGGCCGGTGGCCGATGGGCGCGGCTCGTGCACGCGGATGTGCGATCGCTGATGGGCGGAGACGGTCGTCGTGATCGATTCGCCGTCCGCATGGCGAAGGCGTAGCGCCGGGACAACTGGAGGACACGCGTGGCTCGCTGGGGTCTCGTCATCGATCTGGATAGGTGCACGGCGTGTCAGGCCTGCGTGGTGGCCTGCAAGCACGAGAACAATGTGCCGTTTTCAACGCCGGAGACGTCCGCCCGCGGTCGGTTGATGACCTGGATACAACTGGTTGGTGTGGAGATGCCTGGCGGCACGACCGCCATGATGCCCATGATGTGCCAGCAGTGCGACCGTCCACCCTGCACGGACGTCTGCCCCACCAGCGCGACCTACCTGAATCCGGAAGGCATTGTCGCCCAGATCTACCCGCGGTGCATCGGGTGCCGGTACTGCACCAACGCCTGCCCGTACGCCGTCAAGCTCTTCAACTGGACCGCCCCCGAGTGGCCCGAGTCGATGGCGCCCATGCGCAACCCGGACGTGTCGATCCGGCCCATGGGCGTCGTGGAGAAGTGCACGTTCTGCCATCACCGCCTGCAACAGGCGCGCGAGGAAGCCCGGGCAGCCGGTCGCGCTCTCGCGGCCGAAGACTACGTGCCCGCGTGCGTCCAGACGTGTCCCTCGGACGCGATGGTGTTCGGCGATCTCGACGACCCGCACAGCCAGGTGGCCGGTCTCGCCGCGAGCACGCGGGCGTTCCGTTGGATGGAGGATCTCGGGACGCGGCCAAAAGTTGTGTATCTACGAGAGGGAGAGTGACATGGCCCAGCCCGAGATCGAACCCATCATCAGCCCTATCCTCTCGGTCGGGCCGAGTTTCAAACGGTGGGCCATGGCGCTCGGCGCGGTCGTGGCGTGGGCGGCCATGGTCTGGGTCTGGCAGCTCTACTACGGCCTGGGCGCCACCAACCTCGGCCGGCCGATCTACTGGGGTCTGTACATCACGAATTTCGTCTTCTTCATCGGCGTGTCGCATGCCGGCACCCTGATCTCGGCGATTCTGCGCATCGTCCACGCCGAGTGGCGGCGGCCGATCACGCGCATGGCCGAGGTGATTACGGTGCTGGTGCTGTTTTTCGGCGTGGGCAACGTCATTCTGGACCTGGGACGACCCGACCGCGCGCTGAGCGTCATCCTGCACCCGCACTTCCGGTCGCCGTTGCTGTGGGACATCTGCAGCATCTCGGTCTACCTGGTCTGCAGCACGATCTATCTCTATCTTCCGCTCATTCCGGACATCGCGGTGCTGCGGGACCGCACGTCGGGCTGGCGCCATACGTTCTATCACCGATTGGCGATCGGCTGGATCGGCTCGCCCGCTCAATGGCATCGGCTGGAGCGAGCGATCGGGATCATGGCCATCGGGGTCATTCCGGTGGCCGTCTCAGTGCACACGGTGGTGTCGTGGGTGTTCGCGATGACGATTCAACCGATGTGGCACTCGTCGATCTTCGGCCCCTACTTCGTCGTCGGCGCGATCTTCTCGGGCATAGCCGCGATCATCACGGCCATGGTGATCGTCAGGAAAGTGTACGGTCTGGAGGCGTACCTCAAGCCCGTGCACTTCAACAACCTCGGCATCCTGCTCCTCGTCATGACGTGCCTGTGGTTCTACTTCACCTTCGCGGAGCACCTGACCGCGTGGTACGCGCAGGAGCCCAGAGAATTGTCGGTGTTCGACGCCAAGCTCTACGGACGATTCGCCCCGCTCTTCTGGACGATGATCGCCTGCTGTTTCGTCATTCCGTTTACGATCCTCGCCAACCCGCGGACGCGGACGATTACCGGAACGCTCGTCGCGTCGATCGCCATCAACATCGGCATGTGGATCGAGCGCTTCACCATCGTCGTGCCCTCGCTGTCGAATCCGAGGGCTCCCGTGCACACGTTCATCTACTGGCCCAGTTGGGTCGAGTGGTCGCTGATGGCCGGGTGTTTCGCGGCGTTTACGTTGCTCTACATGGGCTTCACGAAACTGTTTCCGATCATTTCGATCTGGGAGCTGGACGAGGAGCCGGCGGCGGAGGCGGCGCCGGCGGCCCGACCCGCCGCAACGCTGGCGGAGGCGTGATGGAACGCAGGGCCATGTGCACACGCGTCGGAGGGTGGCTGATGCTTCTCGGCCTGGGCACGGGCCTGGCCATCACCGTCATCTCGGCACAGACACCCGGATCGGTGGCCCTGACCGTCGCACTGCCCGATGAACCGACTGCAGGCGCGAGACTCTTCGTCCAGAAGGGCTGTGTGCGGTGCCACGCGCTCGGCGGCGACGAGGTTGGCATGGGCCCGGACCTCGGCCGCATCCATTTCCCCGGCACCGCCCTCGATCTGGCCGGTTCGTTCTGGAACCATGCGCCGGTGATGGCCGAGAAGATGCGCGAATCGAAGATCCAGCAGCCGACGCTCGACAGCGGAGAGATGGCGGATCTGCTGGCCTTCCTCACGGCCTACCGTTACTACGTGGCGCAGGTCGGCGGTCCGGCCAACCCGGTCGTCGGCAAGAGCCTTTTCGAACAGAAGGGCTGTTCTCTTTGCCACGGCGAAGCCGCCACGTTCGACAAGAAAGGCCCGAGCCTCACCAAGTACCGCGGGCGAATGTCGGCCATCGTGCTCGCGCAGACCATGTGGAATCACGGCTCGGAGATGGCGCAGGTCATGCGCGCGAGCGGCGTCCCCTGGCCGACGTTTGCCGGCGGCGAGATGGGCGATCTGCTTGCGTACCTGCAGATCGGCAGCGGTGGAACATCCACGGACCGCGTGTACTTCGAGCCGGGCAGCCCGCGCCGGGGACAGGGTCTGTTTACGAGCAAGGGTTGCCTCCAATGCCACGCGATCGCCGGGGTCGGTGGCCATCCCGGGCCCGATCTGGGGGACCGGGGCAGAGATTTGCTCGGGTCTGTGGCGTCAATTGCGGGCCTGATGTGGAATCACAGCCGGCCGATGGAAGCCGAGTCACGCCGCCGAGGCCTGGCGCGTGTGACGTTCTCGGGCCAGGAGATGGCGGATATTATCGCGTACCTGTACTTCGTCAACTACGCGAATGTGCGGGCCGTGCCCGCGCACGGCGCGCAGATATTCAGCCAGAAGTGCGCGGTGTGTCATTCGGCAGGAGGCGGGCCGCGTGTCGGTCCAGACCTGACGGCCATCCAGCAACTCGACGACCCGATCGCGCTCTTCGCAGCGATGTGGAATCACTCCTCCCGCATGGAGCAGGAACTGCGGCGGCGCGGCCTGAGCTGGCCACGGCTGGCACAGGGCGAGGCGGCCGACCTCGCCGCATTTCTCGTTGCCAGGCGCCCTGCCTCTCAGCCGGCGGTCCGCTGATCTGCTGATCTTCTCCAAAATGGCCGGAACAAAAGGAACCGCCGATGCCCGTCCAAAGGAGCAATGGACGTGACGATCAGGCCGGATTAGCGGGGTCTCCGCTCGCCAGGCTAACAGAAGATCCGTTTTCCGACACCGCCCGCCGGCGCCCTCCCTGCGGTACCGCGCCCCGGGCACAGCTGGAACGGAACCGGAGCGGACGTCCATCGACCGATCTCCGCGAGCAGGTCGTCGATCCGCACAACGTCTTCACCCGCGACCTCGACCTGCCGCGCGGACACGAACGCGAACGCGTGTTCGTTCGAGGCCACTCGTACGAGCTGCGCGGCTCGGAGAGCCACGCCCTCGGCCCCCCTCGGCGTCGTCGTCGCCCGAGCCGATCGACGTACCGCACCCGTGACCATCGCCGCAGCGAACACCTGTAAGTGCTCACGCCTGGCAATCTTGTCCGCGTCGGGGTGGCAGGTTTCGGGCGGCGTTCTGTGCCGCCTGTTCCGCGTGAGCAGTCAGGGACAGGTGCACGAACCGGGGCGTGAGCGACCCCCGTCCCACCCGTGCTGCCGCGTCCCAGGCCGTCCCGGGGGGTCGCTCACGCCCCGGCTTGTCGCTGTCGTTGTCTAGAGGAAATGGGAACGTGATTCGGGCGGGCGATGTCGGCCAGAATTAGCGGGTTGGCGACGCCGAGATCGTGGCGCCCAACATCCGCATTTCCGATGGCCCGGCCTCTCGTACTGCGTGTCGCCGCCAAGCGCGGATCCGCGGCTGCGCGGCCGGTCGCGAAACGGCCGGGAACACCAAGTCAACCGTCTCGCAATGCCGTCGCTCCGAACGCGATCGTCCGGGAGCGCTCGGGGCAAGCCGGCGACAGAAGGCATGTGGGAACTGACGGGGACACCGCTCAGCACCAGCGCGTTCGCCGACCTGCAGTACGCGAAGTGGGTGAACGACCGCCGCGAGATGGTGGACAGGCTGAGTAGCGGCGAGATCGGCTACCTGCACATCCGCGCGATGGACGCGCCCTCGCTGCAGAAGTTCGAGCTCGATCTGGCGGCGAACCGCACGAAGAAGGCGCTCATCATCGACCAGCGGGTCGTACACGCTGCTCGACGGATCGAGCATCCGCACGCCCGGCACCGGCATCTGGACCGCGCGCGGCGAGAACATGGAGAACTTCGGCGTGCAGCCGGACGTGTCCATCGACAACACGCCGGCCGACTTCGTGAACACGTCGAGCGCGTCCTTCGCGGCCTTGATGAGGTCCGGCTCCTGCGCGAGCGCCGTCATCCAGTCGCGCGGCAGGTGCAGGTACGGGAGCAGCGGGCTCGCGGCGAGGAACCGAAGGAACGCACGGCGGGTGGTCTCTGGGGCAGCGGCCATCGATCGCAGTCCTTGGGGAATGACGACCTCCTGTAGTGGGCGGCAGCGTAGTGACGGACAACTAGTGGACGTCGGGCACGGTGGTGGTCGTGGTCCTTGCCTTCTTCAGATACTTGTCGTACCACGCAAGGTAGCGCCCCAGGCGATCCCGCACGAAACTGGGCCGGCTGATGCCGTGGAACTCGTTCGGATAGATCACGAGCTGCGTCTCGATGCCGAGGCTGCGCAGCGCCTGGTACATCTGCTGGCCGCCCTGGATCGGCACGTTGAAATCGCGCTCGCCGCCCAGGAACAGCGTCGGCGTCCTGATGCGGTCGGCGTGCAGGAACGGATAGCTGATCTTGACGTAGGTTTCCCACGATTTCGCGTTCCAGGGCGGGCCGATCTCGTAGTCGTACTGGATGATGTACTGGTCGGTTCCGTAGAAGGCCGCCGTGAACGCCGTGCCCGCACCGCTCGTCGCAGCCTTGAAGCGCGGATCGCTCGCGATCATGTAGTCGGTCAGGATGCCGCCGTAGCTCCAGCCACCGACGCCCAGGCGATCCGGATCGGCCACCCCCATCTTGATGACGGAATCGACGCCCGCCTGCAGGTCCTCCACCTCGTAGTGGCCCCAATCGGCGAAGATCGCTCGCGAGTATTTCGTGCCGCGGCCGGCACTGCCCCGATAGTTGACCGCCAGCACGCCGTATCCGTGGGCCGCGAACCACTGCCGCTCGGTGCTGAACGAATGCTGGTCCTGTCCGTTGGGCCCGCCGTGGATGCGCAGCAGCAGCGGGACCCTCGTCCCCGCCACGTAGCCGGCCGGTTTCGTCAGCAGGCCGTGCACCTCGGTGCCGTCCTTGCTCGTGAAGGTGACCTCCTCGGTCGGCGCGATCTCGAGTTCGGCGAAGAGCGCGTCGTTCTGATGGGTGAGCGGCCGCAGCTCGTTGGCGTCCATCGCGTACACTTCCGTGGCCTTCGCATCGCCGCCGGAAAGCACCGCAGAGCACGCTCCTTCGGAGGTCCAGCTCGACACGACGACGGGTGGCGTCAACAGGCGCTGCACGGCGCCACCAGCCAGGTTCACGCGGACCGGGTACACCGATCGATCGTCGGTCACCATGAAGGCGATGGATTTGCCATCGAGGCTGAACTGCGGCGCGCTGACGCCGCGATCGAGATCTTCGACCGCCTTCACGCGTGCCGGCGCCGCGCTGCCATCAGAGGGCACGAGCGCGAGATGCTCCAGGCTGTAGGCCCCGTACTTCCTCTCGTCGCCCTCGAGCAACGCGATCCACTTCCCATCCGGGCTCCATTCGAGGCGGGAGCGTCCGCCGCGGCTGGTCTCCGGTGTGAGCGCCTTGTCGGCGGAGCCCGGCCTCGCCTCAGCCACGAACACCCGGCTGGAGGGGTCGCGGTCCGGATCTGCCGCGTGGTTGCTCATGAAGGCGATGCGCGTGCCGTCGGGCGACCATGACGGTCCCGACTCGTCCCATGTGCCGGCCGTCAGCCGATCCAGCTTCTTCGTCGCCACATCGAACAGGTAGATGTAGCTGTGGCGCTCCGACAGCAGGTACCCCTGCACGTCCTGCTTGTACTTGTAACGGTCGATCACGATCGGCTTCGGCGGCTTCGGCCGGCCGCCCGCTTCCGCCGCTGCCGATCCCGGGGTCTCCGCCTCGGGATCCGGATCCCCGACGACCAGCGCAAGCCGCTTCGAGTCGGGCGACCACTCATAGCTCTGCAGACGCCCTTTCACGTCCGTGAGCTGCGTCGCATCTCCTCCGTTGCGATCGAGCAGCCACACCTGGCTGCCCTTGGCCGGGCCGGGCCGGCCTGAGGTGAACGACAGGTACTTTCGGTCCGGACTCCACCGCGGCGAGGATTCGCTGTCCTGGCTCGACGTCACCTGGCGATCGCCCTTGCCATCGGCGCCGACCATCCAGATGTGCGAGCTGCTCTTGTCTTCCTTCACGTCAATGCTCGAGACGACGTAGGCGATCGACCGGCCGTCGGGGGAACAGTGCGGATCGCGCACGTCGCGAATCCGCGCGACGTCGTCAAGCTTGAGCGGATGCCTCGCGGGCTGCGCGAGCGCCGCCGCGGTCGACGCCAGAACGAAGGCCAGAATCAGGGATCGTCGGGAGGTGAACATGAGCGCACTGCCTCCTTGCACTCGGGAGTCGGAACTCCATCGTTGGCGATTGATCAGGTAGGCCTGGAGCTGGCCGGGCTGCGCGCCTGCGGCAAAACCATAGGTGGCACCAAGAACCAGGTACGTCACCATCGCGCGCGGCCCTGGCAGCTCACGGTTCAGCGTTTCGTCTTGCCGGTCATCGGCACGAACCGCACGGGAAGCGTGCGGATTGTCTCGGTACCGGTTGCCGTGCGGCGCAGGAT
>JADGOB010000189.1 GCA_017883185.1 Acidobacteriota bacterium
CCCCCGCGGGGCGATGCCGACGATCGTGTAGGGCCGCGCGTTGACGTGAACGGTCTTGCCGAGCATCCCGACGTCGCCACCGTGGCTCTTCCAGTACTGATAGCTGACGATGGCCACCGCCATCTTGCTGTCCGGGCGCTCCTCTTCCGGAGTGAAGGTCCGGCCGGCCATCAGATCGACGCCCAAGGCCGAGAAATAGTTGCGCGTGATCGTGGAGGCGAACGTCCGGCGCGTGGCATCGCCCTCTCCGATGCCGACAAACGACAAGGTGAACGCCATCACCTGGCTGAAACTGTGGTTGCGGGCGCGGATATCGGTGTAGGCCGGGTAGGAAAATCCCCGGTAGGAATCGGGCCGGGTGTGGTCGTGGCTGTAGATGCCCACGATCTGGCCCGGCCGTTCGCTGCCGGCCAGCGGTTTGAACATCAGCGTGTTGACCAGCGTGAACACCGCCGCATTCGCGCCGATACCGAGCGCCAGCACCAGGATGGCTGTCAGCGAGAACCCGGGGGTCTTGAACAGGAGGCGGACGCTGTGGCGCAAATCCTGGAACACGTTCGACATGCCTTTCCTCTGAACAGACTGATGCGGGGTCCTGAGGAGGGTTACGCACCGGAGCGCCACGAGGTTCCGTTGCGGTCGCTCCGACCCCTATGGAAGCTCGGCCGTGGGCAGGAAGCGGGGAGGCCGGCGATGCCTCGTCGCCTGCTCGAACGCGAACGCGTAGCCGAGCAGTTTCCCATCGCTGAACGCCCGACCGAAGAACGAGAGGCCGACGGGCAGACCGAACGCAAAGCCGGCCGGCACGGTCACGTGCGGATACCCGGCCACGGCGGGAATGGTCGAGCAGCCGTTCGGACCGTAGTCGCCATTGACGAGATCGGTGAGCGACGCCGGCCCGCTGGTCGGCGCGATGAAGGCGTCGAGGCGGTGTTGCGCCATGACAGCATCGATGCCCAGCGTCCGTGTCCAGTGGTGCCCATTGGCCAGCGCCGTCTTGTACTTCGGATCCGTCAGCGGCCCCAGCTTCTCGGCGCGGAGGAAGATCTCCTGGCCGAAGTACGGCATCTCGCGGTCCTTGTGCTGGTCGTTGAACGCGATCAGGTCCTTCAGGGATCGCGCGGGAGCCTTGGGGCCGAGGCTGGCGAGATACGCGTTCAGGTCGGCCTTGAACTCGTAGAGCAGCACGTCGAGTTCGCTGTCGGAGACCTTGGCGGGTGACGGCAGGTCGGCGGGATCGATGATGATGGCGCCCAGCTTGCGCAGCACGATGATTGCCTCCTCGACCAGGCAGTCAGCATGCACGCTCATGCCGAAGCACGCCTTGCGCGGCACGCCGATGCGCGCGCCCTTCAGCGCATGCGGGTCGAGGCATGTCGTGTAGTCCCGCTGTCCTTTGCTCGCGGCGTTCTTCGTCGACGAATCGTCCGGATCGACCCCGATCAGCGCCCCCAGCAGAATCGCGGCGTCGGTCACCGTTCGCGCCATCGGCCCGGCCGTGTCCTGGCTGTGCGCGATCGGAACGATGCCCGCGCGGCTGACGAGGCCGATCGTCGGCTTGAAGCCGACAAGGCCGCAGTTGTTCGATGGCGACACGATGGAGCCATCGGTTTCGCTCCCGATGCCGACAGCCGCGTAGCTGGAGGCGATGGCGCCGGCCGTCCCGGAGCTCGAGCCCGAAGGATTCCGGTCGAGCGCGTACGGGTTCCTGCCCTGACCCCCGCGGCCGCTCCACCCGCTGGACGAGTGCGTGGACCGGAAGTTGGCCCACTCGCTCAAGTTCGTCTTGCCGAGAATGACGGCCCCCGCCTCGCGCAGTCTTCGCGCGACACACGAGTCCTTCGCCGGGATCGACCCCTCGAGCGCCAGCGACCCGGCGGTCGTCGTCATCCGGTCGGCGGTGCCGATGTTGTCCTTGATCAGCACCGGGATGCCATGCAGGGGCCCGCGCGCGCCTTTGGCCTTGCGCTCGGTGTCGAGGGTGGCGGCGATGCTCGGCACGTCGGGATTCAGCTCGATCAGGTGATGGAGCGCCGGGCCCTGTTTGTCGAGCGATTCGACTCGCTTCAGGTACTTCTCGACGAGCGAGCGCGCCGTTTCCTGGCCCGACTCCATCTTCTTCTGAAGGTCGTCGATGGTCGCTTCCTCGAGTTCGAAGGCCGGGACGGCCGCCGCGCGCGGCGCCTGGCCGTCGTCACGCCCGAACCCATCGGCCACGCGGCCGGCCGCGACGGCCACCCCGCCCACGACGCCGGCATGGAGAAATTGACGACGACCAACCCCTTCGTGCTGAAATGACATAGTCGGTGCCCTCTCCCTGATCCCCGATCCCTGACCCCTGATCTATTCTTGTCTCATGGTTTTTCGTGGCCGGCTCCACGACCGCCCGGTGCTGCTGAGCGTCAAGGATACCTCCGTTTCGCTGGCCGTTGGCGACGACTGGATTGGCGCCTGGGACGTTGGCGGCCGGCTCTACAGTCTATGGAAGGGCGGCCACACGTATCGGCGGGGACTGAACGGCCGCATCCTTCACAAGTGGCGAGAAGACGGCCGCGGCGTCCGGGATCCGTACGATGCGCGCCAGCGCGTTCACGTGGAGGGCGAGGGCGCCAATGCGCTCGTCCAGGAAGCTGCCGATGTGCTGCGCGGGGCCCTGGTCGCCGTCACGGGCGATCCATCGACCTGGCTCGACGCGGCAGGGCGACGCCTGGACGCGGCAGTCCTGGCGTCGTTCGAACGGTGCGCGCGCTTCGATGCCGCCGCCGCGAGAGAGGATGCGCGCCGGTTCGCGCGCGTCTTCAGCCCGGTCGGCATCCTGCCGCCCGATCAGTACCTGTCGATCGTCCTCCAGGCCACCGAGGGGTGTTCCTTCGGCACCTGCACGTTCTGCGCCCTGTATCACGAGCGGTACCGCGTCAAGTCGACAGACGAGTTCCTGCGGCACGCGGAGGCGGTCCGCGACTTCCTTGGCGACTCGGTCCGGCTGCGCGGTCGTTCGGTCTTCCTGGGCGCCGCCAACGCGCTGGCGGTGCCGATGCCGCGGATTCTCGAGTTCTTCGAGGTGATCGCCGCGGTGTTCGACGCGCCCGGGCGGCCGGTCCACGCGTTCGTGGACGGGTTCACGGGGGCGCGCAAGACCGCCGTCGACTACGCGGCTCTTCGCGAGAAAGGCCTTCGACGCGTGTACGTCGGCCTCGAATCGGGGCACGATCCGCTGCTGGCCTTCGTACGCAAGCCGGCGGCGCGCGATCAGGCCGTCGAGGCCGTCCGCGCAATCAAGGCCGGCGGCGTCTCGGTGGGGGTGATCGTCATGATTGGCCTCGGGGGAGAGCGCTTCGCCGCGGGTCACGTGCGCGACACGATCGCCGCCGTCAACGACATGCGCCTCGGCCCAGACGATCTGCTGTTCTTCAGCGATCTCGTCGAAGTCCCTGGCACGGCCTACCCGCAACGGGCCGCAGACGAAGATGTCCGTCCGCTGGCGCTCGACGCGCGCCTCGCACAGTTCGCCGCCGTCCGCGCCGGTCTCGTCTTCGAAGGCCGCCCGCCGCATCTGGCGCGTTACGACGTGCGGGAGTTCGTGTACTAGGGGTCGGAGCGCTTTTCTTGCCTGACAATTCTGTATTACGGAACTGAAAGAGCAGAAAAGCGCGCCGGCTACATCACCGCGTTCTTTGCGAACATCACCTGGGGCGCTGTCGAAGTCCGGCTCGAGTAGCGGCCTGTCAGCCCCGCGATCGCTCCCGCTCGACCAGCGCCGGCAACTCACCGAGGGACCGGATCCTCGGACAGTCGGCGTTCGGGTAGAGGTTTGCCGTGTCCAGCAGGACCGCGCGCAGGCCTGCACCGCGCGCACCCTCGACGTCCACGTGATACAGGTCGCCGACGTGCAGCGTGTCCTCCGGGCGGGAGCCCGAGCGTTCGAGCGCGAGCTGGAACAGGCGCGGGTCGGGTTTCTCCACGCCTTCCACGGCTGAATCGAGCATTACGTCGAAGCGGTTGGCCAGTCGGAGACGCTCGAAGAGCACCTTGAGCTTTCCGTTGGCGTTCGAGACCACGACCAGTTTGGCGTCACCAGCACGCCGCCGGCGTCGAGGAACAGGGTCGTCAAAGGCACGCTACAGGATATCTCACCGCTGCGGACGCCAGCCGAAAAGGCTCTACTCGAACTCGGCGACCACCGGCCCGTGATCGCTCGTGCCCACCTCGCGGTAGACCGGGCAGCGTGTGGCCCGCGCTGCGAGCGAGGCGCTCGCGAGCACGTAGTCGAGGCGCCAGCCGATGTTGCGCTGCCGCATGTTGCGCCAGGGCGGCCACCAGGTGAAGAGCTGGTCGTTGTCGGGATCGAGCGCGCGCCCGAGGTCCACCAGGCCGCGCGAGATGATCCGTTCGAGGATCTCGCGTTCCTCCGGACGCTGGCCGATGGCGCGCGGCTTCCGTTCCTTCGGATGCACGTCCATCTCGGTCCGCGCGACGTTCAGATCACCGCACAGCACGATCGGCTGGCCCGACTCGTGCGCCTGCCGCGCGTGCTCGTCCACCGCCTCGAGAAACTTCAGCTTCGCCGGAAAGTCCTTGCCGCCGTTCGGCACGTAGATCGAGGCGACCGTCAGCGCGGGAAGGTGCGCGACGACGACGCGTGTCTCGAAATCAAAGGAGGTGTGCGTGAAGGACGGCCGGTCGGGAAATCTCGCCTTGCGGACGAGCAGGCCGACGCCCGAGTACGCTTTCCCGCCGTGCCAGTAGCACCAGTAGCCCTCCATCTCGACGAGGGTCATGGGAATCTGGTCGGGGGCCGCCTTGATCTCCTGCAGGCAGAGGACGTCGGGCTGCTCACGCGCCACCCACTCCTCGACCTGAACCTGCCGCGCGCGGATCCCGTTCACGTTCCAGGTGGCAATCTTCAGAGGCACAGTATCGCCAATGTCTGCTGGCTTCGTGGAGGCAATCGCCGCACGTGGCTACACCAATAGCTACACACACCACCCCAGCTACTGCTCTCAATAGGTTCTGGGGTCATTCCCGCCGTCAAGTAGAGGATAGCGCGGTTTCTGGGAGTTCCCGCATCCAGACGCAGGGGGGTCTGAGACAACTGTCGAGGTCGAAATCGAGGAAGCCGCTGGGGTCGGAGCGGCTTTCCAGGAAGGTGGTCCTCGGATTTCAGATTCGCGAGGGGTTGGCCTTCAGTACCGCCAGCTCTTCACGTCTGCGCCCGGCGGCGCGGTGGCGAGGATCCGCTCGACGATCCTCGGCGCGAACATCTGCGCGTAGCGCAGGCGGGCGATCGCGTTCGGCTGCGTGTGGTCGCCGTTCCAGCAGTGCTCGGCACGCGGCTGGTAGTCGACCACGCCCTCGTAGGGAGGCGTCTTCGTCGATTTCAGGAAGTCCTCGACGAGGTAGACGGCGTTGTTCAGGAAGTAGTTGTCGGCCTCTCCCACGTAGATGTGAATCTTGCCGCGAAGCTTCGGACCGATGGTGGTCCAATCACGGCGAAGGACGTGGCCGATGTCGAAGTGCTCGCGCCAGTAGTTGGCCACGTCGCGATCGATGACGCCCGTCCGCTTGTCGAAGATCGGCTTCGGATAGCCGTCCGCGCCGACCGGCGAGAACACCGCCTGCCAGATGTCCCATTGCCCGCCCGACCGTCCCTTGTCCCCGAGCACCAGTTCGAGGCTGTTCATCGCCTCGATCGTCGTGCCGGTGTGCCCGAGGTAGTTGCGCAGGCCCGGACGCGGGATCTTCCGCCACGGTCCCTCCACGAAGTACGCGTTCCGGTCGTTGTAGATATCCCGCAAGAAGTGACTGCTGTAGGATTATACCCGCTAGGGCTGCCCGAATTTGTATCCAGAGCATTGTCTGTCCCGCCATAATAGGCCATCCAGTTCAGAGTGTTTTCTAAATAATTGGGCATGGCCGAACCGAAACCTATTACAAAAACCTTATATCCGGCATCAGCCAACGCCTTGGCTTTAGCTACGAATTCCCGGCGCCTCTTATACATATCGGACTGCGTCTCTGTGCCGTCGCCGCCGCATGCATAGGTGTCCGACCCGTCCGTAATAAGAATAACAAATTTCTGACGGCAGGCGGCAGCTGAATCGGCGGCCTTGTTGGCATTAAGATATAGTTTTGCTTCGTTCAGGGCAGAGGCAAGAGGAGTGCCGCCACTGGCACATTCGCTGTTTACGCAGGCCGTCGAATCTGAACACCATAAGCTGCAGGTACTGCTGATAGTGCAGCCGCTGGAGTGGGTGGTATTGCAGAAGATTGATCTGTATGTGGCCCCGATAGGTTTGGAAAGCCTGATGTAGCCGCTGTTATAATCTCCGCCGGTGTCATTGCCGCCGTAGGGATCGTTGGAGTAAAACCTCATGTATCCAACCCGGACATTAAGACTTGTTTCATCAGCAGCGGTTATTTGATTATCGCCGTTGTCATCAAGGATACTGAAGATCGCCCGCTTGGCAATGGCGAGCCTGCTGCAATCGGTTGTGTGACTACCACCCGAATAAGAGTAAAAGCTTCCGTTGCAAGAAGTGGAAGTTCCCCATGTATTGTCACTGTCACCGGCAGGATTAAAATTCATACTTCCGCTCAGATCCAGAACGATGAGAGCATCCGGGGGAACCGAAGTGGAGAAAAGCGCTGTTTCATCCGCCAGGCACGTCCCGCCTATAAAACACAGGCCGATCAAAAGCGCGGCCATGATGCGGTTTTTTGTTGACATAAATGCCTCCTTTATCTGGACATGGTGGTTATTTCCACGGGCCCATAGCCCAAACCAACATTGATCTGTACACTACTGCCGTAGCTCGTATTTTGACCCGTTACGCTGACATTATAAATCTTCTGCCCCCATTGCTGGCCTCCGCCGATTGAGTATCCCTTCAGTGGAAGCGAATCCGCCCCTGAAGAGGGACTGCTGGCAGTGCCGATCGTGTAACTTGATGCCGGATCATTTGTTGCATCAGCCCCTCCAGTGCTTCCGGTCAGATTCTCCGGTGTAAAGTTACGCGTGAGAACTTGGATACCGGTTTCGGCAGCGTTCATTGCCTTTTTCTCTCCGACGATACGGCTGGTGATCATAAGATCATTCGTCGGAACGGAAATGGCCAGAAAACCCAATGCCATGAGAATCATAATGGCAAGGATGGCCGTAACCAGAGAAAAACCTTTCTCACCTTTGCAATTGATGATTTTTTTTCTTTTACCTGCTGATAACATGGTTCCTCGGAATTACACTCGTGGAATAAAACATCTGTTTCCTTTGTCCCGAATTCATATCGACATTTTCTGTTTCCACCCACAGAGTGATGTCTATTCTGGCGATATTCGGAATTCCTGCCGGTAATGAGGAAACTGCTATTTCGCTTCCCTGTGCGTCAAAATACCGGAAAACCGGGACTG
>JADGOB010000004.1 GCA_017883185.1 Acidobacteriota bacterium
GTGATTAATTTACTCATTGCTGCGTCAGCCGCGCACGGCTTGGTCGCCGGAGGCCGCTCGTGCCGGATCCAGCCCGCTCTTCACGTAGAGCAGCGCACCGGGGAGATTGCCGACTACCCCCAGGGCGACGAACAGCACCGACAGCGCGAAAGCCTGCGGGTCACCGACGCCGGCGCGTGAGAACAGCCACACGAAGGCCGCCTGACTCGTGCCGATGCCGTTCACGGTCACGGGCAGGAGCATCACCAGCAGAATCAGCGGGACGAAGGCGAAATAGATCGACAGCGGCACATCGATCCCCAGCGCCCGGCCGAGATAGTACGCCTGCACCACTCTCAAGACCTGCACTCCAAGGGATCCGACCAGGACGTTCAGCAACTCGCGATGCGACGTCGCGTAGCTCCGGACCGCGCTCAGCAGCGAATCCCCGATTCGACGAATGGCAGGGGACGGGATGACGCGCAACACGCGGCGCGCAAGGTCCGCCATGCCCCGGCTGAAGACGACGAGGGCCGTGCCGGCGCAGATGACGAGCGTGACCGCCAGCGCCGTGAGGATGGCGGGGTGCGTCGCGAGGTCTCGAGCGAAGACCAGTCCGGCGGCTCCCAGCATCAGCACTGACAAGACCCCCAGCATGCGATCCATGAACACGGATGCCACCGCGGCCGAGGCGGGAACATCGTGCCTGGCCAGGCTGTACGCCCGAACCGCGTCGCCGCCGATGCTCGCCGGGAGGAACGTGCCCACAAACGTGCTGACGAAGAAGATCCGCATGATGGGGCCGAGCGAGACGTGCGAGGCCGATGCCAGAGGACGGAGCAGCACGAGCCACCGGTACGCCATCAGCGCCCGGTCGAGGAAGGTCAGCGCGACCGCGATACCGATACAGGTGAGATCGGCGTGAACAGACGCCTCCCAGACCTTGCCCGGGTGGGCCTTCCAGAGCAGGAGTCCTGTCAGGGCGACGGCGACGAGGATCCGCAGGAGCGTGCCGAGACTCGGTCGCTTCACGGCACGTTCGGCAGCGTCTCGCGGTGCTGCTCGGGGTGACGCTTGACGCGATACGCGCGCCACAGGAACTTCGCGTACGGGACGAACTGCTTCATCGCGCCCACGTTGACCTGGCAGGGGCTGAGGCAGTTGGTGCAGATCGTGTCCTTGAAGGTCGAGCGATACGCGATGTTCTCGGCCTTGAAGTAGACGTCCGCCGGGTCTTCGACGGCAAGATTGCCGATCTCCTTCGAGTTCTCGCAGTAGAACAACTCGCCGTTCGGGTTCAGGAGCAGGCCCTGAGACTGGAACGGACAGGGCATCGTCCGCTTGTAGCCGTTGGCGATCATGTCCGCATAGTGCAGGTACATGAACGTCTGCCCGCTGAAGACCGACTCCTCCTGCACGCGCTCCAGGTAGAACCGGCGCATGAACTCCTCTTCCTCGGAACCGAGGCCAATCTGCTCCTGGAGCTCGCTGTTGCCGAGCATCGCGTCGGTGAAGCGCAGCATGTTGAAGACGATATCCAGCTTCTTCGCGCGCGCCCACGTCAGCAGGTTCTTCGCGTCCTTCATGTTGGTCGCGAAGATGGTGGCGGCCAGGCCGAACTGGAACTGCGGCACCTCGTCGGCGAGCGCCGACATCGCCGTGATCGTCTCCGATGCCTTGTCGAAACCGCGCTTCACCTGGCGCACCTGGTCGTGGATCTCGCCGATGCCGTCGAGCGACACGCGCGCGCTGAAGAGGATGTTCCGCTCGGCGCAGTGGCGGACGATGCGCGTGAGCTGCGGGATGGCGCGATGCGGCGTCAGACCGGTGGTGTTGATGCCGACCTTGCGCAGGCGGGGCAGCCGCTTCACGAACATCTCGACGAGGTCCGGCAGGTCGTTTCGCGTGGTTGGCTCACCGCCCGAGATATTCAGGTTCTCGATGGCATGCCAGAACGGATGGTCCATCGCCTGCTCGAGGCGCGCGAAGCTCATCTCCGCCTTGCGGTCGCCGCGCTTCCAGTTGTTGCACATCTGGCAGCGGGCATCGCAGACGAAGGTGCAGTTGTAGATCAGAACGGTCGGCCGGATGGGCTTGACCGCGGCGACGGCCGTCTTGACCAGGTCGCGGGGCACACCCAGAGCCGCTTTCCCGATATATCTCAGGGCGAAGGTTCTCGATGACATGTGGAATCGTCAATGTTAACCCGCCACGGGAGTATCGTCAATTTCGGCGCGCTCGCTCGAGGCCAGAGCCTCGAGACCCGAGTCTCAAGCCGTAAGAGCGACGCAGGCGAGGCTCGAGACGGCCCGCTGCCAGCCGCCAGCTGCTTCCCGCTGGACGTCTGCTCGGCATACTATCGTCAGCAGGATGAGAAACGCGTGCTGCGTGGCGTTGCTGGTGCTCTCGGCGGCGGCGGGGACAGCGCAGTCTGTCGGGCTGAGCGTCAGGGGCGACGGCGTGCAGGTGAACGGCCAAGCGCGCTTTCTGCTTGGCGTCAGCCTGTTCGACGCGGTGGGGACGACGGCGCCGTCCGATCGCGATCTCGACGCGCTCGCCGCCTGGCACATTTCGCTGGTGCGCGTCTGGGCGCACTGGAACGAGCCCATCTATGGCCACGACGGCCGTCTGACAGGATCAGGCCGGCGCCGGCTCCTGGAGTTCGCCAAACGTCTGGAGCGCCGGCACGTCGTGCTCGAGCTGATCCTCCTCAGGCCTGGCCAGTTGCCGGGACAATCGTTCGCCTGGCTCGATTCGGCGAAGGCGCGGACGACGGCCGTGACGGAGATCGCCATCACACTGAAGCCGTTCCGTCTCGTCCTGTTCGATCTCTTCAATGAGCACGACCACCCGAGTGGGGGAGTCAGTCACGCGGAAGCGAGAGGGCTTCGCGACGCCGTGAAAAGGGTAGATCCGGGCCGGCTGGTGACGCTGTCGAGCACGGAGTATCACATCGTTAGCGATGCGGGAACGATTGGGGCAGCCGGCGGGCGAAACCTCACCGCCGAAGCCTGTGAGGTTGCCGGCTCGGTCGGCGTCGACATCGTCGAACCCCACCTGCCGCGGACGTCTGACTGGGCGCGGACCGTCGGCACGCGCATCCGTGCACTGCAGACGGCGATGAAGGAGCAGGGCTGTACCCGACCGATTCTCCTCAACGAAGAGCGGCGGGCGCAGGACGATGAGCACCCGATCCCGGCGGCGGAGTATTGGACGGCCGCCAGGGAGGCGAGGAACGCGGGCGCAGCTGGCTGGCTGTTCCACACCAAGGCCGGCTTCGACCTGGCCCGGAGTCCCTTTCTCGAATCGTTGTCACGAGAGGAACGGCGCGCGCTGGACGGACTGGCGGGAAGCCTCGAGAGGTGATCGAGAGCCGATCGCGAGATGGCGGAAAGCGCGGTTGCGGGGACCGCCCGACGACGGTCCCTGCAACCGGAAATCCTACTTGTTGGCGTAAGCGGGACGCGGATTCCTCGACAGCCACACCTGCCGCACGATGATCTTGGGCACCGTCGCGGCCGTGGCGCCGCTGCGACCGGTGGGAGCGCCGGCGAACGCGTAGTGCGGGTTCGGATCGTACCCGCGACCGATGAACCCCTTGCCCATATCATAGATGAGCTTGCCGCTGGCGCCGCCCTCGTAAATCCGAACACGAAGATTCGTTGCCGTCCAGACCGACTGGAACAGGTAGTCCATGCTGCCGTGGAAATCGACGTGAACCCGCTCGGCGCCTTCGGTATCGATCTGCAAGTCGTGGGTGATCATGCGCCACGCGACGTCGCCGGTATTGCGCTTCTCGAGCGTGTAGCGGCGCTCGTTCGTGATGATGTCGCCGAGGCCCTGCGACATGCACATGACCTTGGTTTTGTCTCCGTCGCTGATCGTGCCGATGTTGGTGACGATCATCGAGAATTCACCGGCCGACACGGTCTGCGGCAGCGCGTACTGGATGAAGCTGCTGAAGTCCTCGAGCCTGACGCCCTTGCCGGGTACGAAGGTGATCGAGCCCATGAACTTACCAATCGTCGTGCCGTCGGTGAGTGGGTCGTAGAGGCCGTCCGCGTTGTTGAACGCCTTGGGGATGTCGAGCGACAGGAACGTTTCGGTGGCCGACCACGGGCCTGCGGAGCTGTCCATCTCTGCCCGCACCTTCCACTTGTACGTCTTGTTGACGTCCAGCACCGTGTTCATCTTCACGGACAGGCCGGTCCCGGTTCTCTCCTCGACGGGAGCGTCAGCGGCGTTGAGAAGCTGTACGCGGTAGGTGAAGGTGACGCCCGTCGCGTACTTCGCGCTCGCCGCCTTGAAGGTCAATGTCGGCTGCTGATCCGCGATCCTCTTGCCGCCAATCGGATCCACCAGCGCCGGAGCGGTTGCCTTCAAGGTCGTACCGTCGGCCGCCGCGGGGCTCGGGTTGGCCGGGCTGGTCGGGCTGTTGCTTTCACCGCAGGCCATCATCAGGGCCATCAACGCTGCGGCGCCCATCACCACAAATGCCTTCTGCTGCATGTCCTCTCCCACTCCAATGAGTACGTCCGGTCGGCTGTGTTCGAACCGGTCAGATGATATCCGATTTCTGGTAATGCGCAAACACTCCCGTTGCAGTGCCGGACGCCACGCTTGTGCTAGGATGTTACGGACTACCGAGCCGGGAGCGACGTGCCCGGCGGTCGGTTCGACAAGCGAATTTGCCGCTCACGCGGCCCGGAGAGACGCGAGGACGTGACGATGATGCGAATGAAGAGAGTGCTTCTGGTCTGTCTGCTGGCCCTTGTCCTGCCGACGATCGCAAACGCCCAGAGCGGAGCGACGGTCGAACAGCGCGTGTTTCTGAACGTCAACTTCGGGCTCGAGGGCACGAGCCATACCGTCAACGACTCCGGCGCCGTCCCGCTCTACGACCAAACGGCTGTCTTCAGCGGCGAGCGGACCATCGGACGCGGCCTCCTGTTCGACCTGTCTGGCGGCTATCGCGTGTGGCAGCAGTTGTCCGTCGGCATCGGGTACTCGCGGTTCTCAACGACGAGCGACGTCGACTACACGGTCAGCGTGCCGCACCCGCTGTTCTTCGACCGGCCGCGCATCGTCACCGTGCCGATCACGGGCCTGAAGCATACCGAGGACCAGATCCACATCCTGTTCGCGTGGGAATTCCCCGTCATGGAGAACTTCGATATCTCCATCGTGGCCGGTCCCTCGATCTTCAAAGTCCGCCAGGATGTGCCGACGACGTTCAGCGCCAATGAGGTGGGGTCCCCCTTTTCGGCGGTGACCATCACACCGTCGACCAGCGTGCAATCGAAGTCCGCGGTGGGTTTCAATATCGGGGCGGACGGCCGGTACATGTTCACGAACCGGTTCGGGGCGGGCGTGTTCCTCCGCTACGTGCATGGCAGCGTCAATCTGCAGGCGCCGGGCACGGACGTCGTCAGCCAGAGCCGAAGCAGTCTGCAGTTTGGTGCCGGTCTTCGCATGCGGTTCTAGCCGTCCAGCCGATGAACGGTGTCGGAAGGCCGCGCCATCCGGTCTCCCGACATCCTCTCGTCCCGTGCACGCGAACCCGCCTGTCCTGATCTCCGTCGAGGCTCTGCGATGACCGAAGGGAAGCTGAACGTGCTGCAGGTGTGCGACCACCTCGGATGGGAGGGGTCGCGCATGCACGGGGTGAAGCGCCTGTTCGCGTGGATGATCCCCCGGTTCGACCCGGCGCGCTTCAACGTCTCCCTCGTCAGCCTCCGCAAGAAGGACTTGTCGGAAGAGACGCTGGACAGTTACGGGGTCGACATCACCTATCTTCAGCGCTCGAAGTTCGACCCGGCGACGTTCAAGGACATGCTGAAGGTCATCGACCGCAAGCGGATCGACATCCTTCACATGCACGGCTACGGCGCGACCACGTTCGGCCGCGCCGCCGGCGCCATGCGTCGGATCCCCACCATCCTGCACGAGCACGCGAACCTGACCGATACCCCGTGGTTCCAGAAGGTGGCGGATATCGCGCTGGAGCCATTCACGGACATCGCCATCGCCGTATCCCAGTCGACCGCGGAGTTCGTCGTCCGTGCGAGGAGGATTCCCGAGCGCAAGGTGAAGGTCGTCTATCTGGGGGCACCGCTCGACGAGTTCAGCCAGCCGCGGACTCCCGAGGAGGTGGCGGCCGTCCGGCAGGAGTTGGGGGCGGCGCCGGACGATGTGCTGCTCGGAACCGTGACCCGCCTGCACGAGTCCAAGGGGAATGAGTACCTGGTGGAGGCGGCTCGGAAGGTCCTGGACCAGCGGCCCAAGGCGAGGTTCTTCCTGGTAGGCGAGGGGCCGCTCCGTCGGGCGCTCGAGGAGCAGGCCCTTCAGCTCCAACTCGGCGACCGGTTCGTGTTCGTCGGTTTCGCGCGGGACGTGGCGCGGCTGCTGTCGGGCTTCGACATCAGCGTGTTCCCGTCGCTCTGGGAGGGCACACCCCTCACCGTGTTCGAGTCGCTCGCCGCCGGACGCCCCATCGTCGCCACGGACGCGGACGGCCTGCTGGACGTGCTGACCGATGGCCAGGACGCCGTGATCGTACCAAAACGGAATGCTCAGGCGCTGGCCGACAGGCTCATCCACCTGATCGATCACCCAGAGGAGCGGGCGCGGCTCTCGGAGAGAGGGCGCGTGACGAGCCAGCAGTACGACATCGGCGCGTTCGTCCGCAAGATGGAACGCCTCTATGGGATCCTGCATGAGGTGTCGCGCCGCACGCACCGGCGAGGCGTGCTGGAGGCGGACTTGTCGTTTCTGACGAGGCTCGACAATTGACCGCCTCGAACGTCCTCGCTCCGTCAGTCGCGTGGCATACTATCTAGCCGTGGAAAATGCCGCTTCTGTTCCTGCCAGGGTCGACGCTCCCGCCGACCCACCGCTACGCCCCCTGTGGCAGCGTTTCGAGTTCCTGATCCCCGCGATCATGTTCGTGCTGACGCTGTCAGCCGCCCTGACAGTCGACCCGGTCGCCAATGGCTATGGGCTCAAGGGAGACGAGGCCACTTATACGGCGATGGCGTTCAGCGCGGCGTATGACCGCGACCTGGCCTTCGAACGGAAGGATCTGGAGCGCTACTGGGCCATCTACCGGTGCGGTCCCGACGGGATCTTCCTGAAACGCGGCAAGATCGTCCGATACAACGTGATCTGGAAGCCGCCGTTCGTGCGGCGCGTGGTCTGGGGCGACGGGCCGAACGATCACCTGTATTTCGGCAAGGCGTACATCTATCCACTGATGGCATCGCCGCTGGTCTGGCTGATGGGCCTGCGCGGGATGCTGGTATTCCATGTCCTGCTGCTGACCGGGGTCGCACTCTGTGGCTACAGGTTCGCTCGGGCGCGCTCAGCTCGCGCCCCGTCCCTGGTCTTCACCCTCGCGTTCCTGGTGGCGTCGGTCGTTCCGGTGTTCGGTGTCTGGCTCACCGCTGAGGTGTTCAACCTCTCCCTGACGTTCTACGCCTACTTCCTGTGGGCCTACAAAGAGGTTGCGCCGGAGCCCGCCCGCCCCGGACGGCTCTCGCGGTTCGTGCGCGGGCCGTGGAGCGACGTGCTCGCTGCGACGCTCCTGGGGATGTTGACCTTCTCCAAGCCGCTGTACGCGCTGCTCATCGTGCCGCTCGTGATCTGGCCGTGGCTGCGGAGACGGTTCGTGCGCGGCTTGCTCGTGGGACTCGTCTTCGCCGCCGTAGCGGGAGGACTGTTCGGGGTCAACAGCCTCATCGCCGGGGAATGGAACTATCAGGGTGGCAACCGCAAGGTGTTCTATACGTGGTTCCCGACCCAGCGTCCGGAGATGACGTTCGACAACCAGGGCTACGGGAACACCACGAACAAACTGAAGGAGGATGCGGTCTACGATTCACGGGCGTACGCCAACCGGTTCGTCCTGAACGTCGGGTACTTCCTGGTTGGCCGCCATTCAGGCCTGGTACCGTTCTTCTTCCCCGGCGCGGCCGTGTTCGTCCTCTGGCTGTGGCGCTACCGGGAGATTCGAGGGTGGCAGGTCCTGATGGTGCTGGTCGTCATGGCGTCCGCGGCCACCACAATCGTCATTCTGCCCTACACGTGGTCGGGAGGAGGAGGGCCGCCCGGGAACCGCTACTTCATGGGGTTTTACCCGGTCCTATTCTTCCTGCTGCCGGCGCTCGACTCGGCCGTGGTGCCACTCCTGATATGGACGGGGGGCGCGATTTTCACCGCGCAGCTGGTGCTCAATCCGTACTTCACCGCCCGCTTCCCATACTGGAATCTCAACCACGGCGCGGTCCGCTTCCTTCCGATCGAGTTGACGATGGTCAACGACCTGCCTATCATGCTCGACCGCCTCCGCGCCCGGCTGCCGTACGGGAATGATCCGGGGCTGTCGCTCTATCTGCTCGACGAGAACGTCTACGACCCGGAACCTGCGGGAGTCTGGTTCTCCGGCGGACGCCGCGGCGATGTCATCGTCCGGACAACCGAGCCGATCGTGAGCATGCGCGTCACCGTGACCTCACCGATCCCCAACCGGGTGTGGGTCTCGTTCGACGGCCGGAGCCGCACGATCGATCTCGAGCCGGGTCAATCGATCGACATGGTCGTCGATACCAGAGGACGTGGGGTGTACGCAGACAACGGGTTCGGCTACGTACTCTCGGTCAAGGCTGATAAGGGCTTCGTTCCGAAGCTGAGGGAGACTGGGTCGGAGGACCGGCGGTTCCTGGGGGCGCTCGTCAGGTTGGAGGCGACTGCGGAGCGCGCGGTGAAGTAGTCAGGCGGCCGCTGGTGCCGCTGGTGCCGTTCGTCTGGATGGACATCGTACCTCCTAACTGGCCCTGACAAAGCAAGCCACATGCCATGGTATCCGGGGGGCCAAGCCCAGAAAGCGTTCGAGTTCCGCAGCGGGCGACGTCCAGCAGGGTGTCGGCGAGGCGACACGCGGTGCGGTGGGGCGACGGGCGGCAAGGGACTAAAGCCCTGATTCGCTGCGCCCGATAGACGGATCAGTTCAAACCCAATTGGGCCGTTGCCGGCCTGCCTTCCCTCGCGTGGCCGCAGACAACAGCCGACGCACAGTTCCTGAGGTAGTGTCATGAAGATCCCGCATCTGGTGCTGCTCGCTGGCTCCACGGCCCTTGTCGTGTGCGCCTGTGACGTCCAGAAGAGCTCGAACCCGCTCAGCCCCACTGTCGCCGGTCCCATCGCCGGCGTCACGATCACGGCGCCGAAACCACTGGAACCTGCCGCCGGTTGGGCCGTCGATTCGACGACGCAGCCCATCAGCCTGTTGGTCGAGAACTCCGCAACCAGCGGTCAGCGGCCGCTGAGCTACGGGTTCGAGATCTCGGTGGACGTAGGGTTCACGAGCACGGTGTTTTCGCGAGAAGGGGTGGCGCCGGGCACCAACGGCAGAACGAGCCTCAAGCTCGCCGACTCGCTGACGCCGGGACGGACCTACTACTGGCGCGCCCGTGCGCAGGATGGGGCGAACACTGGACCCTACACCGCCGCCGTCAACTTCACCGTGTTCACGCCGATTTCGCTCGAGGCCCCCACCCTGGTCTCTCCGGTGGACGGAGCACACACGCCGGGCACCAACCCGACCTTCACGTTCAGAAACGCCACCCACTCGGGCCCGGCAGGTACCGTCTTCTACACTGTCCAGGTGGCGAGTTCGGAGACCTTCGCAAGCGTCAACGGACAATTCGACGTGCAGGAGCAGGCGGCGCAGACGAGCAGGATCCTCGGGTCGGATCTGGCCGCCGGCACTCGTTACTACTGGCGCGTGCGCGCGTGGGAGACCGCGCGCAACACGATCGGACCCTGGTCCGCACTCGGCTGGTTCGTCACCGCTTCGGCGAGTCCCACACCCACACCCACACCTACACCCACGCCGACTCCGAAGCCGGGTTCGTGGCCGACCAACGGGCCGGACCTCGTCAACTACATCAGCGCTACATATCCCGACCGCCTCGCGGCCGGCGTGAGTTCGTCCCAGCGCACGTCCAACCTGGAGTTCCTGCGTGACAGGACCATCGAGGCGGGCATTTGCGGCGGAATGCAGCTGGGCTGGAACCTCAAGCGCGGCGGCCCGGAGAAGAGCCTCGACTACATCACCTACTTCAAGGGCGGGCGGTGGATTGGCGTGGACATCGCCTTCGATTCCGACAACACCTCAACCACCTTGCGCATGCAGTGGGGCGAGGCGTCGAACGACCCGTACACGACCCACCAGGACTACGGCCCGATGCCGTCCTGCAAGTAGCCGGCCGACGGTAGGGGCACATCAGGTTGTGCCCCTACCGCATGACCGTGCCCTTCCCACCTCAACGCTTGCGACCGGCCCGGTGCCCCAGGGCGTAGGATACACGCTTTCGTGGCATTCGCCTTGCAAATGTCGAACGAATCCGCCCTGTCCGACACCCCGCCGCTCGGGCCCGTCGCGCATTCCGAGCGAGGCCGGCTCGACCTGTGGCTCGCGCTGTTTCTCGTGGTCGCCTGCCTGTGGGCGGCGCTGACGGTGGACCCGATTCGGACCGGCTTCGGGATCAAGGGCGACGAGGCGACCTACGCCGCCATGGGCGTGGAGAAGAAATAGCCGCGCCCTACGTTCTAGGCCGCCGGCGTGTGCGGGTGCCGACGGGCCACGTAGACGGCCGCGCCCGACAGCGAGAAGAGCATCACCAGGGCGGTTGAACCGAGCGAGAGCGCCATCGCCGATTCGATGGGCAGGCCCAGCCGGCTGAAATAGAACGAGAAGGTGGCTTCGCGCACGCCGAACCCGTTCACGGAGACGGGCAGCATCTGCACCACGAACGAGATCGGAACGATCACGGCCATGTGCGAGACCGAGATCGGGATGTTCAGGCTGTGCGCGACGGCCACGTAGAACAGGACCAGCAGCGCCTGCACGAGCACCGCGCCGGCGAACGCGTTGAACAGTGACGCCGGTCGCTCGCGGAACCGTCCGAGCGCATCGGTAATGCGCGTGATCCGGTCGCCGACCCACTCGGGGTGGAAGACCGTGAGCGGCTGCAGGAGCCTGGCGACGCCCGCCGGCGCGATGACCGCCGGGACCGAGACGAGGGTGGCGAGCAGGAATCCCGCCCACAGCCAGGACGGAAGGACCGGAACGGTTCCCGCCCCGCCCGTGGCCGTGGCGCCCACAGCGGCCACGAGCACCAGCCCCATCAACCCTATCCCCCGATCGATCACGACGATCGTCGCGGCCAGCGTCCGGGATTGCGCCGGGCCTGCCGTGTCACGAATGCGAATCACGTCGCCGCCGATGTTGCTCGGCAGAAAGTTGTTGAAGAACGTGGCGACCAGGTACGACGACAGCAGGCGCCGCTGGCCGATGTCAATCCCCTGCGGGACCAGCAACACGTTCCATCGCCAGGTGGCGACGAGCATCTGCAGCAGGTAGAGCCCCAGCGCCGTCAGCACCCATGGGAACGACGCATCGCGGACATTCTGCCACAGGCTGCTCAGGTCCGTGTGCGAGAACAGCAGCGTCAGGAGGCCAAGGCTGACAACGAGCTTCAGCGCCGCGACCAGAAGGTGGCGGCCTCGAGAGTGCGGCCGGGCGGTCACGACGTCAGAGTCCATCGGCAGATGACGAAGGCAAGCAGGCCGCCATGCGGCGGCGACCCGAAGTTGGACAAAGTAAAGAGGTTACCATGGGCAGGTGGAGGTGTCCACCTGCCGGGACGGGGAGTGCCGGGACGGGGAGTGCCGGGACGGGGAGGTGCGGAAACGGGGGGGGGCCGGAGCCTCAGGATTTCTCGCCGTTGGGTCCCGGGTGAGCGGCGTCGTACTTCAGGGAACCCTTCGCGCTTTCGAATCGGCCGTAGTCGCCCCCGAGCACAAATGCACGCGCGACCTGAAGGTCAGGCGTCGGTGAAGCGACACAGCGACCAGGTGGTCGTCCAGTTGCGCCGGGCCGCGGCAGCGCCTCACGGTGGCCTTTCGCTGGAGCAACCCGTATGATCGGCCGGTTTCGGTTATAATTGGCAGGTTTCGGTTCCTCAAATCCCGGCTTCCTTCAGTCCCCGCGTCCTGCAGGCGTCGGGTTCGATCTGCCCATGCACATACTGATGATCGCGCCGGAGCCGTTCTTCGAGCCCCGGGGGACGCCGTTCAGCGAGTTTCATCGGATTCGGGCGCTCACCGACCTCGGCCATACCGTCGATCTGGCGACCTATCCGTTCGGGCGTGACGTGTCGATGCCTGGCCTGCGCGTGTTCCGCTGCGCTCGGCCGCCGTTGGTTACCCGCGTGAAGATCGGGCCGTCGCTGGCCAAGCTCGCGTTGGACGCCGCGCTGGCATTCACCGCGCTCCGGCGCGCCCTCGAGGGGGGTTTCGACGTCATCCACTCGCACGAAGAGGGGGCGGCGATCGGGGTGGTGTTGTCGTGGCTCTTCAGGCGGCCGCACCTCTACGACATGCACTCGAGCCTCCCGCAGCAGTTGTCGAACTTCTCGTTCAGCCGATCGCGGGTGCTGAAGGCGATCTTCCGGGGGTTGGAGCGCCTGTTCATCCGGCAGTCACGCGTCGTGATCGTGATCTGTCCGCAGTTGGCGGACACCGTAAAGATGGTGGACCCCGCCGCCGATCCGGTGCTCATCGAGAACGCGCCGGGGTCTGGCGATTCTCCGGTCGCGGGCGAGGGCGCGCGGATTCGCACCGAGTTCGGCCTGAACGGCAGCACGCCGCTGGTCGTCTACACGGGCACGTTCGAGGCCTACCAGGGACTGGACCTGCTGTTCGAGGCGGCGGCGCGAGTGAACGCCGAGCGCCAGGACGTCCGTTTTCTTCTGGCCGGAGGCCATCCAGAGCAGGTGGCAAAGGCGCGTGACCTGGCGCGACGGGCGGGCGTGGAGGCCGTGACCATCTTCGCCGGCGAGCGCCCCGCCGAGGAGATCCCGCTGTTTCTCGACGCGGCCGATGTGCTCGTCTCGCCGAGGAGCACAGGGACCAACACGCCGCTGAAGATTTACCAGTACCTGCGCGCCGGCCGACCGATCGTGGCCACCCGGCTGCTGACGCACACGCAGGTGCTCGACGACACGGTCTCGATCCTGACGGACCCAACACCAACGGGAATGGCTGCCGGCATCGTGCGGGCGCTGGCCGACCCCGCCGCCGCGCGTGAACTGGGACGACGCGCTCACGAGCTGGCGGAAACGAAGTACAGCTACGAGGCTTACCTCGGCAAAACACGGCTGGCGATGTCGCGGATGGGGGCAGCGCCCGCTCCGGCTGTTTCGGGGAGTGCCCGATGAGCTCGAGCGATCCGGCATCGCGGCCTCCAGCGGAGCACTACAGCTACGCGGTCTACGCCGACCCGGCGCATGCCGGCCGTTTCGACCAGTTGCGCTTCAGCGGTCCGATCGGGACGCTGCTGGCCGAGACGCAGGAGCAGGTGCTCGTGGATTTCCTGCCGGGGCTCGAGGGCTCGACGGTACTGGACGTTGGCACCGGGACCGGCCGCGGGGCGCTGCTTCTGGCGCGGCGAGGCGCGGTGGTCACCGGCGTGGACGCCTCGCCGCAGATGCTCGAGATCGCGCGCGAACGGGCACAGCGCGAAGGGGTGACGGCGCGGTTCGACGTGGGCGATGCCCACCACCTCGCGTTCCCCGACCGATCGTTCGACGCCGCGGTCAGCCTCCGCGTCCTGATGCACACGCCCGACTGGCGTCAGTGCCTGGCGGAGTTGTGTCGGGTGGCGCGTGAGAAGGTGGTGTTCGACTACCCTGCGCTGGCCAGCGTCGCGGCGCTGCAGGCTGCCGGCCGGCGCGTGGCGGCAGCCTTCGGCAGCCGCACCGAGGCCTATCGCGTCTTTCGCGCCCGGGGAGTGGAGGCCGAGCTGGCGCGCCACGGGTTTGCGGTGCGCGCACGCCATCGGCAGTTCGTCTTTCCGATCGCGCTGCACAAGGCGATCGGCTCGAGGAGGGTCACGACGGGAGTCGAGGGCGCCCTGTCGCGTCTCGGGCTGCTACGGCTTTTTGGATCGCCGGTCACGGTGGTCGCCACCCGGGAAGGAGCGCGCTAGCCGATGCCGAGCGACGCGACCAGTAGGGTGCTCGTCACCGGAGCCACCGGGTTTACCGGGGGCCACCTGGCCCGAGCGCTGGCTGCGCGCGGGGAGCGCGTGCGCGTCCTGGTGCGGGACGGGGCGCGTGCCGGGGATCTCGCCGCGACTCCGGGGATAGAAGTGTGCGTCGGAGATCTGAAGGACCCGGCGGCGCGAACGCGCGCCGTGGACCGAGTGGTCACCGTTTACAACATCGCCGCCATCTATCGGCAGGCCGGCGTGCCGGCCTCGGAATACCGGGCCGTCAACACCGAGGCGGTTGCCGAGCTGGTGTGGGCCGCCGCCAGAGCGGGCGCGCGACGGGTGGTGCATTGTAGTACCGTTGGCGTGCACGGCGACGTCGAGCATCCGCCGGCGAACGAGGATGCGCCGTTGCGCCCCGGGGACGTGTACCAGGAAACCAAGCTCGAAGGGGAGCGTGCGGCTCGCGAGGCGGCGCAGGCGGCTGGCATCGAGCTGGTCATCGCCCGGCCCAGCGGCATCTACGGTCCCGGAGACCGCCGCCTGCTGAAGCTGTTCCGCGGCGTCGCGCGGCGCAGATTCCTGATTCTCGGCGCCGGAAACATCTATTACCATCTGACCTACATCGACGATCTGGTCGAGGGGTTCCGCCTGTGCGGGACGGTCCCGGCGGCTGCCGGGCGGACCTACATCCTGGCCGGCGGTGAGGTGGGAACCTTGACGGCACTGGTGGGGCTGGTGGCTGAGGAAGCGGGCGTCAACCCCCCGTCGCTGCACCTGCCCGTGTGGCCGTTCTCTCTGGCGGGCGCGCTCTGCGAGGCGGTCTGCGTGCCGCTCCGCATCGAGCCGCCGCTCTACCGGCGCCGGGTGGACTTCTTCACCAAGAGTCGCGCGTTCGACATCGGGCGCGCGAAGGCCGAGCTCGGGTTTGCGCCGACGGTCGGGTTGCGCCAGGGCATACGGCGATCGCTGGAGTGGTATCGTGCGAAGGGGTGGCTCTAGATGGCGGAGATCGCCCGCGTTCAGGATCAGCTGTCGGACCGGCGTCTCTCTGCGCGCCAGAAGTACGTCCGCCTGGTAGTCGGGCGTCCGGGCCTGGGCGCGCTCGTCGCGTACGAACTCACGGTGCTGGCGGCGCAGGCAGTGCCGGGCGCGCTTGGCCTGGCGCTTCGAAAGCTCCTCTACCCGCGGTTGCTGGGCGCGTGCGGCCGCAACGTGGTGTTCGGCCAGAACGTGGTGCTGCGGCACCCGCACAAGATCCGCGTCGGCGATGACGTGGTGATCGACGACAACTGCCTGCTCGACGCGAAGGGCGACGTCAACGCCGGCATCACGATCGGCCACGGTGTGTTCCTCGGGCGCAATACGATCCTCTCGTGCAAGAATGGCGATATCGAGCTCGGCGATTCCGTCAACATCGGGTTCAACTGCGAGGTCTTCTCCGCCAGCCGGGTGACCATTGGCGCGAACGCGCTTTTTGCGGCTTACTGCTACGTGATCGGCGGCGATCATGACCGGAGCGACGCCTCGCTGCCGGTCAGCCAGCAGCGGCGGACATCGGCCGGTGTGAGCGTGGGCGCCGGCGTGTGGATGGGCGCGGGGGCGAAGGTCATGGACGGCGTGTCGATCGGCGCCGATGCCATCATCGGGGCTGGCGCGGTGGTTCGCGGCGACGTGCCCGAGCGGGCGATCGCCGTCGGAATTCCGGCGCGGATCGTGGGTACCCGCGACATGCAGGGATAGCGGAATGAGCCGCATTGCCGTCGTCACCTCAGGCCAGCCGTTTGGCGGCGGGGGCCACCTGGTCATTGCGCGCGGCCTGGTCCAGGCACTGCGCGAGGCCGGCCACCAGGCCGAGGTGGTCTTGACGCCGCAGAACCGCTTTGGCCGGCAGTCGGCGGCCTACCTGGCGGCGTGGCTGAGCGATGTCGGGATGGCGCAGGACGGCGGCCGGATCGACCAGGTCGTGACGCTCCGGTATCCCGCATACGCGATCAGGCACGAGGCGCACGTGTGCTGGCTGACGCACAGGATGCGGGAGTACTACGACCTCTGGGACGCGTTCCACGCGACGCTGACTCCGGTTCAGCGTATGAAAGAGCGCGTTCGGCGCCGGGCGATCCACGCGGCCGACCGGTACTTCCTCACCCGGCGCGTGAAGCGGCTCTTCGTGATCTCCGGCACGATTCAACAACGCCTGGAGCGATGGGGGAACATCCCATCCTCCGTGCTCCATCCGCCGCCGCCGCCGAGGCCGTATCGATGCGACGGTTACGGCGACTACATCTTCGCGGTCTCTCGCCTGACCCCGCTCAAGCGGATGGACCTGTTGATTCGCGCGCTCGCCCAGCCGGCGGCAGCCGGCGTCCGGTGCGTCATCGCGGGCGACGGCGAGATGCGTGGCGAACTGGACGCGCTCATCCGGGCGCTCGGGCTCGACTCGCGCGTCACGCTCGCGGGCGAGATCGACTCGCTGACGCTGGTCGATCACCTGGCCCGATGCCGCGCGGTCTGTTTTCCGGCGCAGGATGAGGACTACGGGTTCGTCACGGTGGAGGCCTTCGCGTCGCGCAAGCCGGTGGTGACGTGCGCCGATAGCGGTGGTCCCCTCGAGTTCGTGCACGACGGCGTCGAGGGGTTCGTGACGGCGCCCACGCCGGAGGCGGTCGCGCACGCGCTGGCGGCGGTGGCGGGCGATGAGCCGCTGGCGTGCCGCATGGGTGACGCGGGCTGGCGCGCTGTCTCGAATCTGACTTGGCCGCGGGTCGTGGAACGGTTGGTGATGGTCTGATGCCGTATCGGTCTCCCCTTGAAACCCGCATCGCGAAGAAAACGACCCAGGCGATCTGCGACTTCGAGCTCATCGAGGAGGGCGACCGCATCGTGGTGGGCCTGTCTGGCGGGAAGGACAGCTGGGCGCTGATCCAGATTCTCGACGTGCTCCGTCGTCGCGCGAAGATCAACTTCTCGCTGATCGCCGTGAACGTCGATTCCGGGTACGCCGGCTACAACCACCCCTTGATCTCCCGGACCTGCGAGGAGCGGGGATGGGAGTGCCGCATCGAGCATACGACGATTGGCGAGGTGATGGAGGACCTGCTGGACGTTGGCGACACGCCGTGCTCCCTCTGCGGACGGTTGCGTCGCGGCGTGTTGTACCGGATGGCGGGCGAACTGGGGGCGACGAAGATCGCGCTCGGGCACCAGGCGGACGACTGCATCGAGACGCTGCTGCTCAATCTCTTTTTCGAAGGGAACCTGAAGTCGATGCCGGCCCGGCTGGTGTCGGACAACGGGGCGCACGTCGTGATCCGCCCGCTCGTGTACGTCAGCGAGGCGGAGGCCAGGGCGTATGCCAAGGAATGCGAACTGCCCATCATCGGGTGCTGTTGCCCGTCGTGCGGCAACCTGAGCCTCCAGCGTCAGCGCATCAAGCGCCTTCTGCTGGACCTGGAGCGGGAGCACCCGGGCCTCAAGAACTCGATGCTGGCCGCCCTGCGCAACGTCGCGCCGACGCACCTGCTCGACGCGCGCCTCAACCCTCCCGCCGCGCTTCGCGCACGGGTGCGCCTCGAGCCCGGGAGCCGCGGCTGATGGCCTTGCCCGTCAGGCGATCCGGGCCGGCGCATAGAACTGCGCAAGGGCGGCTTCTTCCTGTTCGACCCGAGCCTGGCTCCAGACACGCTCCTCGGCCATGACGGCGATGCATCCCTCGGCGACGACGCGCCCGGGGTGACCTGCTGCGCCCAGCGGCACCCGGCGCGTCACCACGTCGGTCAGGGTGCAGGCCATCTCGGCCCGGAGCGCATGCACGACTTGCGCGCGGATCACGGCGACGCCAGGCGCCACGCGCCGGGCGAGCGTGGGGCTGAGGGCGACCAGCGAGAGGATCGACCGGTACTCGCTCCCGTAGGTGGTCACCAACTGGCGCGCCACGTCGTCGCCCATGCCGGGAGGGGCCACGCGGCGGAGTTCGTCCACCATCGCCTCCACGTCGGGTCCGTTCCCGCCAGGCAACGGCACGTCGCCCGTGCGGGCGCGGGCTCGCCGGCCGAGCCGACGCATCACCACGTCAACGGCCTCTGCCGCCACACCGCGGCCGGTCGTGTACTTCACGCCCACCAGCGAGACCGCTCCTTCCACTCCGTCGTGCGCGTGGTCCCTGATCCGGAAATGGCCTTCGAGGCCGAGCTCCCCGCGACGGTTGCGGACGGCGGGCACCACGCCCCGGTGGACCAGCGTGATATCGCTGGCGTCGAGCCGAAGGGCGGGGAACGCCTGGTTCACCTCGTCGACGAACGACTCGAGTTCCTGGCTGGTCACGTCTGAATCCTCGGGCCCGCAGGTGGTCTGAGCGTGGGACGTGCCCGCGACGACACGCCCCTCCCACGGGACGACGAAGAGCATCCGGCCGTCATTGGTGGAAGAGGCGAGCGCCGGACCTGCCATCGGGCGGCGAGTGACGAGGTTCATCGCCTTGATGAGAGGGAACGGGTGCGTGACGCCGAACGTCTTCATCATCCGGCCAGCGGCTGCGCCGGCCACGTTCAGCGTGATGCGGGCGCGGACGTCGAACTCCTGTCCTGTCAGGACGTCGCGTACGCGGGCTCCCGTGACCCGCGTGCCGTCCCGGAGCGAGGTGCAGGCCTCCGTGTAGTTCGCCAGGCAGGCGCCGGCGCGATCGGCGGCGAGGGCGAACGCCAGCGTGAGCCGGTCGGTGTTCCGCGTCTGGTAGTCATACCAGAGGGCGCCGCCGGTGAGCCCGGACTGCCGCACGTCGGGGAAGTACCGCAGGCATTCCGCGCGCGAGATCGTGCGGCCCATCGGGATGTGGAGCCGAGGGACGACGCCCTCGTTCCGGTCGCGGCCGATGACGGCGTCGGCGAGGAAGGCCACGCGCATCGCCAGGCGGCTCCGCGTCAGCGTCGTGTACGTCGGCATCAGGAACGGGAGCGGCGTCAAGAGGTGCGGAGCGATGCGGGCGACCGTCCGTCGCTCGACGATCGATTCGCGCATCCGCTTCAGGTCGGCCGTCTGCAGGTAGCGAAGGCCGCCATGCACCGTCTTGAGATGGTTGAATGACGCGCCGGAGCCGAAGTCGCCACGCTCCACCAGCGCGACCGAGAGTCCGCGCTGCGCGGCGTCATACGCCGCGGCGAGGCCGTGGATCCCGCCGCCGATCACGAGGAGGTCGAACGAACGGTCTGCGAGAAAAGCGAGATCACGGTGCATGAACGTCCTCGAGGTCTCCGGACGGCGTGGGCGCGTGACGCGCGCCCCCCGATATTCTATAGTAGTCAGCCGTGACCACACCTTCGGCTCCGTCTTCGAACGACGCGGTCAGGCACTACTGGAACACGCGGATCCACGACCTCGAGATCAGCACGCACGCGCCGGGCACGCCGGGGTTCTTCGCCGACCTCGACGAGTATCACTTCGACAAGCTCCACCACCTGCTGCGCCTCGTGGATTTCGACGGGCAGCGGGGCAAGAAGGTGCTGGACGTCGGCTGCGGCGCCGGCGTGGACGCCGTTCGCTTCGCCCGCGCAGGCGCGCAGGTGACGGCGGTGGACATCGCGCCGGCGGCCATCGATCTCGCCACCCGCAACTTCGAGTATCAGAAACTGTCGGCCGAGTTGACGGTGGCGGATGGCGAGCACCTGCCATTCCCCGACTCGAGCTTCGACTACGTGTTCGCGCACGGCGTCGTTCAGTACACCACGGGTGCGCAGGCGCTCGTCAACGAATGCCGGCGGGTGTTGCGGCCGGGCGGCGTCGCCGTGTTCCAGGTCTACAACCGCCTCTCGTGGCTGAACCTGCTGTCGAAGATCATGAAGGTCGGACTCGAGCACCAGGATGCTCCCGTCCTGCGAAAGTACAGCGCGGGCGAGTTCCGACGGCTGCTGACACTCTTCGGTGGCGTTCGCCTGGTATTCGAGCGGTTTCCGGTCAGGTCCCGCCTGCACAAAGGCTGGAAGGGCGCCGTCTACAACTCCGTCTTCGTCGGCACCTTCAACGCCTTGCCGCGGTCGCTGGTCAGGCGATTCGGCTGGCATCTGCTGGCATTCTGCACCAGGTAGCACATGCTTCCCGTCATCAAGGCACACGCGTACGGCAACGACTTCCTCTACGTCGAGGAACGTCACGTGGAGGGCCAGGGCCGGGTCGCGCTCGCCCGCGCCACGTGCGAGCGGCACACCGGGATCGGGGCCGATGGGTTGATCGTGTATCGCCGGACCGAGAGGGGAGCGGCGATGCAGCTTCTCAACGCGGACGGCAGCTATTCCGAGGTGTCGGGGAACGGGGTGCGCGGGCTGGCCGCCGTCCTGCTCGACGTGCACCAGTTGTCGCCAGCAGACAAGACCGTCATCATCGACACTGACGCGGGCGAGAAGCGCCTGGTGCTCCTCGGTCGCCATGAAGGCCGGGCCCTGTTCCGCGCGTCGATGGGTCAACCGACTACCCCAACGCAGGCGACACTGGATGTCTGCGGCGAGGCGCTGCCCGTGGTCGTCCTGCGGGTGGGGAACCCGCAATGCGTTCGACTGGAATCGCCGCTGAGCGAGGATCGGATGCACCGGCTGGGACGCGCGCTGGAACATCACGAGGCGTTCCCGGAGGGAACCAACGTCGAGTTTGCCTCGGTGGAGGCCCCTGGCCGGGTGCGGATCCTGATCTGGGAGCGCGGTGTCGGGCCGACCATGGCGTCTGGAACCGGGGCGTGTGCGGCGGCGGTGGCCTCGGCGGCCTTTGGCGGGGCGAACCGCGACGTCGAGGTGATCTCCCCCGGCGGCACGCAGCGGGTGGAGTGGCGGGACGACGGGCTGTACCTGACGGGATGGGCAGAGGTCGTCCTGCAAGGGCAGTGGATGCGGTAGCAACGAACGGACGTCGAAGTCTTCGCGTACTTCCAGCGGCCAGATGGTGCAGATCCTGCTCGGCGTTCCTCTTCGACGCCGTCGCGGCCAGGACGCTCAGGGTCGCGGGCGAGGGGCCCGTGGCTTGCGGTCCGCGGATTTTGTCTCCAGAACCGCCGTCAAATGGTCGGCCACCCCCAGCGCAGCCTGCCGTGCCGCCGTATGGTCCTTCCGACTGAGCGCCTCGCGCGCTTTTTGCAGCGCAACAGTTGAAGTATAAATGATGGGTGGGACACTCGCAGGATCGGTGCGCCCCGACGACCGGCCTCGCGAGAAGCTTGGCCGGATCGGCGCGCCCGCGCTTGGCGACGATGAACTGCTGGCCATCGTGATCGGCAGCGGCACGGCAGGATCTAGCGCGGTCGGCCTGGCACAGGCGCTGCTCGGCGCGACCGGCGGGCTCCACGGGTTGCTGCGGACGAGCCGCGACGACCTGCTCCGGGTGCGAGGCGTGGGCGAGGCGCGGGCCGCGCAGGTGCTGGCCGCGATCGAGATCGGCCGACGTGTCCTGGCGAGCCGGCCGAGCGAACGAATTCAGATCACGTGCCCGCGCGATGCCGCGCAGTTCCTGATGCCGGAGTACAGCGCGAGGCCCGTCGAGCAGTTCGGCGTGATCATGCTCGACACCCGTCACCGGGTGCTGCGAACGGTGGTCCTGACGGTCGGCTCGCTCGACGGCACAACCGTGCAGCCCCGCGAGGTGTTTCGCCAGGCGCTGATGGGATCGGCCGCGGCCGTCGTGATGTTCCACAACCACCCGTCCGGCGACCCGCAACCGAGTGGCGAAGACGTGGAGTTGACCCGGCGGATGGTGGCGGCAGGACAACTGATGGGTATCGCCGTGATCGACCACGTTGTCCTCGGCGACGGGCGGTACTGCAGCCTGAAGGAATCCGGGTACCTGTAAAGATGGCCAAGATCCTCTACTTCGACTGCTTCTCCGGCGCGTCGGGCGACATGGTCCTCGGCGCGCTTCTCGATGCCGGCCTTCCTCTGGCGGACCTGGAGTCCGCGATCGGGAGCCTGATGATTCCCGGCTACCGGCTCTCCGCGGAGCGGGTGCTGCGCTCCGGGCTGTCGGCGACCAAGTTCCGGCTGCACGAGGGGGAGGACGCGGAGCACCGGCATCTCGACGACCACGGGCCGCAGCACGGGCACGAGCATGGTCACGGCCACGAACATGGTCACGACCACGGCCAGCCGCATCCACACGACGCGACTCAGGGCGGAGAGGAAAGCCAGCCGTTCAGGCACGAAGACCATCGTTCGCTGGGGGAGATCGTCACGCTGATCGAGAAGTCGGCCCTTCCAGTGCGCGCGCGGGCGCGGGCGATCGAACTGTTCGGGCGACTGGCGGAAGCCGAAGCCGCGATCCACCAGATGCCCGTCGAACAGGTGCACCTCCACGAGGTCGGCGCCCTCGATTCGATCATCGACATCGTCGGCGCGGTGTTCGGCCTGGAGTGGTTCGGGGCGGACCGCATCGTGTCATCCCCGCTGAACGTGGGCGGCGGCATGGTCCGGTCGGCTCACGGGGTCTTCCCGGTGCCTGCGCCCGCCACCCTCCGCCTGCTGCAGAACGTGCCGGTGTACTCGAGCGGCATCCAGATGGAAACGGTCACGCCCACCGGTGCGCTGCTGGTGGCGGGGTACGCAACAGAGTTCGGCCCAATGCCGGCGATGCGGGTGGAACGGGTCGGCTACGGTGCCGGGGATCGCGATCTCGAGGGGACACCGAACGTGCTGCGAATCGTCGTGGGCCGCGATGACACGGACCCGCACGCGCAGCGGGTTGTCGTCCTCGAGTGCGAGATCGACGACATGAACCCGCAGATTTTCGGGGTGCTGCTGGAGCAACTCTATGCGGCGGGCGCCCTGGAGGTGTTCTACACGCCCGTGCAGATGAAGAAGAACCGGCCGGGGACACTGATCACGGTGGTCGCGCAGCCCGACCTGCGCGACGCGCTGACAGGAATCGTCTTTCGCGAAACCACGACGATTGGGCTACGCTATCAGGAATTGATGCGCGCCTGCCTCGACCGCGAGCTGGTCGTCGTCGAGACGTCGGTTGGCCCGGTTCGCGTCAAGCTCGCGCGTCGAGGCGGCGAGGTATTGAACGCCTCGCCCGAGTTCGAGGATTGCGTGCGCCTGGCGGCCGAGCGAGCGCTGCCGGTGAAGCAGGTCTACGGGCTGGCCGTTCAGGCCTACTGGCAGTCTTGTCACGAGGGGTAGCAGAGCGCTGAGAATGGCCGGGTGTTCCGAGTCGCAAGCAAACCTATGTCGCGTTTTTACCTGACGACCGCCATCGACTACGTCAACAGTCGGCCGCACCTTGGGACGGCCTACGAGAAGATCACGGCCGACGTGATCGCACGCTACAAGCGCTTGTGCGGGGTGCAGACGCATTTCGTGATGGGCAACGACGAGCACTCGCAGAACGTGCACCGCCGCGCCCGCGAACAGGGTCTCGACCCGCTCGACTACTGCAACCAGATGGAGCAGGAGTTCCGCGACGTCTGGGCGCGGCTCGACGTGTCGTTCGACGACTTCATCCGGACGACCGAGGAGCGGCACCGCGTGGGCGTCAGCACGATGATCCAGAGAATCGCGGACCGGGGCGACCTGTACGACGCGTTCTACGAGGGGCCCTACTGCGTCTCGTGCGAGGCGTTCAAGCCGGAGAAGGACCTGGCGGACGGGTTGTGCCCCGTCCACGGTATCAAGCCCGAATGGATCCGGGAGAAGAACCACTTCTTCCGCCTCTCGAACTATCGCGACGGGCTGCTCGAGCATTTTCACGCGCACCCCGAGTTCCTGCAGCCCGAGGTCCGGAGGAACGAGATCCTGCGCCTGCTCGAGGGGGGCCTCGAGGACATCTCCATCAGCCGTGCGGGTCAGTTGTGGGGCATTCCGATCCCGTTCGATCCCGCCAGCGTGGTGTACGTGTGGTTCGATGCCCTGATCAACTACGCCTCCGCTGTGGGCTACGGTCGCGACCAGGCCACGTTCGAGCGTTGGTGGCCCGCCGATCTCCACGTGATCGGCAAGGACATCACGCGCTTTCACTGCGTCATCTGGCCGGCCATGCTGATGAGCGCCGGTCTGCCGCTGCCGCGCCAGGTCTTTGGGCACGGGTTCGTCCACTTCAAGGGCCAGAAGATGAGCAAGTCGCTCGGGACCGTGCTCGACCCGATCGACGCCGCGGAGAAATTTGGCGCAGATCCGCTGCGCCTGTATCTGGTGAAGGAAATTCCTTACGGCCAGGACGGCGACTTCTCGTGGGATCGGTTCGAAGAACGCTACAACGTGGATCTGGCGAACAACCTGGGCAACCTGGTAAACAGGTTGGCCGTCATGACGGACAAGTACCGCCAAGGTCGTTTGCCCGCGACGCCCGGCGCGCCGGGGCGGCTGGCCGGCGTGGCAGAACACGTCGTGCGGCGCTACCGCGCCGCCATGGACGTGTATGCGCTCCACGAGGCGGCATTTGCGGCGTTTGGCCTGGTGGACGCGGCCAACGAGTACATCGCCGAAACCGAGCCGTGGACGCTGGCCAGACAGGGGCAGCAGGAACGACTGACGCAGGTCTTGTCCGACGTCGTGGAGGCGGTGAGGATTGCGGCGGTCCTGTTGCTGCCGGTCATGCCCGGATCGTGCGCGGAGATCCTGCGCCGCATGGGCGAGACGCGCGCGCCGAAAGAACTGCGGCTGGACGTTGATGCGGTGTGGTCGGGCGCCACCGAGCGCGTGGTCACGAAGGCCGAACCGCTCTGGCCGCGGCTCGAGGCCGCGCCGGTTCCCGCCGCCACGGCCGCTACCCGGAAAGAGGAAAAGACGATGAATGACCAACCGACGGCCCAGCTGCCCGTACCCGTTCAGGCGGCGATGCTTGCCGTTCCCGCGACGCTGGCCGCGCCTGAGGCTGCCTCGCCGACACCGGCCGCGCCTGCGCCTGCCGCGGCGACGTCCGCCGCTGCGGCGCCAGAGGGCGACAAGATTCCGATCGAGGATTTCATCAAGGTCGATCTTCGCGTCGCGAAGGTCCTGGCGGCCGAGAAGGTCAAGGGTTCGAAGAAACTGATCAAGATGCAGATCGACGTCGGCACCGAGCAACGGACGATCGTCGCCGGCATCGCCGAAGCCTACGAACCCGAAGCGCTCGTCGGGCGGTCGGTCGTGATCGTCGCCAACCTGAAACCGGCGAAGCTGATGGGAATCGAATCGAACGGGATGGTGCTGGCGGCCAGTCCCGAGGCCGGCCTGCCCACCCTGCTCGGCTTCGAGAATCCGCCGCCGCCCGGAAGCCGGGTCAAGTGATTGACAGCCACTGTCATCTCGCCGACCCGGCATTCGCCGGGGACCTCGACCAGGTGGTGCGCCGCGCGCACGACGCGGGTGTGTCCGACGGGCTCTGCATCCTGGCGTTCGGGGATGCCGCCGAATCGGCGCAAGCCGCAAGGGTGCGGGCGGCGTGGCCAGGGGTGAAGTTCGCCATCGGCGTCCACCCGCACCAGGCTCACGAGTTTGCCGGTCGGGAGGGCGAGGTGACAGCCGCCGTCAGGAGCGCGCTTTCCAACGAACTCGGCGTGCGGGCGATCGGCGAGATCGGTCTCGACTACCACTACGATCTTTCGCCGCGCGACGTCCAGCGCGAGGTGTTCCGGGCGCAAGTCCGGCTGGCGCGGGAGACGGGTCTGCCGGTAGTCGTGCATACGAGGGAGGCCGACGAGGACACGGTGTCAATCCTCCGTGATGAAGGGGCCGGCGAGGTGCGCGGCATCTTTCACTGCTTCTCCGGCACCGAACAGTTGGCACGGGAGGCGCTCGATCTCGGCTTCCTGCTGTCGTTCTCGGGGATGGTGACGTTTCCGAAGGCACAGTCGATCAGGACGATCGCGGCAGAGGTGCCGGCGGACCGGCTGCTCGCGGAAACCGACTGCCCGTACCTGGCTCCGGTGCCCATGAGAGGACGGCGAAACGAGCCGGCGTGGGTCGCCCGGACCGCCGCGACACTGGCCGAGGTTCGACGCGTCGCGGTCAACGAACTGGACCGCGTGATGACCAGCAACTTCGCCAGACTGCTCGGTGCGTGAGCGCGTCAGCCCGCCCGGTTCGAGCATGGCCGGACGCGGGTTGGCGCGTTGACACCTCCCGCGCAAGTATGGTCTGATCAACCCATTCAGCGCTCCGTGGACAAATCAGTGGTCACCCTGTCCGACATTTTCGAACCCATACGCCTGGACCTCGATCAGGTCGAGCGCGAGTTCGCCCGCCATGTCGAGTCGCACGTCGCCCTGATCCCCGAGATCGGTCGGTACATTCAGGACGCCGGCGGGAAACGCGTCCGGCCCGCCGTACTGTTGATGGCCGCGCGCCTCTCCGGGTACTCCGGCAACCTCGCGGTGCTCTACGCGTCGGTCGTGGAGTTCATCCACACGGCCACCCTGGTCCACGACGACATCGTGGACCACTCGACGCTGAGGCGCGGCCGCCAGGCGGTCCACTCGAAGTGGGGCAACGACGTCACGGTCCTGCTGGGCGACTACCTCTACATCAAGTCGATGGCGCTGGCGCTCACCCAGGATTCGCTGGACGTCGTCCGGATCCTGTGCGACGTGACCCTGCGGATGATCGAAGGCGAGCTGTTCCAGTTGTCGAAGAACGGCGACCTGGCACTCAGCGAGAGCGACCACTTCGAGATCATCCAGAGGAAGACGGCCGACCTGTTTGGCGGCTGCGCAGAGATTGGCGGGATCCTCGGAAACGCGGGACCGGAGGGCCGGCGCGCGCTGCGGGAGTACGGCTTCAGCCTCGGGGTCGCCTTCCAGTTGGTGGATGACCTGCTGGACCTCACCGGCCGCGAAGAAGTCCTGGGCAAGCCGATCGCGAGCGACCTGCGCGAGGGAAAACTCACGCTGCCCCTCATCCACCTGGTGCAGCAAGGCGGGCTGCACGTCCGCACGCTGGTCGCCGATGTGGTTCGCGACCGCCAGTTGACACCCGAGCGGTGGCAGGAGATTGCGGCCTGCCTGAGTGAGCACCGGTCGCTCGACTACGCGTATCGCAAGGCGACAGAGTTCGGCGCCCGCGCGAAGGCCAGCCTCGCCGTGCTCCCGGCAAGCCCGGAGCGCGAGGGTCTGATGGCCCTAGCGGACTACGTGCTCTCCCGCGATCGTTGACGCGTCCAGGTCCTGGCGCCCCGCCGGGGCCCACGTCCGCAGGAGCCCTCGTGACACCCGCCGAACGTCATGCCGATCTCCTCGCCCGCATCCGCCACCACGAAGAGCGCTACTACGTCCTGAACGACCCCGAGATCTCGGACGCCGAGTTCGATGCCCTGATGAAGGAACTCGAGGCGTTCGAGCGCGAGTTCCCGGATCTCGTGACCCCCGACTCGCCCTCGCAACGCGTCGGCGGAAGGCCGGCCGAAGGCTTCGAGAGCGTCGATCACCAGGCGCCGATGCTGTCGCTCATCAACTCCTACAACGAAGACGAGGTGACCGCCTTCGATGAACGCCTGCGGCGGGCGCTCGACGACGCGGGAGTCGACGCCGCGTCGGTGGAGTACGTGGCGGAACTGAAGATCGACGGCCTCAGCATCTCGCTCACCTACGAGGATGGGCATCTCGTCCGCGGCGTCACTCGAGGCGACGGCTTTCGCGGCGAAGACGTGACGTCGAACGTGCGGACCATCCGCGCCATTCCGCTCGCGCTCGCGCAGCCGGTCCCGGGCCGGCTGGAGATTCGCGGAGAGGTCTACCTGCCCCGCGCGGCGTTCGATCGCGTGAATCGCGAGAGGGAAGAACGTGACGAGCCGGTGTTCGCCAACCCACGGAACGCGGCGGCAGGCACGATGCGCAACCTGGATCCCTGCGAGGTCGCGCGGCGCGGGTTGTCGGCGTTCACGTACCAGCTGCTCGGTCCGCCGGGCGTCGTGCCCGGCCGGCACGCGGACACCCTTTCGCTGCTGCGACGATGGGGACTGCCGGTTGAAAGGAACTGGCAGCGGTGCGTCGGCGTGGGCGAAGTGCTTGCGTATTGCGGGAAATGGAAGGACGCGCGCCGGGCGCTGCAGTTCGACACGGACGGCGTCGTCGTCAAGCTGGACGATCTGGCGCTGCGGGAGAAGGCGGGCGCGACGTCGAAGTTCCCGCGGTGGGCGATCGCGTTCAAGTTTCCCGCCGAGCAGGCGACCACAAAGCTGCTGCGGATCGACGTGAATGTAGGCCGGACCGGCGCCGTGACTCCCTTCGCCGTGCTGGAGCCCGTCAGGCTGTCCGGTTCGACGATTCAGCTGGCCACCCTCCACAACGAGCAGGACGTGGCGCGCCGCGACATCCGGCCGGGCGACTACGTCCTGGTGGAGAAGGGCGGCGAGGTCATCCCGAAGGTTGTCAAGCCGGTGCTCTCGCTGAGGGGGGCGGACGTCGTGCCCTGGCAGATGCCGCACGAGTGCCCGAGCTGCGGGAGCCGCCTGCATCGTCCCGAAGGCGAGGCGGTCTGGAGGTGCGTGAACACGGCGTGCCCGGCCCGGTTTCGACGCAGCCTCGAGCACTTCGCCTCGCGCCGCGCCATGAACATCGAGGGGCTTGGCGAGGCGCTGGTGGACCAGGTCGTGAGCGCAGGCCTCGTGCGCGATTTCGCGGATCTCTACCACCTGGCCGAGGAGCCGTTGGCCGCGCTCGAGCGGATGGGAACCAAGTCGGCGCAGAAGCTCCTCCAGCAGGTCGACGGAAGCCGCCGGAACGACGCGTGGCGCCTGCTCTACGCGCTTGGCATCCGGTACGTCGGCGAACGGGTCGCGCAGGTTCTCGTCGGCGGGTTTGGTTCGGTCGACGCGATCGAGGAGGCGCCGCTCGGGCACCTGCAGTCGGTGAACGAGATTGGCCCGGTCGTCGCCGCCGCCGTTCGCGAGTACTTCGACGAGCCGCGCAACCGGCAGCTAGTGGCGCGCTTGCGCGACGCCGGCCTTCATACCGTGGGAGAGAAGACGGCGCCCGAGGCCACTGGAGGCGCGCTGGCCGGGCAGACGTTCGTCGTGACCGGCACGTTGAACGGCCTGTCGAGGGACGAGGCGTCGGCGGCCATTGAAGCGCTGGGGGGCAAGGTCCTCGGGTCGGTGAGCCGGAAGACCACCCATCTGGTTGTGGGGGCGGAGCCCGGGAGCAAACTCGACAAGGCGCGCGAACTCGGCGTCTCCGTTCTGGACGAGCAGGCGTTCCTCAAACTCATCGGGCGAGGCTGACCCATGAAATCCCGCATCCTGGTGATCGACGATGAGGCAGCCATCCGCGATTCGCTGCGGATGATCATCGAGTACGAGGGCTACGAGTTCATTGGGGCCTCGTCGGGACCAGACGGCATCACGCTGGCCGAGCGCGAGTCGCCGGACCTCGTCCTTCTCGACATCAAGATGCCTGGCATGGACGGGTTCGAGGTGCTGGAGCGGATCAAGGCGATCTCGGACGTGCCGGTGGTGATGATCTCCGGGCACGGGACGGGGGCGACGGGCGCTGACGCCGTCCGGCGCGGCGCCTTCGATTTCATCGACAAGCCGCCCGACACCGACCGCCTCCTGGTCACCATTCGCAACGCGCTCGAACGGCGCCGCATCACCGACGAAGTGCACGCGCTGCGGCGCGCCGTGGAAGTGAAACACGAGATGGTGGGCAGTTCGGCGCAGATCCGGCAGGTGATGGAGGCCGTGCGCCGGGCCGCGCCGACCAACGCCACCGTGCTGATCCAGGGCGAGAGCGGCGTCGGCAAGGAACTGGTGGCCCGCGCGATTCACCGGAACAGCCTGCGGAGCCGCGAGCGCTTCGTGCAGGTGAACTGCGCGGCCATCCCGGAGGAGTTGATCGAGTCGGAGTTGTTCGGCCACGAGAAGGGGTCGTTCACGGGCGCGACCGAGAAGCAGATCGGCAAGTTCGAGCAGGCCGACCGCGGGACAGTCTTCCTGGATGAAGTGGGCGACATGAGCCTGAAGACCCAGGCGAAGGTGCTGCGGGTCCTCCAGGAAGGCGAGGTCGAACGCGTCGGGTCGGCGCGGACGATTCGCGTGGACGTGCGGGTGATCGCCGCGACCAACAAGGACCTCGAGCGGGAGATCGAGAAGGGGAACTTCCGCGAGGACCTGTTCTTCCGCCTGAGCGTCATCCCGATCTCGGTGCCGCCGCTCCGGGAACGCGTCGAGGATATTCCGATCCTCGTCCAGCATTTCCTGGATGCGCTCGCGCGCGAGAACAACTTCAGGCGCAGGCGCATTGCGCCGCAGGCGATGGAGGCGCTGCAGCGGCAACGGTGGAAGGGCAACATCCGCGAGTTGCGCAACACGGTGGAGCGCTGCATCATCATGACGACGGGCGATACGATCGACCTGGCCGACCTTCCCGAGGCGCTGCGGTTTGACGGTCGCCTCCCGGCAACCGATAATGAGGGAGAGGCGAAGGCGGGTGCGGCCGCCACGCTGCGGGAATTCAAGGAATCGTCGGAGCGAACGTTCCTGGTGCAGCGGCTTCGCGAGAACGCGTGGAACATCTCGAGGACGGCCGAAGTGATTGGAACGCCGCGCAGCAATCTGTACAAGAAGCTCGAGTTCTACAAGATCAGCCAGGAATCGGACGGGTCGCGGTGAGAGTGGGACCGTCGCCCGTCGCTCTTTGACAATTTGCCGCAGGAAGCCAGACGACCGCCGCGCACCGGTTGTCTCGCGGCGCTCGCGCCGCGGGAAACGCCGGGGCGGGGAGGAAAGTCCGAACTCCGTAGGGCAGTGCGCCGGGTAACGCCCGGTCAGGGTGACCTGAAGGAAAGTGGCACAGAAAATATACCGCCCTGAGCGAGCCGTGCCGGCCGAAAGGCTGGTGCGGCGAGTCGAAGGGTAAGGGTGAAAAGGTGCGGTAAGAGCGCACCGCGCCGACGGCAACGTTGGTGGCAGGCAAAACCCCGCACGGAGCAAGACCAAATAGGGAGGCGTTATCAGGACGGCCCGTCCGAAGCCTCCGGGTAGGTCGCTTGATCCCGCCAGTGATGGCGGGGCTAGAGGAATGGTCGTCCCGCCATAGCCAGCCGTCAGGCTGGCGAGGGCGGACAGAACTCGGCTTACGGCTTCTCTGCGGCGCTTTTCTCAGTACTATAACCCTGGCTTCTGAACCCTGAATCCTGAATCCTGATTCCTGGACCCTGACTGACTCCCGACTCCTGAATCCTGACTCCTTGTTCATTGGATCGACATCTATGTCCCTCTACCTTGTGACCGGCGGCGCCGGCTTCATCGGCTCGCACCTGTCTGAAGAACTTGTTCGCCGCGGCGAACGCGTGCGCGTCGTGGACAGCCTGATCACGGGCAAGCGCGCGAACCTGGCGCACGTGCCAGGCGTCGAGTTCCTCGAGGGCGACCTTTCGGACGTGGACGTAGCGCACCGCGCCGTGGCTGGCGTGGACTACGTGCTCCACCAGGCGGCCATCCCCTCGGTGCCGCGGTCGGTGAGCGACCCTATCACCTCGAACCGATCGAACATCGACGCGACGCTGAACGTCCTCGTCGCCTCGCGCGACGCCGGCGTCAAGCGCCTCGTCTACGCCGGGTCGTCGTCGGCCTATGGAGACACACCCACGCTCCCGAAGCACGAGGAGATGCCGACCAGGCCGCTGTCGCCGTACGCGCTCCAGAAGCTGGTGGGCGAGCAGTACCTCGCGCTGTTCACGAAACTCTACGGGCTCGACACCGTCACGACCCGCTATTTCAACGTGTTCGGGCCGCGCCAGGACCCCTCGTCGCCCTACTCTGGCGTGATCTCGCTCTTCATCAGCGCGCTGGTGGACGGGCGTCAGCCGATTATCTACGGCGACGGCGGCCAGACGCGCGACTTCACCTACGTCGCCAACGTCGTGGACGGCGTCCTTCGCGCGTGCCACGCCCCCGGGATCGCCGGGGAGATGATGAACGTGGCCACGGGGGGGCGCATCAGCCTGAATGAGCTGCTGGCCACCATGTGCGACCTGCTGGAGGTCCAGACGGAGACCATTTACCGCGAGCTACGGGCTGGCGACGTTCGCGACTCGCAGGCAGACATCAGCCGGGCGAAGCAGTTGATCGGCTACGTGCCGCTGGTGGATCTCCGCGAGGGGCTCGAGCGGACGCTGGCGTGGTATCGAGGCGCTGAGGTCGCGAGCCGCTAGCGTCGGACCACCAAGCTGCTTTCGGCTCTGGGCTTCCTGCGTGTGGCGCCGGGAGCCCAATGCTCGCCGTTCCAGGCCTCCGGTCGTGGGCGCCACCAGCGGCCGGCGTCCGGGGCTTGGCCCCGCTGGTAACCTCGGTTTCCCTCCATCGAACCGCCGTTGCCTCTCTGATTCTCAGAAATCACGGCAAATCCATCCGACCCTGGTGCCGCGGGTAACTCCGGTAGCCGTTTCTCGCGGGCTCTCCAGCCCCGACTTCGTCTTGCTGCCGGTTGGATGCCAGGAACTGATTCAAATCCAACATGTTATGGCTGCGCTCCTGATCGTGGCCCGCTGGCTTTGGTCTTGCCTTCACCTGGGTGACCCCGGCGGAACCGAGCGGCGGTGCCCGACCTCGAACCGACGCCGGGTGGCCGACCGGGGTCATCACTGCAGGACGAGGATTCTCGTTTCACTTCGAGAAGGAGGAACCATGTATCGACTGCATGTCGGAGCGGCCCTGGTGTTGGCCGTGCTGCTCGCGGCCCCGCTGGCACTGGCGGAGCAGGCCAGCCCCGCGAAGGCGGCGCCCGGAGCGGTGGTCAACATCAACACGGCCACGGCGGAGCAACTCGATGGGCTGCCAGGGATCGGCGTGAAGATGGCGGCCCGCATCATCGACTACCGGCAGAAGAACGGCGGCTTCAAGAAGCTGGAAGACTTGATGAGCATTCAGGGAATTGGCGAGAAGAACTTTCTCAAGCTGAAGCCGCTCATTACGATCGGCCAACCCAAGACAGAGAAAGGGAACCAGAGTCAGTAGGCATCCCGGCTCGCCGAGCCTCCGGGGGACGCCGAATGATTCGAACTGCGCCGGGAACGGACGGGCATTGCCGGAGACAGGGTCGCCGAATGGTCCTCGCGTCTCTGCCAGGACCTGCGCTTCTGCCGCCCGCCGGCCGTGATCCGGGTGCCCGTCGTTCCGGGGAGGGCAGGACTATGCACCGCGCTGCCTACTCTGTTCTCGAGCTACTCGTCTGCCTCGCGCTCGCGCTGGTCGTCTGCGGGAGCGCCGCGCCGGTATTGATCGCTTCGCGAGATGGGGTGCGGGCAATCGGGGCAACGGACTTCCTTGTGGCACAACTGCATGCAGCCCGCATGGAAGCGCTCAAGCGCCGGTCGCACGTCGCTCTGCGCTTCGAAACGGATGGTGACGACTACCTGCTGGCGGTCTACGTGGACGGTAACGGGAACGGGATCCGCGCCAGCGACATCATCGCTGGCATTGATAGCCTGCTACGCCCCCGCGAGCGGCTCGACCAGCAGTTCGCCGGGGTCGGGTTCGGGTTCGAAGACGGCGTGCCCGACGTGGACGGCACCGATGCGCTCGACAACCGGGACCCGATTCGCGTCGGCCGCAGCCGGATGCTCTCCTTCAGTCCCACCGGAACCTCCAGCACGGGCACCGTCTATCTCCACGGAAGAGGACGAAGACAGCTGGCGGTGCGAGTGCTGGGCGGAACGGGGCGCATCCGAAGCCTGACTTTCGATTTCGGAGCACAACGATGGCAGCCGCGATGACGTTCGGGGGGCCGCGTGACGCTGCGACCAGCCACGCCGAACGACGGCGGTTCCGACGGATTGGGGAGGCCGAGCAGTGTGCCGCAGCGGGTGCCAGGCTGCGACCGGGCAGGGACGTGTCGATCCTCAACGTCTCCAGGGGAGGCGCGTGTATAGAGGCGGCATCCCGCGTCTTGCCCGATACCCGGGTCGAACTGCAGGTGACGGTATCGGCCTGGCGGTGGGCTGTCGGCGCCCATGTGCTCCGCTGTCATGTGTCGGCGCTCGTCGAGGATCAAGGCGCCAGGTATCGGGCCGCTTTGCAGTTCGAACGGTCAATGGATGCAGACGTCGAGGCGCAACTGCGCAAGGCGCTCGCCGAGGTGGGGGGCGAAGGAGGACCGCGCGGGTATCAAGTTCCCATCAAGGGGCATCGCGATCCTAGGGAGTTGGGAACTTTCTACCCTGGACGTGGGACCGCACTATGAAGGAACGCCCAATTTCGGAAGAAAACGGGACGCTGGGCTTCGCTGACGAGGTGGCACAAAAATTGATACTCACGCCACCACCGGCGTTCTCGACAATTCCGGAGGCCACGATGATCCGCTTGGAGAACAGACAGCTCGATGTGCTTCCCGCTCCGCTGCACAGACCCTGGGTCCGGTCTCGCGACCGGCGCACGGCGGTAGCCAGGTTGCTGACCTCCCTTGCCCAGCACCTCAGGGATGGGCAAGAGACCGCGACGCTTCGAGCCCGGTTCGAGGCCGGCCTGCGAGAGGCGTTGAGGGTGCCGGCCGTCCGGCTGCGCGAGAATCCGCCGCCGTATCTGGCGACGTTGCCGACCGGCGCGGACGCTCCACGCCGCGCCTGTGTGGACGTGCCCACCAGGCACGGCTCGCCGCGGGTTGTTCTCGAGGCGACGCTCGACTCCGAGATGGTGTTCGATGCCTGGGACAGACAGCTGCTGATGGTCGCGGCGCAGTTGGCGGCTCTCGTCATCGAGCTGGACCGGCGGCGGAGCAGTCAGCCGCGGTTCTCGAGCGTCGCGCTTCGGCGGGACTCATCGACGCCGTCGCTGGTCGGTACTAGCCCGGCAATGGCCACCTTGCGCGAGAACATCGAGCGCGTGGCGGCCACGGATTTCACGGTACTCATCCAGGGAGAGAGCGGCACGGGCAAGGAACTGGTGGCCCGGCAGCTGCACGAGATGAGCCGTCGCCGGAACGGGCCGTTTGTCGCCGTCAATTGCGCGGCCATTGTCGAATCGCTGCTCGAGGCCGAGCTGTTTGGTATCGAAGACCGGACGGCCACTGGCGTCCGCGGCCGGCGCGGGAAGTTCGAGCACGCCGATGGGGGCACGCTCTTTCTGGATGAGGTATCTGACCTCTCGGCGTCGGCGCAGGCCAAGCTGCTCAGAGCCCTTCAGGAGCTGATCGTGGAGCGAGTGGGTGGACACCACAGCCGGAAGGTAGACACGCGTATCGTGATCGCGACCAATAGGAGCTTGAGGGAGCTGGCTTCGCACGGTCAGTTTCGCGAGGACCTGTTCTACCGGTTGTCCGGCGTCGAACTTCACGTGCCCCCTCTCAGGGCCCGCCGACAGGACATCCCGGACCTGTGCGCGCACTTCCTGTCGCGCTACCAGGCGCCGCGGCCGTTGTCTCTCAGCGCGGAAGCCGCCGAGGCCCTGCAGGTGTACGACTGGCCTGGGAACGTGCGCGAACTGGAACGCCTGATAGAAGGGGCCGTCACGCTGGCGGCGTCCGAGTGGATTGGGATCGGCGACCTGCCGCCCACCCTGCGCGGCGACTGCGCCGAGGCCCTGCGCGGGTCCTTGAAGCGCGACGACTCGATGCGGGCGTGGGGGGCGCGTTATGCCCGTCTCGTGCTCGACCGATGTCAGCAGAACAAACGCAAGGCCTGCCAGGTCCTGGATATCAGCTATCACACGCTCATGGCGTACCTGCAGTGGAAGCCTGAGCCGTCTGGGGCGCCGGCACGTCCCCAGGACTGGCCAGACCGGAAAGACGAGGGGGAGGCGGAAGGAGGGGAAGGGAAGACGGCGGACGATGGGGCGTAGGGGAAGGAGAAGGGGGTCGGGCTCAGGGAAGCGAGGTCGGCCAGCGCGGGGCACGCCGCGCATGCCGGGGGCCTCCGGCGCAAACGGTCAGTGAGGCGGGCTGGGCAGCCACGAGGTCGCGCACTGACGGCGGGTCGGGATGATGACCCGGGGATCCGGAGGTGTGGAATGGGAAGCGAAGGATCGATCACTCTCATCGATGATCAACAGACGACGACGTCGCGGGCCGACCGGCGTACCTTTCTGAGTCTCGGTCTCGGGTGCGCGGTGCCCGTCCTGGTCGGCGGGAGGGTGCTGGATGCCACGGGCACGCTGGCTGCGTGGAAGAGGCCGGCTTCCGCCGACCCGGTGATGGACCACGTCAGCCGGGAGCTCATGCGTGCCTACAACGAGATGCGTGGGCCGACAGGGATTCGCGGTGAACATGTTCGCACGCTCGCCGCAAGTCTCGACCTGCTTGGTGCGCACTTGGAGGCCAGAGGGGACGATCGGCGCCTGGACGCGGTTCTTCGTCGGCGCATTCGCGAGAATGGGCGTGAAGGGACCGTGCAGGAGTTGAGCGCCAGGTATGCCGACCTGGCAGTTGGGCTGAGCCTTCAGCACGGTGTGGTCTCGCGCGTGGAGACAGACGACCAGCGCTCGCTCGCGGCGCTCGATTCGCTCGTCACGCACGGGGTCGCGGGGAGGCTGCGCGGCTCCAACAGCGGGCTTCGCCAGTTGGCTGCCAACATCGACCGGGCGAAGGCGGTCCAGCACGCGAAGCCCGTCGCCGTGGTGCTTCGCCAGAAACCGGGGGACGACTTTCTTGGGTACCCAGCTCCTGAGGGGCACATGACTTGGTGTACCTTCTTGGCAGCAATGGCGAACGGCATGGCGATGATTGCGGCAATTCTCGGGGCCACGGGGTTGGTACCGGCCGCGGCGGAGGTGGGAATTGCCGCGGCGGCATTGCAGGTCTTGCAGGACGCCCTATGCCAGTTGGCAGACGCTCCCTGATGTGGACGCGGATTTTCTTCTGGTCCAGTGCGGTATCGGCGCTCACGGCGTTTTGGTGGGCCGTGCGCCACGCCACGTTCCCAACGCCACGGCTCGTGGAATGGTCCGTCTTCACTCTCATGCTGTTCGTGCTGTTCGTGGTGACCACGCTGCGAACGGTCAGGCAGCTGGCGACGGCCGAACCAGCCGTCGCCCAGCAGAAGGTGCTGGTTGTGAGCGCCATCGGGCTCATCCTGGTGGCTTTCGCGCTCAGGCTTCGCTGACGACGCTGTGGCCGAGCGGGGGGAGCGGCACAGGTCGGTTGCCGCTCCCCCGCGGTCGACGCCACCGGATCCGACGGCCGGTTTCGCGCCTCGCACCTCTGATTCAAGCTCGGCCGTGTGCCCGCCGCTCTCACCTCGCGAACGCGCCGGATCCCTGCCATCCGACGTCTTGACCCCACGCGCGCCCGCATAGTAGTGTTACGTGTCTGTCAGGCATTCGCCCCTTCGTTCCTGACCATCCGATGACTCCAGCGACTTCACCCCCTCTCAAGACGTCTCTGAACGGATGGCACCGGGCCCACGGCGGACGCATGGAGGTCTTCGCCGGATGGGACATGCCGGTCGAATACTCGGGCCTCGCCGTCGAGCACATGGCGGTGCGCACGCGGGCCGGGCTCTTCGATGTCTCGCACATGGGACAGGTGGAGCTGGCGGGCAAGGACGCGCTGGCCGCCGTCCAGCACATGACGAGCAACGACGCTGGCAAGCTGAAGATCGGCCAGGCCCAGTACTCGGGCCTGACGACGCCGGCGGGGACGTTCGTCGATGACCTGCTGGTGTACCGGTTCGCCACCGACCATTTCCTCTTCGTGGTCAACGCGTCCAATGTGGGCAAGGACTTCGCGTGGATCACCGAGCAGGCAAAGCCGTTTGGCGATGTCTCGGCCGTCAACACCAGCGCGCGCTACGCGCTCATCGCGCTCCAGGGACCGGCGGCCTGCGACGTCCTGCAGACCTTGACCGACGTGGATCTCGGGGCGATCGCATACTACTGGTTCGCGCACGGGGAAGTGGCCGGCGTGCGCGTCACGATCTCGCGCACCGGGTACACGGGTGAACGCGGGTTCGAGATCTTCACGCCGCCGCAGTCGGCCGTGAGGGTGTGGGACGCGGTCCTGCAGGCCGGCCGCAGCGCCGACGTGGTCCCGGCGGGCCTCGGCGCCCGCGACACGCTTCGACTCGAAGCGGCGATGCGTCTGTACGGGAACGACATCGACGACACGACCACCGTACTCGAGGCCGATCTCGAGTGGATCGTCGGGTGGGACAAGGGCGAGTTCACCGGCCGCGCGGTGCTTGCCGATCAGAAGGCGCGCGGGCTGTCGCGGCGTATCGTGGGATTCGAGATGGTGGACCGCGCCATCGCCCGGCACGGGTACGACGTGTACCTCGACGGCGCGAAGGCGGGGACCGTGACGAGCGGGACCCAGACCCCGTTCATGAAGAAGGCGATCGGCATGGCGTACCTGCCGGTTGCCCGTACCGAGCCTGGCACCGAGTTCGAGGTGGACGTCCGGGGCCGTCGCGCGAAGGCCCGCGTGGTGCCGTTGCCATTCTACAAACGTCCGAAGGGGTGACCGATGTATCCGCAGACCTACAAGTACACGAACGACCACGAGTGGATCGACCTGGCCACTGGGCGCATGGGCGTCACCGACTACGCCCAGAAACAGCTCGGCGACATCGTCTTTCTCGAACTGCCCGAGGTGGGGAAGACGGTGAAGAAGGGTGAGCAGATGGGTTCGGTGGAGTCGGTCAAGGCCGTCTCGGAGATCTTTGCCCCGGTCTCGGGCACAATCGCCGAGGTCAACGCCGGGCTCGCCGAGAAGCCCGAGAGCATCAACCTCGATGCGCACGGCAGCTGGATGGTCGCGATCACGCCTGCCGATCCGGCCGAGGCGCAGGAACTTCTCGATGCCGCGCAATACGCAGAGCTGACCAAGTGACGCACCGCTATATACCCAACACAGACCAGGACGCGCGCCGGATGCTCGAGGCCATCGGGGTCCCGAGCATCGACGCGCTGTTCGAGCCGGTTCCCGCTGCTGTTCGGCTCCAGCGCGAGCTCGACCTGCCGCCGGCGCTTTCCGAGCCCGACCTGACGGCGCACCTGGGTGCGCTGGCCGGGCAGAACGCCGACCCATCGACGCACGCGGTCTTCCTTGGGGCGGGAGCCTACAGGCACTTTGCGCCCAGCTTCATCGACCAGCTCCTGTTGCGCTCCGAGTTCTACACCGCCTACACGCCGTACCAGCCGGAGATCGCGCAGGGGACGCTGCAGGCGATCTTCGAGTTCCAGACGCTCGTGTCGGAACTGATGGGGACCGACCTGGCGAACGCCTCGATGTACGACGGCAGCACCGCGATGACCGAAGCCGCCATGATGGCCTGCCGCCTCACCAAGCGCGACCGCATCGTCGTCGCCCGCAGCGTGCACCCGCATTACCGCGAGGTGCTCGACACCTACGCGAAGAACCTGGGGCTGTCGATCGTGGAGGTGGGCTACCTGCCGGACGGCACGCTTGACGTGGGCGCGCTGGCCGACGCCGCGAAGGGCGCGGCGGGGGTGGTCTTCCAGTATCCGAACTTCTTCGGGGTGATCGAGGATCCCCGGAAAGCGGTCGAAGTCGCCCGCGCGGCCGGTGCGCTGAGCGTGGCCGTCGTGGCCGAGCCAGTGGCCATGGGGCTGCTGGCGCCGCCTGGAAGCCTCGGTGTCGATATCGTGGCGGCGGAGTTGCAGGCATTCGGCGTGCCGCTGGGCTACGGCGGACCGTACTGCGGGGTCATCGCCGCGTCCGAGAAGTGCATGCGGCAGATGCCGGGACGGTTCGTGGGCATGGCGACGGATACCGAGGGACGAACCGGCTTCGTGCTTACGCTCGCCACGCGCGAGCAGCACATCAGGCGCGAGAAGGCGACGTCGAACATCTGCACCAACTCCGGCCTGATGGCCCTGGCGGCCACGATGTTCATGGCGGCCTACGGCAAGGAAGGGCTGCCGGAACTCGCCCGTCTCAATTTCGACAAGGCGCACTACGCCGAGGCGGCCATCCGAAAGGCGGGCGCGAAGGCGGGTGTCACCCTGCGGTTCGTGGCGCCGTTCTTCAACGAATTCGTCATCGGCGGGCTCGGCGACGGGGCGGCGGTGCAGAAGCGGCTGCTCGGTTCGGGCATCATCGCCGGGTTGCCACTCGAGCGGTATTACCCCGAGTTGCGCGATTCGCTGCTCGTCTGCGTAACCGAGTTGAACCGTGCGGAAGAGATCGATCGCCTGGCGGAAGCGCTGGCGGGGTAGGTTTTCAGGAACAAGTGAACTCATGACGACACCCGATCATCGCGATCAGTTGATCTTCGAGCTGAGCACGCCGGGCCGCAAGGGCTACTCGCTGCCCGCGCACGACGTGCCGCCGGCTCCGCTCGAGGGCGGCGTGCCCGACGGGCTGCTGCGCAGCGGGCTCGCGGGATTCCCCGAGATGACCGAAGTGGGCCTCGTGCGCCACTTCACGCGCCTGTCCACCTGGAACTATGGCGTGGACACGGGAATGTACCCGCTGGGTTCCTGCACGATGAAGTACAACCCCAAGGTGAACGAGGCGGCCGCCCGGATGCGCGGCTTCGCCGAGGTACACCCCCTGGCGCCCGACGAGGCGGCGCAGGGCGCGTTGGCGATCATGCACGCCCTCGCCGGCATGCTCGGTGAGATCACGGGGCTGCCAACCGTGTCGCTGCAGCCGGCGGCCGGCGCGCACGGCGAGCTGACCGGGATGATGATGATCCGCAAGCGGCTCATCACCCGCGACGGCCACCCGCGGAAGCTCGTGCTCATCCCGGATTCCGCCCACGGCACGAACCCGTCGAGCGCCCACCTCTGCGGCTACCAGGTGCGCGAAATCAAGTCGTGCGCCCGGGGCAACCTCTCGGTCTCGGTCCTGGCGGAAGCGATGACGCCAGAGGTCGCGGGGCTGATGCTCACCAACCCGAACACCCTCGGGATGTTCGAGGACGAGATCTGCGACGCGGCGCGCATCGTCCACGAAAAGGGCGGCCTGGTGTACTGCGACGGCGCGAACATGAACGCGTTGATCGGCAAGGCGCGGCCGGGCGACTTCGGCGTGGACATCATGCACCTGAACCTGCACAAGACCTTCTCGACGCCTCACGGCGGCGGGGGACCGGGGTCAGGCCCGGTGGTGGCGACCAGGGAATTCGAGCCGTTCTTGCCCACGCCGGTCGTGGTGGCCACCCGCGACGGCCTGCGCCTCGACTACGACCGGCCGCTGTCGATCGGCCGCGTGAAGGCGTTCCACGGTAACTTCGGAATGATCCTCCGCGCCTATGCCTACATCCGTGCGCTCGGCCCGAAGGGGATCAGGGAGAGCGCGGAGAACGCGGTGCTCAATGCCAACTACGTGCGGGCGCGCCTGCGCGACGCGTACGAGGTGCCGTACGACCGCGTCAACATGCACGAGGTGATCTTCTCGGATCACAAGCAGAACGAATACGGCGTGACGACGCTCGACATCGCGAAACGCCTGATCGACCTCGGGTTCCACCCGCCGACGATCTACTTCCCGCTGATCGTGCACGGCGCGCTGATGGTCGAGCCGACCGAGAGCGAAGGCCTGGACGAACTCGATCGATTCGTAGAAGCGATGCTGCAGATCGCGGAGGAGGCCCGGACGAATCCGGACCTGCTGAAGAAGGCGCCGGTTACGACACGGCGCAGCCGGTTCGACGAAGCCACCGCGGCGCGGAAGCCTATCCTCAAGTGGACGAGGCCGGTGGGATAAGGCAGGGACGAGGGATCCAGGGGTTAGGGGTTAGGGAATTGAGGGCCGGATCGGCTGGATGCCGCTCCGGCCCTTTGTTTCTCAGGGCCGGTTAGCAGGGCCCCTCGCTGACGAGGAACTCGGACGGGTGCCGCCGGCCGTAGGCGATATCCAGCAACGTGTCGGCCGCGACCGTGAGCGGGTCAACGACCGGGGCGGACTGGAAGACGTCCACGGTCAGGCCGACCGACACCTCCGTGCAGGCGGGGACGATGACCGTGGCGCCGTGCGCCTGGCACCAGCGGGCGGCCGAGACGAGATGCTCGCGCGCCTCGTCGGAGACCCGCGCGCCGGTCGCCTTGATGCCGATCGATTCATCGAAGATCGCTGACAAGACGCGTCGTTGGGGTTCCGAATCGATGTCGGGTGCCACCGGGACCAGCCCGTGGGCCTCGAGCGCGCAATGAAAGAGGCGCGTTCGGAGCGTCGCGTCGGTCGCGAGGATCCCGACACCGGTCCCGGCCGGGTATGAGGCCCGCAGCCAAGCCGCGACAATGTCCATCAGGTGGACCCACGGGATCGTCAGCGCGCGCTGGACCTCGGCGTGATAGGCGTGCGCGGTGTTGCAGACGACGAAGATCGCATCGGCGCCGGCCCGCTCGAGTCCCCGCGTGAAGGCCGCCAGGTGCGGCGCAGGGCTCGGTCCGTTCCTCAAGAGCGCCTCGGAGCGATCGGGAGTGGACGTGGCGTTGGCGACCAGCCACACCGGGTGGTCACGGTCGGACCGGGCTCCGTGTCGCTCGCCGCGCGCCAGAATTTCCCGCTCGAACTGGACGTGGGCGAGCGGGCCGAGGCCGCCGAGAATACCCGGTACGAACACCTGCCCGGGCGCGAGCAGGAAAGCGGGGAGTGCCATCTTTTTCGTTCCCAAACAAGGCCGGGCTAACCGCCGAGCGCCGTTCGGCGCCGGAACTCGTCGGTCAGCCGTCGCGTGACCGGGCCGGGGGTTCCATCGCCGACGACGCGGTGCTCGACGCGGACGACCGGCATACACTCGGTCGTGGTGCCCGTAAGGAAAATCGCGTTCGCGGACAGCGCCGTCAACTAGCGTACCCGCCATCGACCGGTTGAGGCAAGGGCCGTGAACCTGCGGTGCCGGCCCACCTGCGCGGTTGACAGTATCGCTCGCGGAGAAGAGAATCCCAACTCGTATGCGAGTGCTCAATGCGCGCCAGATGCGGGAGGCCGACCGGAGAACGATTCAGGAGATCGGCATCCCGTCGATCGTGCTCATGGAGAACGCAGGCCGCCAGGTCGTCGCCGCGATCGAACGGCGATTCCCCGACCTCGCCACCCGGCGCGTCGTCGTGCTCTCGGGCCGGGGGAACAACGGCGGCGACGGCTTCGTCATCGCGCGGACGATCCTGCCGCGCTCGGCCGGCGTCACCGTCGTGCTCATCGGCGATCCGGCGGACGTGAAGGGGGATGCCGCCACCAACCTGGCGATCCTGGGCCGGCTCGGCGTGCCGGTCCTGGCGATCGCGGACGGCGCGGCATGGGAACTGCACCTCCGGTGCCTGGCCGAGGCGGGACTCGTCATCGACGCGCTGTTCGGTACGGGGCTCACGACGCCTCTGACTGGAATCCACGAGAGGGTCGTCGCCGACCTGAACGCGACCTCGGTCCCCGTCGTATCGGTCGACGTGCCGAGCGGCATGTCGGCCGATACGCCGGAACTCATCGGGCCGTCGGTGCACGCGGCGCTGACGGTCACCATGGCGGCGCTGAAACTGCCGCTGGTCCTGCCGCCGGCGCTCTCGCGCGCCGGCGAGGTGGTCATCGCCGACATCGGGATCCCCCTCGAAGTCATCGAGTCGGTGGAGGGGCCGCGCATCGAGCTGATCGACGGCCAGACCGTCCGGGCGCTCATCGTGCCGCGCCCGCCCGAGTCCCACAAGGGATCGTTCGGTCACGTGCTGATCGTCGCGGGCTCGCGCGGCAAGACCGGGGCCGCCTACCTCGCGGCGGCGGGCGCGTTGCGCTCGGGCGCAGGCCTGGTGACCGTCGCGACGCCGTCTGGTTGCCAGCCGGTCGTGGCTGGTCTCGGCGCCGAGTACATGACCGTGCCGCTCAGCGAATCGGCCGCAGGGACGGTCGCGGCACGGGCCGCGGCGGAAGTGCTCGCGAAACCGCACGACGTCCTCGCCGTCGGCCCGGGACTTGGCGGCGGCGACGAGGTGCGCGCCTTCGTGCGCGCCCTGGTCGAGCGAGCGACGGCCCCGATGGTGCTCGACGCCGACGCCCTGAACGCCTTCGCCTCAGGTCCCGATCGCCTGGTGGGGCGGGATGGCCACGACATCATCGTCACACCGCACCCCGGCGAGATGGCCCGGTTGCTCGGCGTCCGAACCGAACAGGTGCAGGCCGATCGGCTGGCCGCGGCGACCGAACTGGCGACGCGGCAGCGTCTCTACGTCGTGCTCAAGGGGCACCGCACCATCGTGGCGACTCCCGACGGCAAGCTGTTCGTCAACACGTCGGGCAACCCGGGTATGGCGACCGGCGGGACGGGTGACGTGCTCACCGGCATGGTCGCCGCATGGCTGGCCCAGGTGCCCGACGCGGAGGCGGCTTCCAAGCTGGCCGTCTTCGTCCACGGCGCGGCCGGAGATCTTGCGGCGGGCGCGAGAGGCGAGGTGGCGATGACGGCGGGCGACCTGGTCGAGCATATTGGCGACGCCATTCTGGCGCTGACCGGGCCGGCCCGGGGCGGCCGGTGAGCCTCGGTCCCCGCATGGTCGAGCGGCAACGACTCACCGTGCGGTCGGAGGAGGAGACCGCGCGCGTGGCCGCCGAGTTGGCTACCACGCTGCGCCCCGGCTCGATCGTGCTGCTCTACGGGGATCTCGGGGCCGGCAAGACGGCGTTCGTGCGCGGCATGGCGCCGGCGCTCGGGATCGATCCAGACGAAGTCAGCAGCCCCACCTTTGCGCTGGTGCAGCCGTACGCCGGCTCGCGCGCGACGCTGTTCCATGTCGATCTCTACCGGCTCGAAGGGGCGGAGATCGACGAACTGGGGCTCGACGACCTCGCGACGGACGGCGTCGTGGTCGTGGAGTGGGCGGAGCGGCTACTGCGGCCGCCGGCCGGTGCGATCCGCGTCCGGCTCTCTGACCTGGGCGGCGACCGTCGTTCCATCCGGATCGACTGCCCGGGGCGGGCCGGTTCGGACCCGGCCGAGGCCGACTGACCGCGACCAACGGGGGAGGCATGCTGGAAGAGATCGTCACGTGGGCCGAGATCGACCTCGACGCGATCGCGCATAACGTGCGCGCGTTCACGCGGCACGTGGGCGACTCCGTCGAGGTGATCGCGGTCGTCAAGGCCAACGCCTACGGTCACGGCGCGGTACCGGTGGCACAGGTGGCGTTGGAGGCCGGGGCGACACGCCTGGCCGTCCACCGCACGAGCGAAGGCATTCAACTGCGCCGCGCTGGCATCACCGCGCCCATACTGGTGATGGGGTACACGCCGCCTTCCGGCGCTGCGAGCATCGTCCGGCACGACCTGACGCCGAGCCCCATCTCGCGCGAGTGCGCGGACGCGATCGCGGCCGAGGCGGTGCGCGCCGGGCGGGTGGTGCCCGTCCACGTGAAGGTGGACACCGGCCTGGGGCGATACGGACTTCTGCCCGGCGAGGTCGAGGACTTCGTTCGCTACGTCGGCTCGCTCTGCGGCGTGCGACTCGAGGGCCTCTACACCCACCTCGCCACAGCCGACGCCGAGGACCGGGCCCACGCCGGCGTCCAGATCGAGGCGTTCGGCCGGCTGCTGGCGATTCTCGAGCGCGCGGGCGTGCGGGTCCCGCTGCGCCACGTCGCCAACTCGGCAGCCATGCTGCGACTGCCCGAGGCGCACTTCGACGCCGTGCGTCCAGGCATCGCCATGTACGGGCTGGCCCCGTCGGACCACTGGGCGCCCACACTCGACCTCCGACCGGCGCTCACGCTCAAGAGCCGCGTGAGCCGGGTGCGTGAACTGCCCTCGGGCTCTGGCATCAGCTACGGCCGCACGTTCGTGACGACCCGTCCGATGCGGGTGGCTCTGGTTCCGGCCGGCTACGGCGACGGATATCACCGTGTGCTCTCGAACAGGGGCAGCGTGCTGATCCACGGACAGCGGGCGCCCATCCTGGGGCGGGTCTGCATGGATCAGTTCGTGGTCGACGTGGACGGCATTCCCGACGTCCGGACCGACGACGAGGTGGTCCTGATTGGCAGCCAGGGGTCCGCACGGATTCCCGCCGAGGAGGTGGCGCGTCTGGCGGGCACCATCAACTACGAGGTCACCACGTCGCTGGCGGCGCGCGTGACGCGTGTCTTCCTCCGGGGGGGGGAGGTCGTCGGCGTGTCCGACGTGGGCGACGGGCTGACCCCTAAGGTTCTGACCGGTAGTTCGGGGCTTCCTTCGTGATGATGACGTCGTGCACGTGGCTCTCGCGCATGCCCGCGGTGGTAATGCGCACCAGGCGCGCGTCGACATGGAGCTGTGCGATGTTCGCGCAGCCGCAATAGCCCATCCCGGCGCGCAAGCCGCCCACCAACTGGTGGATCATCGCGGCCACGCTGCCCTTGTAGGCCACGCGGCCTTCGATCCCCTCGGGCACGAGCTTTTCGCCCGTCTCCTGGTCCGGGGCAGCGAGATCGAACTCGTCCTGGAAGTAGCGATCGCGGCTGCCTCGGCGCATCGCGCCAATCGAGCCCATCCCCCGGTACTCCTTGAAGCTGCGGCCCTGGTACAGCACGACCTCACCCGGGCTCTCGTCCGTTCCGGCGAACAGGCTGCCAATCATGACGGCGCTCGCGCCCACCGCCACCGCCTTCGTGATGTCGCCCGAGAACCGGATGCCGCCGTCCGCGATGACGGGGACATCGTGCGGCGCCGCGGCCCGCGAGCAGTCGAGGACGGCGGTGATCATCGGCACGCCGATGCCGGCGATCACGCGCGTGGTGCAGATCGATCCGGCGCCGATGCCCACCTTCACCGCGTCCACGCCGCGCTTGATCAGGTCCTCGGTCGCCTCGGCCGTTGCCACATTGCCGGCCACCAGGTCCACGTCGGGGAAGCGACGGCGCAGTTCCTCGACCGCGTCGAGGACCTTCTGCGAGTGGCCGTGAGCCGTGTCGATGACCAGTAGGTCGACATGCGCGGCGACGAGCGCCTCGGCCCGCGCCATCGCATCCTTGCCCACGCCCACCGCCGCACCGACGCGCAGGCGCCCCAGCGCGTCCTTGCACGCGGCCGGGTACTTGATGACCTTCTGGATATCCTTGACGGTGATGAGCCCCTTCAGCCGGAAGTGCTGATCGACCACCAGCAGCTTCTCGATCTTGTGGTGATGCAGGATCTCGCGCGCCTGGTCCAGCGTGGTCCCGACGGGAACCGTGACCAGGTTCTCGCTGGTCATGATGTCCGAGATCGGCCGGTCCACGTTGGTCTCGAACCGCAGGTCGCGGTTCGTCAGGATCCCGACGAGCCGTCCTTCCGTGCTGCCGTCCTCGGTGATCGGCACACCTGAGATCCGGAACTTCTTCATCAGGCCGAGCGCCTCGTAGATCAGGTTGGTCGGGGAGAGCGTGATCGGGTTGACGATCATGCCGCTCTCCGACCGCTTGACCCGGTCCACCTCGGCGGCCTGTTCCTCGACGGTCAGGTTCTTGTGGATGACGCCGATGCCGCCATGCTGCGCCATGGCGATGGCGAGGCCGGACTCGGTGACGGTGTCCATGGCGGCGCTGAGCAGCGGGACGTTGAGGCGGATATTGCGCGTGAGCTGTGTGCTCACGTCCACGCCCGCTGGCAGGACCTGCGAGTGTCGAGGAACCAGCAGCACATCGTCGAACGTCAGGGCGGTGGCCAGTTCCGTTCCAGCCCGCAGCATGGAAGGTGTCGCGGTCTTCAATTCCATCGCGCGTGATCCTCGTGTCGGCCGGCGTCGGCGCCGGCGCTCCAGTGTCGCGGACCGGCATGGATGCCGGTCCTGTGCTGAGGTCCTACTGCCCGGCGCCGTGGCACTTCTTGTATTTCTTCCCGCTGCCGCACGGGCACGGATCGTTCCGGCCTACCTTCGGCTCATCCCGCCGCACCGTCTTGACGACGTCGTCGCCGCCGGTGCGTTCGGGCTTCCGCCCGGAGGCTCCGGGGGCCGTGTTGAACACGGAGGCCGCATCTCCGCTCCCGCCGCTCAGGGTCACCGGGGCCGACCGCCTGGCGGGACGACGGGCCACCGGGGCTTCTTCCGACGCGATAGGGCGCAGCCACCAGAGGTAGCGCACCATCTCTTCGTCCAACCGGTCCTTCATGTCCTGGAAGAGCGCGTAGCTTTCCTTCTTGTACTCGACGAGCGGGTCGCGCTGCCCGTAACCCCTGAGCCCGATCCCCTCCTTGAGGTGGTCCAGGCTGTAGAGATGGTCCTTCCACTGGACATCGACGATCTGCAGCATGATGTCGCGCTCGATGCGGCGGAGAATCTCGCGATCGATCTGCTGCTCCTTGTCTTCGTACCGCTTCTGGACGCGCGCCCAGAGCCCCTCGCGCACCTCGTCGATCGACTTGCCGGCCTGGAACCCGACGATGCCGAAGTCGCCGCCATCGAGGGCGAACAGACGGGTCGCCTCGAGCTGCAGGGCGTCGAGGTCCCATTCCGCCGGGTCCATCTGCTTGCTGCAGAAGGTGTCGACCGTCGAATCGAGCAGGCCCTGCGCCAGTTCCATCAAGTACTGGCGGCTGTCCACCGTCTCATCGTCCAAGCTGATCCGGCCGTCGAGGACCTCCCGTCGCAGCGAGTAGATGCTCTCCCGCTGCTTGTTCATCACGTCGTCGTACTCGAGCAGGTGCTTGCGCACGGAGAAGTTCTGCGCTTCCACCTGCTTCTGCGCGCGCTCGATCGCGCGGGTGACCATCTTGTGCTCGATGGGCACCCCTTCTTCCATGCCGAGGCGCTGCATCAGCCCCGAAATGCGGTCGGAGCCGAAGATTCGCATCAGATCGTCTTGGAGCGACAGGTAGAAGCGCGACGATCCGGGATCCCCCTGTCGGCCGGCACGCCCGCGCAGCTGATTGTCGATCCGGCGCGCCTCGTGGCGTTCCGTCCCGACGATGTGCAGCCCGCCGAGGCGGACGACCTCGTCGTGCTCGGCGTCCGTCTGCCGCCTGAAGTGTTCGAAGATGCGATCCCAATCCTTCCGGCCGACGCGGTAGAAATGCTCGATGTGGTAGAAGTAGACGGTCTCGTCGTCGTCGATGAAGCGTTCCTGGCCCTTCGGCAGCTTCTCGGCCAGTTCGTCGGCCAGGCACTGCTGCCGCGCCATGAACTCGGCGTTTCCGCCGAGCAGGATGTCGGTTCCACGGCCCGCCATGTTGGTGGCAATGGTGACCGTCGCACGGCGCCCGGCCTGGGCGACGATCTCCGCTTCCTGCGCGTGGTACTTGGCGTTCAGGACGACATGCTTGACGCCGCGTCGGTGCAGCATGACCGACAGCCGTTCCGACTTCTCGATCGAGATCGTCCCAACGAGGACCGGGCGTCCCTCGGCCTGCTTCTCGGTCACGTCCGAGACGATGGCGGCGTCCTTCTCCGGTTCGGTGCGGTAGATGACGTCCGGTTCCTCGAGCCGCCGGAGCGACTTGTTGGGCGGAATCACCATCACGTCGAGGTTGTAGATCTTTCCGAATTCCTCGGCCTCGGTCTCGGCCGTGCCGGTCATCCCCGACAGTTTCTTGTACTTCCGGAAGTAGTTCTGGAAGGTGATCGTCGCGAGCGTCTGGTTCTCGCGCTCGATCTTCACCTTTTCCTTGGCCTCGACCGCCTGGTGAAGCCCGTCGCTCCAGCGGCGCCCCTCCATCAGCCGGCCGGTGAACTCATCCACGATGACCACCTGGCCGTCCTTGACCATGTAGTCCACGTCCCGGCGGAAGAGGGAGTGCGCGCGGAGGGCCTGGTTGACGTGGTGGAGCACCGGCATGTTGGCCGGGTCGTACAGCCCGCCCGGCTCGAGCCGGGCGCCCAGCAGCGTCTCGGCATGCGCCATCCCGCCCTCGGTGAGCGTGACGGTCTTGTGCTTCTCGTCAACGATGAAGTCGCCCGTGGCCTCGAGCGCCTCGCGATCCTCGGCCTTCGTGTCGCCGTGCGTCACTGCCCCGGCCTTGAGGCGGGGGATGACGCGGTCCACCTCGTAGTACAGCTCGGTCGATTCCTCGGCCGGCCCCGAGATGATGAGCGGCGTTCGCGCCTCGTCGATAAGGATGCTGTCCACTTCGTCCACGATCGCGAAATGGTGCCCGCGCTGGACGTAGTGCGCCAGCTCGAACTTCATGTTGTCGCGCAGGTAGTCGAACCCGAACTCGTTGTTGGTGCCGTAGGTGATGTCGCACCCGTACGCCACCTGCCGCTCGACGTCGGTCAGCTCGTGCTGGATGACGCCGACGGTGAGTCCGAGGAAGCGGTACACGCGCCCCATCCACTCCGAGTCGCGGCGCGCGAGGTAGTCGTTCACCGTGACGACGTGAACGCCCTTGCCCTCGAGCGCGTTGAGGTAGGCGGGCAGCGTCGCGACGAGCGTCTTGCCTTCGCCCGTCTTCATCTCGGCGATCCTGCCCCGGTGGAGCACCACGCCGCCGACCAGCTGCATGTCGAAGTGGCGCATGTTCAACGTGCGCCGCCCCGCTTCGCGGACCACCGCGAAGGCTTCGGGCAATAGATCGTCGAGCGCTTCGCCCTTGGCGGAACGCTCGCGGAACTCGACGGTCTTCGCGCGCAACTGGTCGTCGCTGAGCGGCCGGATCGACGGTTCGAAGCCGTTGATCGCGGTGACGATCGGCGCGACACGTTTCAGTTCGCGCTCGTTCTGGGTTCCGATGACTTTAGCGAGGAGAACACCAAGCATGTAAGGAGAGACTGTGTGACGACGGGGGTATCCACAGATTGTAGGAGAGGTTCGCAGGATCGGTCAAGGCAACGGCACGGCCCGCGGGCGCGGTGGACCTACGGCCGACGATTGCCGGTCAGCAGCGCGAGAGGATTCGTCAGCTGACCGTTGACCAGGAGTTCGTAGTGCAGGTGCGGGCCGGTCGCACGACCGGTCGCACCAACCTGCCCGAGCACCTGGCCGCGTTCGACGCGCTCTCCGGGCCAAACAGAAAACGCGGAGAGGTGCGCGTATCGGGTCACCAGGCCAAAATTGTGGTTGATCGCTACCACGTTGCCGTAGTCGCCATTCCAGCCTGCCGACTGCACGGTGCCGTCCGCGGTCGCGTAGACGGGCTGCCCCTTGTCGGCGGAAATATCGATGCCGGTGTGGGCTGCACGTCCCCGGCCGAACGGGTCCTCCCGCATCCCGAAGGTCGCAGAGAGCGCGCCCCGGGCCGGCCAGATGGACGGCGTGGCGCCGAGCAATTCGGCGCGGCGATCCAGATCCCCCTGCGCAAGCTCGAGGCGACTCGTCAGGCGTCCGAGGACCAAGCGGAGAGTGCCAAACGTATCTTCCGGTGAGGCAAGTGTCGGGGACAGGACGGAACGGGCGATGGGTGTGGCAGTGGAGCCGCCGCCCATGGCACGGGACCTGACCGCGGCGGGCAGCTTCGCCAGCGCGCGAGCCGAATCGGGGTCGAGGATGGCCTTTTCGCTGAGGTCGCCGACCGCCGCCTGCACGCTTTCAACCTGGTCCGTCAGCTCGGCCGTCATCGCCCGGAAGCTCTCGTTCTGAAGCTGCAGAGACGCGGCCGTCTTCCGGATGTTGCTGAGCTCGGCGAGCGTACTCCACCGAGTGCCCAGCCCGACGAGCACCGGCAGGCTGAACACTACGGCCAGCGTCGTCAGCGTCGGCCGCAGGCTGAGAGTCCACCGCCGTACGACGCCCGTCGTGCGGTCCGCGATGACGATGGTATAGCGTCTCGACTTCACCCGGCTGGTACTCCCGCGATGTGACAGGTCTCAGCGTTTCCTGAATCGGCCGGCCCAGAACGCCGCGACGGTCGCCAAGCGCTGGACTTTATCACAGGAACGGCTGTGTTCCCAAGACGGAAATCGTTGCAAGCGAACAAAGCGCGAAGACGAACTCCCCGACAATTCGTCCGGGAGTTTGGATCGCGGCCGGGCGCTGAGGCGGTGCAAGTGCTCGGACGATACACCCGTCGCGGTGTTCGTCATACTGCGGCATGGCATGACGTCCTACATGCGCACGACTTCCCTGGCGTCATCGTTCACTCTGTACTGGAGTGCTTCGCCCACATGCAGCGCGCCCACCGAGTCGGCGCCTGCCAGATCGGCAATCGTCCGGGCAACCTTCAGGACGCGGTCGTACCCGCGCGCGCTCAGCCCGAGACGCTGAACGGCCTGCTCGAGCAGTCGCCTGGCGGCCATGTCCGGACGGCACTGCCGCCACACCGATCGTCCCTGCAACTCCGCGTTCACCCGGACGCCGGCGCTCGCGCACCGATCCTGCTGGCGCTCGCGGGCCTGCAGGACGCGGTCACGAATGGCCGAGGACGGCTCGGCCTGGGGATCCTCGCCGAACGTGGCGGCGGGCACGGCGGGAACCTCCACGATCAGGTCGAGGCGGTCGCGGAGCGGGCCCGAGAGACGTCCGCGATATCGAGAGACTTCGGGCGGCGTACACCGGCACACGCGGGTCTCGTCGCCAAGGAAGCCACATGGGCATGGGTTCATGGCAGCCACGAGCATGAACCGTGAGGGGAAGACGGCCGTCCGCGCCGCGCGCGCGATCGTCACGAATCCATCTTCGAGCGGTTGCCTGAGCACCTCGAGCACCCGCCGGTCGAACTCGGCCATCTCGTCGAGGAACAGCACGCCGTTGTGCGCCAGGCTGATCTCGCCGGGGCGGGGAAGGGTACCGCCGCCGACGAGGGCGACGTCGGACACGGTGTGATGCGGCGCGCGGAACGGCCTCTCGCGCAGGAGGCCCACGCCGGGCGGCAACAGCCCGCACACCGAGTGAATCGACGTGCACTCCAGCGCCTCCTCGAACGACAGGGGCGGGAGGATGCCCGGCACCCGTCGCGCCATCATCGTCTTCCCGGCGCCGGGGGGACCGATCAGCAGCAGGTTGTGTCCGCCAGCCGCCGCGATCTCGAGGGCGCGTCGCGCGAGGGACTGGCCCCGCACCTCGGAGAAGTCCCGCGCCGGTCCTGCCGGCGGTGTCACCGGGGCCGGCGGGGCGGTTCGTGTGATCGATCCCGGGGCGTTCAGGGCCATGACGGCATCGGCCAGGCAATCGACAGGGATCACACCCAGTCGCTCAACGACAGCCGCTTCGAGGGCGTTGGCGGTCGGCAAGAGAATGGCGTTCACCCCGTCCTTCAGGGCGGCCGCCGCTATCGGCAGCACCCCGCGGGTCGCCTGGATGCCCCCGTCGAGCGACAGTTCGCCGAGCAGCACGATGTCGTCCACCCGCCGACGTTCGACGATGCCCGTAGCGGCCAGGATGCCAAGCGCAATCGGCAGGTCGAACGAGGAGCCCGCCTTGCGCACGTCGGCGGGGGCGAGGTTTACGGTAATGCGGTGTGGGGGGAAGTCGAACCCCGAGTTGCGGATGGCGCTCCGGACACGGTCCCGGCTCTCACGGACGCTCGGGTCTGGCAGGCCGACCAGCGTGAACGACGGCAGGCCGAACGTCACGTCCACTTCGACGTGGACGGGGAAGGCTTCGATGCCAAAGACCGCGGCGCTTCTGAGGCAGGCGAGCACGGCGCATCTCATCTGCAAGAGATCGGCCGCCCGACGAATAGGCAGGGTGAACGGGAATTGCGACACGGGCCGCATCGCCCATGCTCGGGTCAGGATGAATCTGCGCTACGGGGCATTCAGGACGTGGCAGAAACTGAGCAGAATGGGCCGAGCCTCTTTGGTTCCGGCTCGACCGGGTTATGGACGCTGATGATTGTTGCGCGACGCGAAGACCGTCAGGCGCGAGCCCGGCATCAGATAGTCTCTGGTCAGCCGGTTCCAGGCTTTGAGCGACGCCACCGTTGTCCGGTAGAGCCGCGCGACCGAGAACAGCGTGTCGCCGCGCTTGACCTGGTGGGTCAGTTTCACCTTGTTCACCGGGTCGGCGGGTGTCGCCCGCGACACCGCCTTTTCCTCCGGCGCGACCGATCGGGTCTCTGCCACGGCCACCGGCGCGGGCCTGTCCGGCCGGCCAGCCAGCAACAGCGCGGGATCCACCGGGATGACAAGGTTCTGGCCAGGCCTGACCAGGGCCTTGGTGGAGAGGTAGTTCGCGTCCGCCAGGTCCGTGCGGTTGACCAGCAGTTTCCTCGCGATGGTCGCCAGCGTGTCCCCGCGCTTGACGGTGTACCACTTCAGCGATGCCGTATCGATGGGAGTCAGTTCCGAGAGGCGCGCTTCGAGCGCTGCCGCGGTTCCCCTCGGCACCTTGATCTCGTAGTCGGTGTGCCGGACCGGGGTCGTCCATCGCCGCAGTTCCGGGTTCAGCCCCTGGATCTCGGAGACCGTGGTGCCGGCCCACTCCGCGATCCTCCGGAGGTCGACCGGCCGGGGCACCTTGACCTTCTCGTAGTCGAGCGGTGCCTGTGGCGAGAGGTCGAACCCATACTGAGCGGGGTTTCGGGCGATGACGATGGCGGCCAGGATCATCGGCACGTACTCCCGGGTTTCCCGCGGGAGGGCCTTCTGCCGGTCGGCCAGCGCCCAGAAATCCGCCATCCCGGCCCGTTTTACCGCCCGTTGCACCAGGCCGGGCCCGCCGTTGTAGGAGGCGAGTGCCAGGTGCCAGTCGCCCGAGAAGGCGAGGACGAGCGCCCGAAGGTAGTTGGCCGCAGCGCGGGTCGCCTTTTCCGGATCCGACCGCTCATCCACGTACCAGTCACGCTTGAGGCCATGCTCGAGCGCGGTGCCGGCCATGAACTGCCACACGCCCTTCGCCTTCGCGCGGGAGACCGCGTTCGGGTTGAACGCGCTCTCGATGAGCGGCACGTAGGCCAAATCGAGCGGCAACCCCCCGGCCCGGAACACGTCCTGGATCATCGGGAGATAGCGCGCGCCGCGCTCGAGGCCGGTGGTGAACCAGTCGCGAAGGCGTCCCTGGAAGAGTTCGATGTACGCCAGAACCCGCGCGTTCAGCGGGATGGCGATGTCGTGAGAGGTGCTCTTGAGATCGAAGGCGACGGTTTTCTTCGTTTCCGGCGAGGATGCCGCCGGGGCGAAGGTGGACTCCTCGAGCAGCGCGTCTATCGACGCCGGCTCGTAGCGCTTCTCGGTGAACCCGTCGCCTTCGGCCAGCGCCGTCACCTCGTAGGCACTGATCCGATCCACCAACCGGTCGAAGTGCTCGCGAAGTCGAGCGTCGAAACGGGCGCCGTAGGGAGATTGCACCAGCACGTCGATCGCCTGGTCGAACTCGATTCTGGCGCGCTCGAGGTGGCCGATCGACAGCTCCTGCTGACCGCTGTCGAAGTGTCTCTGCGACGTTGCGACGAGCGTCGCAATCGGATCCCGCGCAGGAGCCGGCGGCGGGGCCGGGATCGACTGTTGCCCCGTCTTGGGCGGCGGTGCTGTGACCGGGAGGTGCGCCTGGGATCGCGCCGAGCACCCTGCGATCGTCGTGGTAAGCAGCGCCAGTGCCAGCGCTGGCCGCGCGCAACGTGGAACCATGTCACCTCCCCGGCACGGCCCAGCCGGCATGGCTGGACCAGAGTTCTCGAGACGGCGCGCGGGGGGCGTCGCCAGCCCGTTTGAGTGTGTCGCCTCGCCGAACCATACCACCGGGCGGCGGACCGGGTCAACCATTTCACGCCTGCAAGTCCTTCAGGTTCAGCACGAAGGAATATCAGTCTCGGCTTCCACCCTGCCGGCCACACCTCAGTTTGCCCGGCTTCAGACACCTGCGTTACTATATGATGCTTTGATAGATATGACTGATCCGTTGCCTTCTCTGTACTAGGCCAGCTGAACCTGCCATGAAGACTCGCCTGCTCGTGTGTGCGCTTATCGTCCTGGCGGTGGCCGTCGGCGGTTGTCGGAAATCGGCCAACGAGCCCCCGGTCGCCACGCCGTCGCTCACGGTCAGCCAAACGCGGGTGCCCCTCGGCAGTCCGCTGGAACTCACCTACGAGTTCAAGGTAGCAGCCGATGCCCCGGCGTTCGCCGAAAACTACCGGGTCTTCGTGCATTTCGTTGATGCCGACGAAGAATTGATGTGGACCGACGACCACTTCCCGCCCACGCCGACGACGCAGTGGAAGGCAGGTCAGACGATAAAATACAACCGGTTGCTGTTCGTCCCCGTCTATCCGTATGTTGGCGACGCGGCGATCGAGGTTGGGCTGTACGGGAACGGCAACAAGCGCCTGCCGCTGGCGGGGACCGAGAAGGGGCAGCGGGCCTACCAGGTCGCGAAGATCCAGGTGGCCCCGCAGACCGAGAGCATCTATCTCACGTTCAAGGATGGCTGGCACCTGGCGGAAATCGCGGCCGACAACGCCAGCAACGAATGGCACTGGACGAAGAAGGACGCGACGCTGTCGCTCAAGAACCCCAAGCGGAACTCCATGTTCTACCTGGACTACAGCGGCCAGCCGAAGGTGATGACCGAGGCGCAGACGGTGACGGTCAGCATCGGCGGTAACGTCGTCGAGACCTTCCAGGTCGGCCGAGCCGGGGAGGTTCGACGGATTCCGCTGACGGTGACGCAGTTGGGCACGGGGGAACAGGTGGAGCTGAAGCTGAGCCTCGACAGGACGTTCGTCCCGGCGGTTGTGACAGCGGGGGGCCAGAACGACAAGCGGGAACTGGGGTTGTGCGTGTTCCACGCGTTCGTCGAGGCACGGTAGCCCGACGAGCGAAGAGCGGGCCGCAGACAGCTGACAGCGGGCAGTCCACGGGGAGGGCATGCGCCAGGGCGTTCGACGGGCAATCGTGGTTTTGGCTGTCGCCTTGCTGGCCTGGCAGGGGCTGGCCGGGGTGTGTGCCGCAGAGCTCGTCTTCCTGAGCACCGGGCGCACGATGACCGCCCGTTCTCACCGCGTGGAAGGCGACCAGGTGATCCTCACGCTCCGCAGCGGCGGCGAGATCACCTGTGAGGCCTCGCTGATCACCCGGATTGCGCCTGACGAAGTGGCGTACCCGGAGCCCGAGGCGCTGCCAGCCGCCGATGCCGGGCCGCTGGCGGCGGTGCCCTATGCAGAGATCATCGACCAGGCGGCGAGCCGTCAGGGGGTGGACCCGCGGCTGGTGCGCGCGGTGATCCAGGTGGAGTCGGCCTACCAGGCTGACGCCCGGTCCCGAAAAGGGGCTATCGGCCTGATGCAACTGATGCCCGACACGGCGCGGCGTTATGCCGTGTCCGACCCGTACGATCCGGGCTCGAATATCGAGGCCGGGATCAAGCACCTGAAGATGCTGCTCGGCCGATTCGAGTTGTCGCTGGCCCTGGCCGCCTACAATGCGGGCGAGGCGGCGGTCGAGCGGTTCCGTGGGATCCCGCCGTATCCCGAGACGCAGAACTACGTCCGACAAGTGATGCGGCGACTCGGGCCTGTCGTATCCCGATAGCCGGTTCCATCAAGCCATGACCTGCGCCGGGAACGCTTCTGCCGACATCCGAAGAGCGCGGGACACGCAAGGAAAGTTGATCTATTCACACGCACCTGAGGGCATGACAATTACGGATCTCTCCACGGCTTGCGATGGAATTCCGCTGTAGGCTGTCGACGCCGGGCGGCGAAGTCACCGAGGGAATGTACGTCGCCGACAGCGAGGCGCGGTTGCGCCACGAACTCGAGCAGAAGGGGTTGTGCGTGCTCGCGCTGCAGCCCCGCCACGCCATCGCGGGATGGGCGCCCCGCCTGCGTTCGCGGCGGAGTATCCCTGCTCGCGAATTCGTCGTCTTCAACCAGGAACTGGCGACGCTACTGAAAGCCGGCATGCCCCTGGTTCAGTCCATCGACATCCTTCGCATGCGCATGAGCAACCCGCTGTTCAAGTCGGTGCTCGACGACATCCACGAGAAGGTGCGGGCGGGCACGGCGCTGTCGGATGCGTTTGCGTCCCAGGGGGCGCTGTTCCCGGGAATCTACACGGCGTCGCTGATGGCGGGAGAGAAGAGCGGGAGCCTGGAGAACGTCCTCAGGCGCTACGTGGTCTACGCGAAGGTGATCGCCGGGGTCCGTCGGCGTACGCTCTCCGCGCTCATCTACCCCGCGGTCCTGCTCGTCCTGTCGCTCGCCGTCGTCAGCATCATTGTCGTGCGGGTGGTGCCGGCATTCTCCGACTTCTACGGGCAGTTCAACCACGAACTGCCGCTTGTGACACGGGGGATCGTGGCGCTGTCGGCGTTCGTCAGGTCGCAGCTGTTGCTGTTGGTGCTGGGGATCGCGGCCGCTGGAGTCAGCGTCAACGCCTGGCTGCGGCGGCCGGGGCAGCGCGAGCGGTTCGACCGGTTGATCCTGCGGCTTCCGGGGATCGGGCCAACCGCCCGGAAGTTTGCCACGTCTCAACTGTCGCGGACCCTCGCAACTCTTCTCGGGGGAGGGATCCCCCTGGTCAACGCCATCGATATCGCGAGCCAGTCGATCGGGAATCGGGCCATGGCGGCGGCGATGGTAACGGTTGGCGATCGCGTACGGGAAGGGGAGTCGTTCTCGGCGGCGATGGCGGACCGTGGGATTTTCCCCGACGTCGCCATCAAGATGGCGGAGGTCGGGGAGGCGACGGGCGCGCTCCAGGAGATGCTGAACAGCCTCGCGGATTTCTACGACGAGGAGATCGAGACGGATCTCGGGCGTTTCGTCACCCTCGTGGAACCCGCGCTGCTGGTCATCATGGGCCTCGTCGTCGCGGGCATGCTGCTCGCGCTGTACATGCCGCTGTTCCAATTGTCGTCGGTCGTCGGGCCATCGTAGGCCGCGCCGTCGTCGCTCGATGGACACGGGTTGGAAGGGGAACCGAGTGGAACCAAGGGTCGCTGGGATCGGGCAGGTGACGACGACCGCGGCGCCGGCGGCTGCCGGCGCGCCGATGCTGTACGCGGAAGGTGTCGAGCAGGCCAGCGAGGAGCGCGCCGAGGAGACGGCGCAGGCCCGGCGGCTGGCCGAGCGCTATGGGCTGGAGTTCGTGGACCTCGAGTCGTTCCAGATCGACCACGACCTGTTTCGCTCGATCCCCGCGGACCTGATGCTGCGGTACGGGTTCGTCCCCTACCACCGGGAAGGCCGTTCGCTCGTGATCGTCGTGTCCGACCCGACGGACCTGCCGATGATCGACGAACTGGCGCTGCTGCTGGCCGCGCCCCTGAAGGTGACCGTCGGCGCGCGCTCGGCGATTGAATCAATCCTGAAGAAGAGCGAGAGTTCGCAGCGCGTGCTCGAGGAGGCGACCGAGGGGTTCCAGCTGCAACTGCTCAAGGAAGAGGAGAACGGCGACGAGACCCTGACGGTCGAGAAGCTGACGAGCGATATCAGCCCGATCATCCGGCTGGTGGACTCTACGGTGTTCACCGCGATCCAGCGGCGGGCGAGCGACATCCATATCGAGACGCAGGACGACGCGGTGTACGTGAAGTACCGGATCGATGGGGTGCTGCAGCAGGCGATGCGGCCGATCGCCAAGCAGTTCCACGGCGCGATTATCTCGCGCATCAAGGTCATGGCGGAGCTCGATATCGCCGAGAAGCGCGTGCCGCAGGACGGCCGCTTCAAGTTGCGCGTGCCCGGCAAGACCATCGACTTCCGCGTGTCGATCATGCCGAGCGTGCACGGCGAGGACGCCGTCATCCGCATCCTCGACAAGGAGTCGATCAGCGAGCAGTTCTCGGAGCTGCGTCTCGACATCCTCGGCTTCCCGGAGACCGAGTTGAAGCGGTTCCGGAAGTACATCGCCGAGCCGTACGGGATGGTGCTGGTGACCGGGCCCACGGGTAGCGGCAAGACCACGACGCTGTATGCGGCGCTCTCGGAGATCAAGTCGCCCGAGGACAAGATCGTCACGATCGAAGACCCGGTCGAGTACCAGCTGCGCGGCATCACGCAGATCCCGATCAACGAGAAGAAGGGCCTGACGTTCGCGCGCGGCCTGCGATCGATCCTGCGCCACGACCCCGACAAGATCATGGTCGGCGAGATCCGCGACCCCGAGACGGCGCAGATCGCGATTCAGTCGGCGCTGACCGGCCACCTCGTGTTCACGACCGTGCACGCCAACAACGTGCTCGACGTGCTCGGGCGCTTCCTGAACATGGGCGTCGAGGCCTACCAGTTCGTCTCGGCACTCAACTGCGTGCTCGCGCAGCGGTTGGTGCGGACCATCTGCCAGCACTGCAAACGCCCGTCGAAGGTGACCCGGACCCTGCTGGAGGAATCGGGGATGGACCCGGCCCTCGAGCAGACGCACACCTTCTACGAAGGGAAGGGCTGCATCGAGTGTGGCGGCACGGGCTACAAGGGGCGGCAGGCGATCTGCGAGTTGCTCGACCTGTCGGACCGGATCCGCGAGATGATCCTCGCCCGGCGCCCGACTTCCGAAATCAAGAGGGCAGCGCGCGACGAGGGGATGCGCTTCCTGAGGGAATGCGCGGTTGACCGCGTGCTGCAAGGCGTCACGACATTGCGGGAAATCAACAAGGTGACGTTCGTCGAATGACACTCTCTTCACTCTTCGCCAGCCCGGCGCCGTCCGTGGCGGTGCAGATTGCCCCACGCCTGGTGTCGGCCATCGCGATCGCGCGCCACGGCGGGACGTCCGTCATCTCGGCGCACGCGATGGAGGCCCTGCCCGCCGGCGCCGTGGCGCCCGCGCTCAATGGCCAGAACATCGCCGACCGGCGGGTCGTCAGCCAGGCGCTGACCCGCATCCTCGGCCTGTTGGGCGGCCGGCCGCGGCGGGTCGCCCTGGTCGTGCCCGACAACATCGCCAAGGTGTCGCTGGTGCGACTCGATTCGGTGCCTCCGCGCGCACAGGACCTCGACCAGTTGATCCGCTGGCACGTGAGGAAGTCGGCTCCGTTCCCGGTCGAGGAGGCGCAGGTCACCTACTCGCGCGGCGCCGTCAGCCCCGAGGGCGGGCAGGAGTTCGTGGTCGCACTCGCGCGCCGCCAGGTCGTGGAGGAATACGAGGCGGTGTGCACGGAGGCCGGGGCGCACGCCGGGATCGTGGGCCTGGCGACGTTCAGCCTCGTCAACGCGGTCCTTGGCGCCGAGGGCTCCCCTGCGGGGGATTGGCTCCTGGTGCACATCACGCCGGACTATGGCAGCATCGTGATCCTCCGGGGACAGGATCTGATCTTCTTCCGCAACCGGGCCGAGGGGAGCGAGGAGAGCTTGCCGGACCTCGTTCACCAGACCGCGATGTACTACGAGGACCGGCTTGGCGGTACGGGGTTCGCGCGCGTGGTCGTCACGGGAAGCGGCGGCGAAGGCTGGAACCTCGCGCCGACGCCGACCACGTTCGACGCGATCCGGGGGCAGATCGACACCCGGCTGGGCGTTCGGACGGAGACCGTGGATCCGCAGCGGATCGCGCGGTTCTCGGATCGGATCGCGGCTGACCCGTCGCTGCTGAATATGGTGGCGCCGCTCGTGGGCGCGCTGGCCGGTGCCGGCGCCGGAGTCTAGGGAATCGCCGATGCTGCGCATGAACCTCTCAACCCGGCCGTTCTACAACGAGCGCGCCGCTCAGTTCGTGCTGGGGGCCGTGGCGCTGCTGATCGCCGCGCTGACCGTGTTCAACGTGGTGCAATACCGCTCGCTGTCCGTCCGGTACACGCAGCTCCTCGGGCATGTCGAGGACGCCGAGCGACGGGCGACCACGCTGCGGGGCGACGCCGAGCGCGCACGCCAGAACGTGGACCGCGCACAACTCTTGACGGTCGCGGCCGCCGCTCGCGAGGCCAACGGCCTGATCGACCAGCGCGCGTTTTCCTGGACGGAGCTCTTGAACCGGCTCGAAGCCACGCTGCCGGCCGACGTGCGGATCCAGTCGATCCGGCCGAGCACCGATCGGGACGGCAACATGACGGTGACGATGCTCGTCCTGGGGCGGCGCGCGGAGGACATCGAGCAGTTCGTGGAGCAGCTCGAGACCACTGGCGCATTCCGGCACCTGTACTCCCGCACCGAGACGACGAACCCGGAGGGGCTGCTCGAGGCGACACTCGAAGGGTGGTACCTGGTCGAAACCGCGGTTCCGGCCCCAAAGCCGAGGCCGGCGCGAGAGGACTGATCAACGTGTTGCGACGCGTGTTGAACGAGCAACGGAAGTTCGTCGTGCTGCTGGCTGTCGCCCTCGTCATCAACGTAGGCGTCTACGCGGCGTTCGTCTACCCGCTCGCGGCGCGAGTGGCCGACGCCGACAATCGTGCGGCCAGGGCCGACCGCTCGCTGAAAGAGGCCGTGCGCGAGTTCGAGGCGGCGAAAGGCGTGGCGACCAGCAAGGAACGGGCGGAGGCGGAGCTCGAGACGTTCTACAGCGAGGTCCTGCCGGCGAACATCAGTACCGCTCGCCGCCTGACGTACTTGGGCCTCGCGCAGATGGCCCGCCAGAGCAATCTGCGGATCGTGCGTCGGACGGCCGGCGAAGGGCGTGAGCGCGACAGCGCCCTGGATCACCTGCGGATCGCCCTCGTGCTGGAGGGCCAGTACGAAGCCATCCGCGACTTCGTCTACAGGTTGGAAACCGCGCCCGAGTTCGTCATCATCGACGACGTCACGATCGACCAGACGCGTGACGCGGCGAACAACCTCGTGCTGACGCTGCAGCTGTCCACCTACTACCAGGCTTCGGGCAATGCCAGTTAAGGTCCCGCCCCGTCAGACGCTGGTGCTCGCGGCGCTCCTCCTCGCGCTGGTGGTGGTGGTGATCTACCAACTTCGCGGTCCTGGCGTGGCTGCGACCGTCGGTCCTGTCGCGGCGGCGGGACCCGCGGGATCGCGGTCCGCGGCCGCGCGCGATCGGGCGGAGTCGGCGCCCGAGGTGCGGCTGTCGGCGTTGAAGGCATCCAAGCCGGCGCCGGCGGACAAGGGGCGAAACCTGTTCCGCGATCAGCCGAAGGCGCCACCGCCGAGCGTCGTGACACCAACGCCGCCGCCGCCGGATCCGAACGCGCCGCCGCCGCTACCGCCGCCGCCGCCCCTCATCACGCTCAAACTCGTCGGAATCGTGCAGGGCGCAGGTCGGCCGGTTGCGGCGCTGACCGATGGTCGGGACGTGTTCTACGGGCGCGAAGGCGACGTTGTCGAAGGGCGTTACAAGATCGTCAAGATCAACGTCGAGAGTATCGACATTGCCTACCTGGACGGGCGGGGCCAGCGGCGCCTGAGCCTGACCGGGTAGCCGCGGGACGGACCGTTCCTGGCGGGTCGGAAGTGACGCCATTCTCCCGTGTCCGATTGGAGGCCTGGTTTGAAAGCGGATCTCTGGAAAGCTGTAGCGCTGGTGCTGGTGATCGCGGCGGTCGCGGGGTGTGCGGCTGGGCGTGCCCTCAGCAAGGCCGAACGAGCCGTCCGCGCAGGCGACTGGGATGCGGCAGTGAACTACTATAGCCAGGCTGCCCAGGCCGACCCGAACTCGGCCGAGTACAAGATTGCGCTCGAACGGGCGAAGATGGCCGCGTCCCGCGTGCACCTCGACAAGGGCCGCGAGTTCGAGGAGAAGGGCGACCTCGAAGCCGCGATCGGCGAGTTCCGGAAGGCGGCGGAGTACAACCAGGCGAACCGCCGCGCGGTGACGAAGGCCGCCGAACTCGAGCAGGTGCTGCGCGACCGCGCCGAGGCCGCGCGCCCGCGGCCCCAGATAGAGCAGCTCAAGGAGAAGGCCAGGCAGTCCACGCCCGAGCCGATGCTCAACCCCGCGTCCCGGGCGCCGCTCGTCTTCAAGTTCGCGGCCGGCATCGCCGTCAAGCAGATCCTCGATTTCCTCGCGCAGGCCAGCGGCATCAACGTGATGTTCGACAGCGGGTTCGTCGAGACGAACACCAAGTCGGCGATCGATCTCGATGGCGTCACGCTCGATCAGGCACTGAGACTGGTGCTGACCTCGAACAACCTGTTCTACAAGATCCTCAATTCCAAGACGATCCTGATCATCCCGGATAACCAGCCGAACCGGCTGAAGTACGAGGACCAGGTCATCCAGACGTTTTACCTGTCGGGCGCCGATGCGACCGAGATGCAGGCGATGTTGAACGGCATCCTGGGCGGGCAGGGGTTGCAGCAGAGCCGTCCGCAGATGCAGGCCAACAAGTCGGCGAACAGCCTCACCATTCGCGGCAGCGCGTCGATGGTGGCCATCGCCGAGCGCGTCATTCAGAACAACGACAAGCCGCGGGCGGAAGTGGTGATTGACGTCGAGATCCTGGAGGTCAACCGCACGCGCGTCAAGTCGTACGGGCTGAACCTGTCGGCCTACCAGATCGGCCTGCAGTTCTCGCCCGAAGTGCCGCCAGGCACGGGTGCAGCATCGGGCGGCACGGGGGCGGCCGCCGCGACCACCAGCAGCGGCGCGTTCAACCTCAACTCGGTGATGCACGGCATCAACACGTCGGACTTCTATCTGAGCGTTCCGTCCGCGGTCGTCAAGTTCCTCGAGTCCGATTCGCGCACCAAGCTGATCGCGAAGCCCTCGCTGCGCGGCGCCGAGGGCACGAAGATGATGGCGAATCTCGGTGACGACATCCCGGTCCCGTCCACGACGTTCCAGCCGCTGATGTCCGGCGGCACGGCCATCAACCCGATGACGTCGTACAGCTACCGCTCGGTAGGCGTCAACCTGTCGGTCACGCCGCGGGTGACCTACGACGGCGACATCATCGTGGACCTCGAGGTGGAGAGCAGCACGAAGGGCGCCGACGTCAACGTCGCGGGGCAGAACCTGCCGTCGTTCGGCCTGCGCAGGGTCACGACCCGAATGCGCCTGCGCGACGGCGAATCGAACCTCCTCGCCGGGCTTCTCCGCGACGACGAGCGGAAGTCGCTGACCGGCTTCCCGGGCGGCATCCATGTGCCGCTCCTCAAGCAGTTGTTCTCGGCGAACGAGAGCCAGATCTCGCAGACCGACATCGTGATGCTGCTGACGCCGCACGTGATCCGCACGCAGGGACTCACCGAGAGAAACCTCCAGCAGATCTACATCGGGACCGCGCAGAACCCGGTGATCGGTGGCGCCCCCGAGTTGATTGCCTCGACCGGCGAGGCGGCGGCGACACAGACAGAGGCGACTCCGCTGGCAGCGACCCAGCCGGTGGTCGCTCCGCCGGGCCCGCCGATTAGCACCCAGCCGTACGGCACTCCGGGCGCGGCCCTTGTCGGCGGCGCCCCTGTGGGCCGACCGACGCCGCAGGGAACGCCGGTTGTGCCGCCGGGCAGTTCACCGATCCCGGGCACAGTCATGATGCCGCCGGCGCAGCCGCCGGCAGAGCCGCCGGCACAGGCCACGCCGCCTCCGACGCCGCCGGCCGCTCAGGTCGCGCCACCAGCAACGCTTCCGCCGGCAGCAAACCCGCCGGCAGGCACCACGGCGACCGCGCAGGTCACGGTCACGACGCCTGGACCGGATTGGCGAGTGGGCCAGGGCCCCTACACGCTGACGCTGTCGGCGTTGAACATGTCGCGAGTCTCGACGATCAGCCTGACGCTGACGTACAACCCCACGGCCCTGAAGCTCCGGTCGCTGCAGGAAGGGAGCTTCATGCGATCAGGCGTGCCGAACACGGCGTTTGCGCACCAGGAAGATCAGGCGGCCGGACGCGTGGATATCACGATCAGTCGCAGCGGCGACGTCCTCGGGGTTACGGGCGGCGGCACGCTGGCGGCCATCGTCTTCGAGGCTGTCGCGCCGGGAGCAGTGAACTTCCGCATCAGCGGGGTGGCGAACGGACCAGCCGGGAACATCCCGCTGCAGTTCACGCCGGCCACGGTCACGGTAAAGTGAAGTCAGGAGCTGACGAGACCAGGATGAGGAAACGGCCGGGGGCACCAAGCGAGCGGCGAGGGGGGTGGCGCGCGGACACGCGCCAGTCGGGGTATACCTTCGTCGAACTGGTGGTCGTTGGGACGATGCTCCTGATCCTCGCCTCGGCAATCCTGCCACTGGCGAAGGTGACCATCCAGCGGCAACGCGAGGTGGAGCTGCATCGGACGCTGCGCGAGTTGCGGGTGGCCATCGATCGCTACAAGGACGCCGCCGACCAGGGGCTCATCGGATCGACCGACCTCAAGGCCGGGGCGGAGGGGTACCCGCCGGATCTCGAAACGCTCGTCGAAGGCGTCCGGGTGGCCAACGACGCGTCGGGCCGAAAGCTCAAGTTCCTGCGCCGGATCCCGATCGATCCGATGACGAAGAGCAACGAGTGGGGCATGAGGTCGTACCAGGACGACACGGAGGCCACCAGTTGGGGCGGCCAGAACGTTTTCGACGTCTTCACGAAGAGCACGGGCACCGGGCTCGACGGGACGAAGTACAAGGACTGGTGATCTCGATGCTGAGAGTCGCCATGGAGCGGCGTCGGCGCCAGGCCGAGACCGGCTTCACCCTCATCGAACTGATGGTTGTCGTCGCGCTGATCGCGGTGCTGGCCGGCATGGGTGTCGTTCAGTACCGGAACGCCGTGGTCCGCACGAAGGAAGCGGTGCTCCAGGAAGACCTCTTCCGGATGCGCGATGCCATCGACCAGTATTACGCGGACAAAGCGAAGTACCCTCTCGACCTCGCGACCCTGGTGTCCGAGGGCTACCTGCGCCAGGTGCCCAAGGACCCGATCACGAACTCCTCCGAAACGTGGCAAACGATTCCTTCCGAGCCCGATCCCAGCAATCCCTCGGCCGACGTCGGAATCTTCAACGTGAAGAGCGGTTCTGACGGCACCTCGATCGACGGCACCCGCTACGCGGAGTGGTAGCGGCATTCGAGGTGTAGGGGCGACCGGTTGGCCGCCCCTACGTGTGTACGAAGTCGTGAATCAGGGGGCAAAGGGGCCGGGCCAGCGCCTCTCCCGTCCTCGAGTGGGAGCGGCGTGCGATCTGCAGGGGCGACCGGTTGTCGCCCCTCGGTGCGTGCCGGCTCGATGCGGGGCACGTCCATCGGTTCGGCTTGGCGTACACAGGTAGGGGCGACCAGACGGTCGCCCCTACCTGTGTACGCTGTCGTGAACCGTGAGCCGCCTGTGCAGCCGCAAACGAGGGCAGCCAATGCTGGCCCTCGTTCGCAGTTGCCCCAGTCCTACGGGGTGATCGTCACCGACGTGCCATCGCCGAAGTCCCACTTGTCGCTGACGATCGCCGGCGCGCCGCCCCGCGGGTATCGCCCTACGGCGTGATGGTCACGACGGCGCTGCCGACACCGGTGCGGCCGTCCGCGCCAGTCGCGGTCACCGTGACAATGAACTGTTGCGCCACGGTCGTTCCCGCCGGGAGCGTATACGTATGCGGTGCCGAACCAATCGTCGTCGTCGCGGACTTTCCGTCACCGAAGTCCCAGACGTAGCTGACGATAACCGGCGCTCCTGCGCCCGGCGTCGCTGTGAGCGTCATTGCCACGCCGCTCTTGCCGGTCGGTGCCGTGACCGTCAGCGTGAAAGGCACAGCCGGGAACACCACGACGGGAATCGACATCGACGTGCTCTGCCCGCTCGCGTCCGTGGCGATCGCCGTCACCGTGAACGTCCCCGACTCCCTGTAAACGTGCGGAATGCTGACCGATCCCGAGGAAGCGCCGAGGCTGAAGTTGGTGCCATCACCAAAGTCCAGGTAGACGTTGCGGATCGGCGCCGAGCCGGAACCGGCGGTGACGTTCAGGGTGAAGGTGGAGGTGAGACCCGCCGTCGGCGTGGTCGTCGGGCCGGTAAGGGTGATCGTCGGCACCGCGACCGCGGTCACTTTCGCCGTTCCCGTCTTGGTACCCGCGGTCACGGTCACGGTCGCCGTCTGGTTGGTGGTCAGCGTGGTTTGTGCCTGGCCGGTCGAGTTCGTCGTTCCTATCACGGGCGCCACCGAACCCTGGTCCGTGGTGAACGACACCGGGACGCCGGCGAGGCCGTTGTTGTTGCTGTCGAGCACGCTCGCCGTAATGGTCGCCGTGCCACCGAGTTGCGAGACGCTGGAGGGACTGGCCGTGACGACCACGGTGGTTGCGGCTGCCGCGCCGATCACGATCGAGACTCCCGACCCCGTGGTCGTGGTCGGGGCCGCGCCTGTCCCGGTCGAAGCAGAACCGGACGTCGAACTGGAACCTGAAAACGCGTTGATGACCGCGGTTCCCGACTGTGAGCCGGCGTTGAAGATGACGGTGGCTTTGCTGTTCGACGTGGCCACGTCGGTCGGCGTGACCGTGCCGAGCGAGGTGGTGAAGGTCACCATCGTGCCGTTCTGCACGGGGTTGCCCCCGCTCTCGAGCACGCTGGCGGTGATCTCCGCCGTGCCGTTGATCGGCAGGACTTGCGTGTTCGTGTACAGCCTGATCGTCGTGCCGGTCGGCGCGAAGAGGGGCACCTTGTCGCACGCGACGAGCAGTGCCACAGCCGCAAGCACCATCACGGGAACGACCCGGCGGCGCCGCGCGCTTCGCGTCGGTCCACTCACAATTCCGTGTAGCCGCAGGTCTGGTATCATGGAGACTGGCTAGCAGTGTACTACATGAACCGAGCCGGTCAAGCGCAGAACCGGGAGTCCGGTTACGCCATGGCGGCGCTCCTGGTGGCGATCGCCGTGCTGGCGATTGCCATGACTGTCGCCATGCCGGCCTGGCGGCAGGCCGGGCAGCGGGAGAAGGAAGAGGAGTTGATCTTCCGCGGTCGCCAATACGTTCGCGCGATCCAGCTCTACCAGAGAAAGTACGCCGCCACCTATCCGGCCGACGTCGATATCCTGGTCAAGCAGAAGTTCCTGCGGAAGAAATACAAGGACCCGATGGTCGCGGACGGCGAGTTCGACATCCTCTATCAGGGAAGCCTGGTGTCGATCGGCCAGGGGCGGGGCGGTCTTCCTCAGGGCCAGGGCCCTGGGCGCGGTGGCGCGACCACGTTCACCTTCGAGTCCCGCTCGGGCGGCGTGACCCAGGCCGGACAGGCCGCGCGGACCGCCGGACCGAGAGGCGGCGTGCTTGGCGTCCGGAGCAAGAGCACCGAAACGTCCATCCGAAGCTTGGATGGCGCCACGCATTACAACGAGTGGCGGTTTCTCTTCCTGCCAGGCATGACCGGGCCTGGTCAGGACCGGCCGGGTATGCGGGGCGGGCGGGGCGGGCCCGGCGGTCAGGGCTGGCCGGGGATGCCGGGTGGCCGGAGAGGTCAGGGCACTGGGCCGCGCGGCGAAAACCCGTCGATGGACTTCGGTGATCCGGGCTTGGGCTCGCGTGGTGGCCGCGGCGGACAGCGAGGCGGAGAAGGGCAGCGGCCCGGGGTCTGAATCTTCTGACGTGTCCCACCAGCCCAAGGTTTGCAGAATCTTCGTGCCGGCTATTCCACCACCTCGTCCATGACGGCATCGTGCACGGCACGCCGCAATGCCGTGATACCTTCCGCGTTGCGGGGAGCCGGGTACCCCCGGTTCGTGAGCAGAACCACGTAGATATCGGCGACGGGATCAATCCACAGCGACGTACCCGTGAAGCCGGTGTGGCCGAAGGCTTGTGAGGACATCCGCGTCCCGCACGACGAAGTCGGGAGCATCGTGTCCCATCCAAGCGCGCGTGAGCTGCCGGCGACGCCGGCTCGCGACGTGAAGCGAACGACCGTGTCGTGCCGGGCGATCGCCTGGCGGTCGTTTGCGTCCAGTCGCGCGCCGAGCACGGCGCTCGCCATTCTACCGACGGCAGACGCGGTGCCGAACAGCCCTGCGTGCGCGGCCACGCCGTCGAGAGCCGCGGCGTTCCCATCGTCCACGATGCCAGGCTGAGCGGATTCCGATCGCGTGGGCGCGATTCGCTCCTGCCACTGGGCCGGGGGACGATACCGCACTTCGAGCGGCACCGGGGCCGAGACGGTGCCGGCATGTAATTCAGCGGAGGCGCCGATTGCGTCTCGCACGCGCTCGAACTGTGCATCGAGCGGGGCGGCCGCGAGATCCTCGAGCAGAAACCCGAGCAGGATGAACCCGAGGTCACTGTAGACCGACGCGGTTCCCGGGGTGAACTCCAGCGGCTCCGAGCAGATCGCCCGCTCGAATTCCTCTCGGCTGGCGCAGGATCGGCATAACGGTCTGTGAGCTGGAAGCCCTGAGGAGTGTGCCAGGAGGTCCGCGACCTTCACCGCCTCCCGACCAACGCCTCGCCAGGATGGCAGCAGGTCTGCGACTCGTGCCTGGAGATCGAGTCGGCCCTCGTCCACGAGGCGCATGGCCAGGGAAGTGGTTGCCAGCACCTTGGTCAGCGAGGCCAAGTCGAAGACGGTCTCCGTCCCCGTGGCCCGCGCATCGGCATCGTAGGTCAGCCTGCCAGACGCCACTCGCCACGTCACGCCGGAGTGGCGCCCGACCTCGACCACCGCGCATGGCGTGACGCGGGACGCGATCGCCTGCTGGATGACGTGCTGCGCGCCTGGAAACGCGGACATCGCCCGGCCTACTGCATGAAGGCGGCCCGCCCAACCTGAGCCAGGTAGTCGAGGCCGCGAGGCAGGCTGATCAAGCTGTCATAGGAATAGAGGATGACACCGCTGGCGCCAAGACGGCGGGCGATCCGGATGTTCTCGATGGTCTCGGACGAAGAGAGCCGGTAGGCGCCGATGCCGGCCCAGACGGGTCTGCCTCCGGCCATCTGCCTGGCGTCGGCCACCTGGGCGCTGAACACGGTGCTGTCGGTGGCGTAGGCCATCGGGCACACGACGTCGAGGAGTTTCCGTTGGAGCCAGGAGCCCCAGTCCTGAAACCGACGCGTGCGGGCTTCGCGGGCATCCGGCGCGACCGCGGCGGAGAAGACCGCTTCGGGTCGCCGCGCCTTGACGCTTTCACGGAGCCTCGAGACCAGCGACGTGAGTCGCTGGCACCGGAACTCGCGCCACCGGTTCGGGAAAGCGTCCGCCCATCCGACCAGGTCTGCGCCGAGCGCCCGTTCCTGCTGTCGCCGCGCCGCCGCGTCCAGGCCGTTCAGCGTATCGGCCTTGAATGCCTCGAGGGCTCCGCGACTGTAGTCGAACTCCTCGTTGGGATAGCGGACGCGGAAACCATCGACAATATGCATAGAAACTTTTAACGCTATCAGGCGCTGTACGGGTTGTCAAACCAGGGTTGACACCCGGGCCGCGCCCTCATATCCTCCCATCGACGATCAGGGCGGACGATTTAGTCCCTTCATAACCCGGCCGAGCCTCTTTGGTTCCGGCTCGACCGGGTTATGGGAGAACGTGGATGCAGTACGTGATTGGCATCGATGCGGGAGGTACGAAGACGCACGCCCTCCTCGCGGACGAAGACGGGCACGTGATCTCTGAGGCCCTCGGCCCGGGTGCCAACCTGAGCACCGCGGGCGAGCTGGCCGTCGAGAAGACGTTGCACCAGGTGATCGAGGACTCGATGGGTGACCGCGAGGGCACGCCAGCCGTCGTGGGCCTCGGGATGGCCGGCGCGGACAGGCCCGAGGACTACCGGATCGTCGGTGGGATCATGCGGCGGATTGCGCGGAACGTGCGCACGGTCGTGGCAAACGATGCGCTCGTCGCGCTGGTGGCCGGCGCCGGCAACGGCCCGGGCATCGTGCTGATCGCCGGCACGGGGTCAATCGCGTTTGGCCGCAACTCGCAGAACCGCGCCGCGCGCGCTGGAGGATGGGGACACATCCTCGCGGATGAAGGAAGCGGCTACTGGATCGGGCGGCAGGCGCTGGCCGCGGTGATGCGCGAGTCGGATGGCCGCGGGCCGGCAACCGCGCTCACGCCAGCGGTCCTGGCGCACCTCCAGCTCGAGAAGCCGATTCAGATCGGCCCGGTGGTCTACAGCCAGGGGTTTCCGCTCGCGTCGATTGCCGCGCTCGCGCCGCTCGTCGGGCGCGCCGCCGAGGACGGCGACCGGGTGTCGGCCGACATCATCACCCGGGCGTCGGACGAACTGTTCCTCGCCGCGGCATCCGTCGTGCGTCGGCTGGACATGGCGCAGGATGCGTTCCCGTTCCTGTTGTCTGGGGGAATCTTCGGCCTGCCGTCGCTGGCGGCCGAGGCGACCCGGCGACTGCCGGACCTGGCGCCGAGGGCGAGCGTGCGACGCCTTCTCGAGCCCCCCGCCGTCGGCGCCGTGCGCCTGGCGCTCGGGGAGTTGGCCGGGGGCGTGCAGCTACCGCAGTACATCTGACGCGCTCACCGCGCGCCAACCCTCTGTCGCCGTCAGGGGTGCGGCGTCGGGTGCTTCTGTTTCTCCGCGGACTCGAGCAGCTCGTGAAGGCGCGGCTCGATGTCCTCCCCGATCGCCTCGCGCACCAGGTCGTCGGCGCGCCGCAGCTTGGACAGCGCCTGTCGGTAGTCGCGGCCAGTCTTCTGCATGACGATCGCCGCCTTCACGTTCCAGTGCGCGCGCTTCAGCAGCTTATCGGCGGCGTCATAGTCAATCCCGCTCACGATCGACAGGATCCGGCGGGCTCGATCCTTCAGCTTCTCCGAGCCGGTCTGAACGTCCACCATCAGGTTGCCGTAGGTCTTGCCAACCCGCACCATCGACGCCGTGGTGAGCATGTTGAGAACCATCTTGGTGGCGGTGCCGGCCTTGAGCCGCGTCGAGCCGGCGATGACCTCGGGGCCGACGGCCGGCGCGATCATGAGGTCCACGAACGTCTGCAACTCGGTCCCCGGGAAGCAGGTGACGAAGATGATCTTCGCCCTGGCTTGGCGCGCGCGGTTCAACCCGCCGCGGACGAACGGGGTCATCCCGCTCGCCGACACCCCAACCACGACGTCTTTCGACGTCGGGCGGAGCCTGGCGAGCGAGCGCGAGCCCTCTTCGTAGTCGTCCTCGACGCCCTCGCGCGCACGGATGAGGGCCCGGTTGCCGCCGGCCATCACGGCGCGCACCAGGGACGGGTCAGTGCCGAAGGTCGGCGGGATCTCCGCCGCTTCGAGCACGCCAAGGCGGCCGCTGGTGCCGGCGCCGACGAACACCAGACGCCCGCCCTTCCTCAGCGCCTGGCTGATGATTTCGACGCCCAGCGCGATTCGCTTCTTTTCCTTCGAAACCGCCGCGATGATCTTGCGGTCTTCGTCGACCATGAGGTCGACAATCGCCGCCGGCGAGAGCTTGTCAATGGCCAGGCTGGCAGGATTGATCGCTTCGGTTGGCAGTTGCTGCCACTTCGATTGGACAGGCATGATGAAACCAGTCTCAGAGGGAAAGCCGGAATGCTAGTCCCTTCCCCGCACCCTGTCAAACGATACGACTCCGCACGGCAGCGGCAGAGCACTCCGTCCCCCCAGCACAGCGTCCCCTGCTTGACTCCCGACCGCTCGCCGGTTGAAGCTACCCGGGCATGAATGCCAACGAGTCGGCGGCCGCCATCGATGCTTACCTCGACCATCTGCGCGTCGAGCGGAGACTGGCCGCGCTGACGGTCGAGAACTACAGCCGGGACCTGGTTGCGCTGGCGCGGTTTGCCGACGCCGCCGCAGTGCCTGTTGAGCGCATGTCCCGCCAGGACCTCGAGGCGTTCGTCCGCCACCTGATGTCCGTCGGGTTGTCTCCGCGGTCGGCGGCGCGCGCGGTCGCGTGCGTCCGCGGTTTCTACCGATTCCTCGTCCTCGACCGCCGGCTCGAGACGAGCCCCGCGGATGACCTTCGGGCGCCGCGCGCCTGGCCGGCGCTGCCTCGATTCCTCTCCGTCGAAGAAGTGGACCTCCTGCTTGCGGCACCGGATGTCTCGACGCCGCGCGGCATCCGGGACCGCGCGATGGTCGAGCTCCTGTACGCCACCGGTCTGCGCGTCTCGGAACTTGTCGGGCTTCGCCGCGTGGACCTGAACCTCGAGGCCGGCTACCTTACGTGTACCGGCAAGGGGGACAAGCAGCGGCTCGTGCCGATGGGCGACCAGGCCGTAGCGTGGGTGCAGCGCTACCTGCAGGACGGTCGGCCGGCGCTCCTCAAGGGACGATCTTCGCCGCGCATGTTCGTGAACAGCCGCGGCGGGGGGCTGTCTCGGGTGGGCTTCTGGAAGAATCTCAAGACCTACGGCGTCCAGGCCGGCCTGCCCCGCGGTCTCAGCCCACACGTGCTGCGGCACTCCTTCGCGACGCACCTCCTCGATCGCGGCGCCGACCTCCGCGCGATCCAGATGATGCTGGGGCACGCCGATCTCTCGAGCACCCAGATCTACACGCACGTGCTCGACGCTCGCCTGCGCTCGATCTACGAGCGGTTCCACCCGCGCGCGTGATGGGCGAGCCGGCGCATCGTGCTTGACCGGAACCTCGGATGGCAGATATTGTTACAAGATGTCGTTGTTTGCAAACTCGCGCGAAAAAGCGGAGGAACTCGACGCATGAGCCGTGACGGCCGCCACATGTTCACGTCCGAGTCGGTGACCGAAGGCCACCCGGACAAGATAGCCGACCAAATCTCGGACGCGATACTCGACGCCATCCTCACGCAGGATCCCGTCGGCCGCGTCGCCTGCGAGACGCTCGTCACCACGGGTCTTGCCATGATCGCCGGCGAGATCACCACCAGTTGCTACGTGGACTTCCCGAAGATCGTCCGCGAGACGATCAAGGACATCGGGTACACCCGCGCCAAGTACGGCTTCGACTCCGACACCTGCGCGGTGCTGTCGTCGATTCACGAGCAGTCGCCAGATATCGCCCTCGGCGTGGATCCCGGCGGCGCAGGCGACCAGGGCCTGATGTTCGGCTATGCCTGCCGCGAAACCGACGAACTCATGCCGCTGCCGATCATGCTCGCGCACAAGCTCTGCATGGGCTTGTCCAGCGCCCGCCGCGACGGACTCCTCGACTACCTGCGGCCGGACGGCAAGTCACAGGTCACGGTCGAGTACGACGGCGCCACGCCGATTCGCATCGATGCGATCGTCGTCTCCAGCCAGCACAGCGCGCTAGTGGACAACGAGACGATCCGCGACGGAATCCTGGAAAAGGTGATCAAGCCCGTTGTGCCTGCCTCGATGATTGACGAGAACACCAAGATCTACGTGAACCCCACTGGCCGGTTCGTGATCGGCGGGCCCCAGGGGGACGCGGGCGTCACCGGGCGGAAGATCATCGTCGACACATACGGAGGTGCGGCGCCGCATGGCGGCGGCGCGTTCTCGGGCAAGGACCCGACAAAGGTGGATCGCTCCGCGTGCTACATGGCGCGGTACATCGCGAAGAACTGCGTGGCGGCCGGCCTGGCCGACCGTCTGCTGATTCAACTCGCCTACGCGATTGGTATCGCCGATCCGGTGTCGGTGATGGTGGACACCTACGGCACCGGGCGAATCCCCGACAGCAGGATCGACGACCTGGTGCGCGGCCACTTCAAGCTGACGCCGCGCGGCATCATGGAAGAACTGGATCTCCGGCGCCCGATCTACCGCAAGACAGCGGCATTCGGCCATTTCGGCCGGACCGATCCCGATTTCACCTGGGAGCGGACGGACCGGGCGTCCGCGCTGCGAAGCGACGCCGGCCTGTAGGGGTCGCCTGCGCCTGGGTACGATTACTGTGATCTTCGGAAAGCACGCGCTGATGGGAACGGCGGCTCTGGTGGCCGCCGTTCTCGTCAGCGTCACCTTCGCTCTCCTGCCACCGCCCCGGCTCGCCACTCCCTCACCGTCCTGGCAGACTTCACCGACCGACGTCCGTGGCGTGTTCCACGTCCACACCAGGCGATCGGATGGCACAGGGAGCATGGAGGACGTGGCGGCGGCCGCGGCAAAGGCCGGGCTTCAGTTCGTCATCGTCACCGACCACGGCGATGCGGCGAGACGTCCAGACCCGCCGGTCTACCGGTCCGGCGTCCTGTGTATCGACGCGGTCGAGATCAGCACGACCGGCGGACACTACGCGGCCCTCGGCCTTGCGCCGTCTCCCTATCCGCTGGCCGGTGAACCGCGCGACGTGGCCGACGACGTGCGGCGGCTCGGCGGCTTCGGGGTGGTGACCCACCCGTTGTCGGGGAAGACGGAGTTGGCGTGGCGCGGCTGGGATGTGCCGTTCGATGGGATCGAGTGGTTGAACGGGGACAGCCTCTGGCGGGAAGCCCCGCTCCCGCGGCTCCTCCAGGCGGGATGGACCTATTGCTTCCGGCCGGTCGGTTCGGTCGCGAGCCTTTACCAGCGGCCCCAGACGCTGGCGAAGCTGGCTGCCCTCGTGGGAGGGCGGCGCGTCGTCGTGCTCGCGGGCACTGACGCTCACGCCCGCCTCGGTTTCAGGGACGGCCCCGAGCCGTACGTCAACCCCGTGTTCCTGCGCGTGCCGTCGTATCAGGTCATGTTCGAGGTGGCGTCGCTTCGCGTCCGGCTTCCTCGTCCGTTGTCGCGGAATGCCCCGAGCGACGCCGATGCCGTCGTGGCGGCGATCCGCGCCGGCCACGTGCATAGCGTGGTGGACGCGATCGCCGGGCCGGCGGCATTCGAGTTTTCGGCCATCAGCGGGGGAGTGTCGGCAGCCGAGGGAGACGTACTCACGATGTCGGATCCCGTGATCGTCCGCGCCCGGGCGAACGTACCGGCGGGCGGGTGGCTCGTGCTGTTCCGGAACGGCGTGCAGGTGCACCGGGTCGCGGCCCAGGAGCTGACCTACGCGAGTGACCAACCCGGACACTACCGCGCCGAGGCGTGGGTGCCGGCCCACGGCCGCGAGGGGTTCGTACCGTGGGTCGTCGGTAACCCGATCTACGTTGGCGGCCTTGGGTCAGCCCAGGCGCCGCCGCAGCCGGACATGACCGGGCCGACGTTCTGGCTCGAGGTGTTCGACCCGCTGTGGGGCGTCGAACACGATGAGGGATCGCAGGCGACCATCGAGAGGGAGGGAGGTCGCATTGCGTTACGTTACGCGCTGGGAAGAGGAACCGCGGTAGCGCCCTACGCCGCGCTCAGCTTCACGACGAGCATCGACGGGCGGGCGACGGGCATCGCGTTCCGGGCGGCGGCCGACCGGCCCATGCGGCTCTCGATTCAACTTCGGGTGCCGACACAGGGTGACGGCCACCGATGGCAGCGTTCCGTCTACCTTGATCCGACGGTTCGCGAGATCGTCATTCCCTTTGCCGAGATGCGAGCGGTCGGCGCCACTCCTGCCCGGTCTCCTCAACTTGCCGGCGTGCGAACCGTCCTCTTCGTCGTCGATACCGTCAACACCAGACGCGGGTCCGCAGGCCGGTTCGCTCTTGACAAGGTCCGGTTCTTCTCGCCGGACACCACGCCTCCTCGATAGCCTGACGTTCGTCTCCTGGAACGTCGGTAGAGCTGGAGAGGCCCAGAAACAGGCGAGAAAACAGCGACGAGCGACTTCGTAGCCACAACGACGAACAGTTTCGTAGCCCGCGCGACGAATGTCCTCGTGCGGGCCGCTCCGAGCCTCTTCGTATGTCGACCCTGTCGGGCACGGGTGGTCGGTGGGAGCGCGGCGTTTGGCCCGAAGATTCCAGGCGGACTACGTGCGGACGGTGAGAATCATGTAGGCGGCGCCGGCGCCAAAGAGGAGGTTAGGCGCCCATGCCGCAAGCGCGGGCGCGAGGAGGCCAGCGGCGCCCACCACGCCAAAGAGATTGTTGGCCGTCCAGTAGACGATGGCGAGAACGATCCCGACGCCGATCCCGTAGAGCGCTCCGCGACGTCCGGTCATGGCGCCGAACGGAACCGCTAGGAGGGTCATGACGATAGTCACGAACGGGAACGAGACCTTGCGGTGCAGGTCCACCAGGTACTGTAGGACGTTGACGCCTGAGCCTTGCATGCTATCGATATAGTCGCGAAGATCGGCGTAAGTCATCGACGCGGCTTCGGGCTGCTCGGTGCCAAAGTAGTCGGGGGGCTCGAGTGTCAGGTCGCGATCGTCGAACGTGGCGTAAAGCGATTCGCCGCCGGACTTGATCTCGCGGGTCCACCCCTGGTGAGCCTTCCACGTCGCCACCGTCGCCTCGGGCTTGAGCGACGCCGAGTCGAACCTGGCGGACGCCACCGACGTGACACGCAACAATCGCCAGTTCTTCTGGTCGAATTCGTACCGCGAGAAACCGTGCAGTTCGCCCCGTCTGGGGTCGAAGAAATCGTAGTGATAGATGTCGCCGTTCTTGCCGACGGTCCACCGCCGGTTGAGCACGTTAGTGGTGCGGACCGTGCCGTGCCGGATCAGGTGCTCCAGATCCTTGGCCTGCCGGTTGGACGCCGCCAGCGCGTATTCCTCGATGCCGAACAACAGCACGCTGGAGGCCGCCGCCAGCGCGACGAGCGGCAACGCCGCCCGGTACAGGCTGATCCCGCACGCGCGCATCACGATCAGCTCGCTGTTCCGGGTGAGGGCGCCGATGGTGACAAGCGACCCGATCAGGACCGACAGGGGAATGACGTAGAAGACAAACTGCGGGGTCTGGAAGATGAAGAACTTCAGCATCAGGTCGGCGGACGCAGTTCCTCGAAACAGCCTGTCGGACAGATCGATGAATTGCGAGATGTAGAAGATCCCCAACAGGCTGCCAAATGTCAGCAGTTGCAGCCTGAGATACATCTTCCCGATGTAGCGGTCGAGAATCCCTGGCTGCGGCAGCCAGATTTCAGGGAAGCGCACGACCAGCACGGGGCGCGCCAGGGTCCCGCCCCCGTCGCCCTGCGCGCCAGGGGAGACCGTTCGGGCGGGCAGAAGCTTCTTCAGGAACCCGATCGCCGGGATGGTGAACTGGAAGGACCTGCCCGATGAGCGGGCGCGCCGGTACATCACCGCCGCGCCGACGGGGCCCAGCACGATGTTCGGAAGCCATGCTGCCAGCCACGCCGGAATCACACCGCCGAGCGACAGCGACCGCGCCTCGTACATCACGATGTAGTAGGCGAAGATGACGCCGCTGCCGAGGGCGAAGGCCGCCAGCCTTCCGCCGCGGCTCGTGCTCACGCCAAGCCCGAGCCCCATCAGGGCGAAGACGAAGCACGCGATCGGAATCGAGAACTTGGTGTGGATGTAGTACTCGGGGCGCTCGGTCGGCAGTCCCTGCTTCCG